>CAYOVU010000207.1:0-8514 GCA_964407505.1 uncultured Acidobacteriaceae bacterium | reverse complement strand
TGATGAACATCGGCATATCGGGCGGAACTCCGTCGTCATGCCACACCTGCGTAATGTGGCGGACCAACTCTGGTTCGTCATACAACATGCCCCACGGCGTGCGGCACGGGTCGAAGGGATAATGCTCGAACGAGAAAAATGCCAGATCGTTCATGCGTCCGTGCTGTTTCAGATAATCGATGAACCGTCCCATCCACGAAACTTTTCCGTTCGCATCGGGCCAGACTTCGATGTCCCTATTCACTCCTTGAAACGACGGCCCGCCGAGCTTGAAGGAGGGGTCCACGCGGTGGATCGCGGTCGCCCACTGCAGGTAAAGCGCAGCATAATCCTCGGGCAACATGTACTGGCCGTCGGCCTCCTCGCCCATCTCGATGTAGGAGATGGGATAGCCACGCTTCTTCAAATAAACAATCTCCGCCGCAGCATTGTCGGGAGTGTCATAGAGCATCGCGACCGGCATCATGGCGGGCAGGCCGCGCGTCACACCGCTGGTGAAGAAAAGATCGAAACCCATCTGCGCCTGCTTGGTCGATCCCAGATTCGATGGCTCGTGCCAGGGGTCGACCGACGAAGAATAAGTTGTCGTCTGCTCCTGATCCGCAGTATGCCGCAAAATGTCGTGGAAGGCTCCGTCAAGTGTGGTGGTGCCGAGATAAAGTTCGCGAATGGCGTAGCCGACGCAATCCCGCGGGTCGTCATTCCGAGAATCGACGGCCTTCTGAGAATTATTTTTCTGAGAATCGACGGCATCATTAGGATTGCCGCCGCGAGCAACGCAACTGTTCGACGACTCCGTCATCCAGATTCTGACGAATCGCACCGCGGTGGGAGCGCCGCTCAAGCGGATGGTCTCGGTGTGGCCTTTTCCATCCAGAACGGTGCCTTGCGAAAAAGTCTGCCATACTCCGCGCGTCACGGCCTTGATGGGATCTTCGCCCGTCCAGTACTGCACCGCGTAGCGTCGAGCATAAGGCTCTCCCCATGCGATGCGGATGCTGTCGATCTGTTGCACTTGCGCCATGTCGATCACCACCCATTGGGGATGAAGCGCATCGCTTTCGCCGGTGAAATGCTGCGTGAGATATGGATTGCTCTTCCAGAAAGTGTTCGCATCGCCATCGGTCAGGCGGGAAAAGCCAACGTTATCGGTCCCGTCGTTGCGCGTGGTGCCGCGGCGCGGCAAGGCATAGCCATAGGAATAGCGAATCATCTCCTTGGGATCGGCGGAGCCGGTGAAATATCCCTTGCCGCCGTTGCTCCATGTCCCTTGCGGATTCCAGTGCCATGCCTCGATGGCGAGCTCGGTGTTTTGTCGGTACGTGACCGGTTGCCAACCTGAAGCCAAAGTTTTGTCGAGCGTCGGTTGCAGCAGATCTTTGTCGATTGCCTCCACCGCAATGCGGTCAACGCCCGCGCCTAAGGTTTCTTTGGGCACGAACTGATTGGTGGGATGCGAGGCGTCGACTGAAATCGTCTGAGCGGGTGCGAAAAGAGAGGCGAGAAGCAGACACGTCAATGCCATTGGAACAATCGCAATATTTTTCATGCATCGCTCTCCCAGGTTTCAATTAAAACGATTGAATAGAGGAGTATACGAGAGGGACGACCTTTCCGGCGAGCTGCTGACGTTGCTGGCCAGGAATTGTCAGCTTCTATTTTCTTATCGCGCCAATGATTTCCTGCCCAGAGAAATGCAGAAAAGGCGCGGGCGCCAGAGTAAGCACCAGCATAACGATCGCGAAGCCAGCCAACAGCGCACGTGAACCAGCGACCCTCGGCCACTCGGCGACCTGGGGATGGCGCAAGCTGCTCAAGCGCAACAGAATCGCCCATACAAACCACACATAGCAGAGATAGTAAGCCATGAACAGCAGGGCGATCGTGGTGGCCCACGAGATCCAGCGGTGGGTGCGCGGAGCAATCGAAAACACAATATGCCCGCCATCCAGCTGGCCGCCGGGCAGGAGATTCAGCGCGGTGGCAAACATGCCCACCCATGCCGCAATCGCCGTGGGATGCAGCAGCACTCGATCGAGCGGCAAACCAGCGACGCCCTGACCCGCGCCAAACCATACCAGCAGACGATGGACCACGTGGAAGATCAGGGGGAAGCCGAGTTCCAGATCGGCAGACGGAGCTCCGGCCCGGATTGGTTGCGACAGCCCGAGCGAAACCGCGAGCACCCCAACCGCGACGACGAATCCCGCAATCGGTCCGGCGATGCCAATGTCAAACAGCGCCGTGCGCGAGCGAATTGGCGAGCGAATTCGAATGAAAGCCCCGAGAGTTCCAATCAAGGTTGGCGCGGGAATAAAAAACGGCAGGGTCGCCCAGACTCCGTAGCGTTTGCAGTAAAGGTAATGACCCATCTCGTGGGCCAGCAAGATCAACATCAGCGTGCCGGCAAACGGAATCCCCAGCAACAGACGGGAGGGATCTGACAGTGCCCACTTCACGGGGAAGAATGAGGCCGTGCTGTCGTCGAGCAGGAAAATTGGCTGTCCGTGCGCAAAATGGTATTGCATGCGCGCTCCCACCACTAACGTTGTGAAGCAGGTCAGCCCGAGCAGTAACGCATGCAGCCAGTAACGCGGACGCGGTTGGCGCGCCGCGTATACCGGGATCGACCGGTAAAGCTCGGCAGTGGAGGAGACAACGGGCAGGCTGGATTCCGACATACGGTTGTTGGGCCGCGCGATTTCAGCGAGGTCTTCTTTAGATGCTACTACGACTGTCAGGAATGCGGACGAAGGGCGGTTCCGGGGAGTCTTGCTCAAATTTTGCTCGAACGCCATGCTCAACGAATTTGCGAAGCGAGAGCTGGGAACTGGAAGTTTTGAAAGGCCAGAAGCGAGGAGCCAGGAGCTAGAAGCTGTGCTGCTCAATCGATCGACTGCAGCTCTTTCCCGGGCTTGAAGCGCACGGCCTTCCCCGGAGGAATCGACACCTCAGCTCCGGTGCGTGGATTGCGTCCGATTCCAGTTTTGCGCGGGCGCACATTAAACACGCCAAATCCTCGCAGCTCAATGCGATGGCCGTGGGCGAGCGCTTTCTTCATACTCTCAAAAACAGTCTCCACCGCCAGCTCGGCCTTGGTCTTGGTAATGCCCGTTCTGGCTACCACTTCGTTGATAATGTCGAGCTTAATCACGAACGGCCCCCGGGTACGGCGTCTGGATGATCCCTCAAGTGATTGATGCTATGGGAGATAAGAGAGATTGTCAACGGGAGCATCTCTCCCATAAACTGACGAAAAGAAAATTTGAGTAATTTTGAAATTTGGTAATTGAGTAATCGAGATGCTGCGACTGGGCTAGATCCGGTTCTTCAATTTATCGATTACAAAATTACTAATTCTTTTTTTAAGAGAGTTCCATGCTTACGAGTGACCACTGGATTCGCAAGACCAGGCGTTGCTGAACAAAACTACCGTCCGTTTTCGTCTTCCTTGAACATGTATTTAATCGCTGGCTTGTAGATCATCAAGTTCGGTGCGCCATTTTCGCGAATTACCTTGATGCAGGTCTTGTCATACCATTCGATGATGCCGTGCACTTCCTCGCCGTCGCGCAACACAATCACCATCGGAGTCCTCGACTGCATCTGTTTCTGGTAGTAGAAATTCTCCGCGTTGGTCTGCTCCGGAGGAGCAGCCTTTCTTCCGCCGCCCCCCATCGATCGTTCGCCGCGGTCGCCTCGTTCAAACCCCCTGTCCTGGCCGCGTTCCGGGCGCTCATGCCGGCCCGGCCGGTCGCGATGTTCCCCACCAGACGTATGGTTCGCGCTAGTGTGGCCGGAGTTGTGGTTGCCTTGATTGCCATGATTTTGATCTACGCGCGTTAAGGCTGGACGAATCAGTTTGCGGTTGGCAAAATTATCCTGATCGTCCGACGTCCGGGCCGGAGGCGGGTCCATCATTTCCTTCATAGTGGCGGTACTCCTGCACACGCTTTCGCGCAAAGCGACATCGAGGGGGCCTGTGAAAATGTGTTTACGAAGGCGTGAAATTTTACCTACCCTACCACAGGAATGGCTCCATGACAATGATCCGATGGGGCGTTCCGCCTACTGTGTGCCAAGTTTTGCACTTGTCACCCCCGTTCCGCTGGATCGGCTCAGTTCGTGTTCGACAGGTCCGCACCTCTTCGTTCCTGCCCGCTCCAGGTCACAACCGCCACCAAGGTTGCAATGATCAGGACGGTCCAGGCCAGCACCGGCGCAAATATACCGCCGTAGCGCTGCTCGGTCAGTTTGGCCTGGATCACCACATTGCGCGAAGAAAGCAGATTTCCGATCTGATAGGCGAAACCAGGAAACGTTCCGCGAACTGCCGACGGCGAAAGTTCGTTCAAGTGCGCCGGAATGACTCCCCACGCGCCCTGCACCATGAATTGCATCACAAAGCCGCCCAGCGCCAGCATGGGCACCGTATGCGAGTACGCCCACAACCGGGTAACCGGAATCGCGAGCAGGGCCGCGATCACAATCGCTTTTCTACGGCCAATTTTTTCCGACCAGGTGCCGAAAAAAATCCCGCCCAGGAGAGCGCCCACATTGGCGATGATCGCAATCAGTCCTACCGTTTGCGGCGTGAAGTGATGGTCTTTTTGCAGGAACGTTGGATACAAGTCCTGCGTTCCGTGGCTGAAGGAATTGAAGGCAAACATCAGCAGCACCAGGAAAAGGAATGTGCCCACATAGCTCATGATGTCTTTGCCCATGTGGCCCTCGGTTTTCCTCGCGACCTTGCCTTGCAACCAGGCGGGCGATTCGTCGACCCTGGTGCGAATGTAGATCACCAGGAACGCGGGCAGCGCACCTACAATAAACATTCCGCGCCAGCCGATGGATGGGAACAGAGTGCGATAGATAAGCGCCGCGAATAAGTAACCTGCCGCGTAACCTTCCTGCAAAAGGCCAGAGAAAAATCCGCGGCCTTCCGCGGGCAATGTTTCAAATGCCAGCGCAGCGCCTACGCCCCACTCCCCGCCCATCGCGATGCCGAACAATGCGCGCATGATGAGCAGAACCTTCAACGAGGGAGCGAAGGCCGACGCCAGCTCAAACACGGAGTACGCAATGATGTCCACCATCAGTGTGAGCCGCCGCCCGAAGCGGTCGGCCATCACGCCAAACAGAAACGCGCCCACCGGCCGCATCGCCAGCGTCAGGAAAATTGCCTCTGCGACTGCGGAAACTTTTGCCTGAAATTGCGTGGCAATGGAGCTGACGCAGAAGGTAAGAATGAAGAAATCAAATGCGTCCAGCGTCCAGCCCAGGAAACAGGCAATGAACGTATTTCGCTGCACCGGGGTTAGCCTGCGAAAATGACCGATAAATTCCATGGGGGCTCCTCCACGAATTCGGCGCTAAAAGTCCTGCGAATGCTAGCATATGTGTTTCAATCGGCAAGCTAAAATCAACCGTCGACAATCCCCACTCCATGCCTGAACTCGACTCGCCGCAGCGCCAGAAGCCCGATTCGCTTATGCTCACCGGCTTCTGGTATCGGGCTCTGCCAGCCGACCGCGTCCATCGCAATCGGCTGCAAAAAGCGATGCTGCTTGAGATTCCGCTCGTGATCGGACGCGATCGCCTGGGACATCCCTTTGCCCTCCGCGATGCCTGCCCGCATCGTGGCATGCCGCTCAACTGCGGAAAATTCGATGGAGAAAATATCGAGTGCTCTTATCACGGCTGGACCTTCGATGCTCACAATGGCCAGTGCCAGCACATTCCGTCGCTGACCGCTGACCAGAATTTGAAGGTCGAGCGCATCTACGCCGGCAGCTATCCTTGCGAAGATCAGGATGATTTTGTATGGGTCTACATGCCGGACCCCGGTCCGCCGGGCACGGGATTTACTGAGCCTCAAGAGGCTCCCGATGCGGCGCCCCAGGTCGAGAAGTTCGGGGTGTCGGGAAACGAAAAATATAAACTCGCTTACCTTACTGCAGATATGCCGGTCAGCATTGATCACGGAATCATCGGGCTGATGGATCCGGCGCATGGGCCGTTTGTGCATCAGGCCTGGTGGTGGCGCAGCCGCCACAGCATTCACGAGAAGAAGAAAAAAATTGAGCCGATTCCGAACGGCTTTCGCATGAGCGCCCACACGCCCAGTTCGAACTCCGCGCCCTACAAGCTTTTGCGCCTCTATGCCGACGCCGATTCGATCACTACTACCATCGACTTCGTTCTTCCAAATCTGCGCCGCGAGACCATTCGAGCGGGGAAGTATTGGTTCTCCTCGTTGACGACCGTAACGCCGATCACCCGCAATCAGTGCCGCATCGACGTGGTCGCCGCTTGGAATATTTTCCGCTGGTTCCCGTTCGGCGCGGAATTGCTGAAGTTCGTCTTCGCCAAATTCGTCGAACAAGACCGCCGCACCATGGAACTGCAAGCCGAAGGCCTGAGCCACAATCCGCATCTCATGCTGATCGACGACGCCGACCGTCCCGCGAAATGGTATTTCGAATTGAAGGCCGCATATTTAGAGGCGAAACGTACCGGGGGAGAGATGAAGCATCCAATGGCGGGGCCGGTCACGCTTAAGTGGAGAAGTTGAGCACGACTAGCGCTCGTTTAAGTCGCAGCATCCTGCGAGCGCCACGCAGCATCGAAACACCGCAAGCAGAGCGCGATAGCGCGATCTTCCGCAACCCCAGACAGGAGAACAGGTCCCGCGATGCCCGAACGTGAACTCGAAATTCCGACGCAGCAAGGCAGCAGCGATAGCGTTTTCTATTGCCCCGAGGGCGAGAGCAAATGGCCGGGCGTTCTCTATCTCACCGATATTGGAGGCATCCGCGCCGCCAACCGCGAGTCCGCCGCGCGATTGTCGAAAGAGGGCTATGCCGTTCTCATGCCGAATATTTTCTACCGCACCGGCCGCGCGCCGCTCCCTTCCCTGCGAGCACTGGACGAGGAAGCTAGGAAAAAACGCATGGCGGAGTTGAGCACTCCGCTAACCCCGGAACTCATTGAGCGCGATGCATCCACCTACATCGATTACCTGCTGTCACAAAATTACACACGCCCGGGCACGGTTGGCGTCGTAGGTTACTGCTTCAGCGGAAAGATGGCGATGTTCGCGGCCGCCGCGCGGCCCGATAAGGTCGCAGTCGCTGCATCTTTTCACGGCGGCGGCCTGTATACTGATGCGCCCAACAGTCCTCATCTGGCGCTGTCTCGAATCAAGGCGCGCCTGTATTTTGGCCACGCCACCAACGACCGCAGCATGCCGGAGCAGGCCATTGTCAAGCTAGATGCAGCTCTCGAACGCTGGGGCGGAAAATACGAGAGCGAAACCTACAAGGATGCCTACCACAGCTGGACTTCGTCCGACAGTCCGGTTTACAACCAGCCACAGGCCGAGCGCGCTTTTCGAAAACTTTTGGAGCTGTTGGATCAGACTCTGCACCAGTCGCCTACGCCGTAAGCAACAGCGCGAACCAGAATGCCGGACCCGGTCGGATGGGATTCAGTCCTGTACCAGCCACTCCATCGCTTCTTCTCGCGTCTTGAAAGTAGGCAGGTCGCGCTGTGAGAAGTTTTTGAAGTGTTCGTAGAAAATGTGCGGCATATTTTCCGTGCCCACCCACGCCGCCCGCTTCACGTACGGACGGTCGAGCACGAGAACTTCTTTGATGCGAGTCGCCACGTTCTTATCGACCTCCGCGCCGGTGAAATCCGACAGCGTAAGCAGTGACCCAGGCGCATGCCGCGCGATATCGGCGCGAACCATGTCGAGCAGCAACAACATCTCTCTCTCGGCGCAATGCGTGAAGTCGATGACGTAAATCGCGTGGCCCTTATGCTTGACGAAGTGCAGACGCTCTTCGAGGGACTTGCCGGGAGCGCTCATGCCAGCAGCGCCTCCACGACCGCGTAAGCCCCGTGCAGCGCGGAATCCAGCGCCGCGGCGTCTTTTCCGCCGGCCTCGGCGAGGTCGGGACGACCTCCGCCTTTGCCGCCAACTTTTTGCGCCACGGCGCCAATGACTTTTCCCGCTTGCACCTTGTTGATGAGATCCTTGGTGACGCCAACGATCAACGACACGTTGCCGTTCGACGCCGACCCCAGCACCACGACGCCCGAGCCGATCTTATCGCGCAGCTGATCGACCAGCGTGCGCATCTGTGCGCGCTCCAGATTGTCCACGCGATGTGCCAGAACTTTAACGCCCTTTACCTCTTTGATCTGATCGCCAATGTTCGCCGTAGAAGACGACGCTGACTTCATGCGCACCGAATCCAGTTCGCGCGTAAGCCGCTTGATCTCCGAATCTTTCTTTTCGAGTTCGAGTTTCAAAGACTCAGCGGGCGATGCCGACATCTTGTCGTCCGAGGGTGCCCCATCCTTGCCCTTCTGTTGGGCAAGGGTGGGAGATACCACCGCCGACACTACTTTCTCGAGTTCATGATCCTTGCGGAAATGAGCAAGCGAGCCGGTGCCAGTGACTGCCTCCACCCTCCGCACGCCCGACGAAACACTGCCTTCTTTCAG
>CAYOVU010000206.1:0-33384 GCA_964407505.1 uncultured Acidobacteriaceae bacterium | reverse complement strand
TTTTGCCGCACCGAGGGATTGGATTTGAATGTTCGAGCTTCGATCGGGCTGGCGACTTATCCGCACGACGCGCGCGATGCGCATGACGTCATCCGGCAGGCCGACGAGATGATGTATCTGGTGAAGAATACGACCCGCGACAATATTGGGATTGCGCAGCGGGGAGTGATGAAGTGAGATTGAGAAATTGAGTGATCGGGTCATTAGAGTCATTGAAAGAATGTGGATTTTCAATCATTCAATCCTCAATTGACCTATGAGAAATAAGCTTAGTCGGGGCAGGTTCCGTCCAAGTATCCGGTTGCGGATGAGTTATACCACCACGCTTCGCCGGGATGAATCTTGCAATATTTCTTGATCCAATGATTTGCGCGGCGATTGGCAACAGCGTTTCCGATGGCTTGCCCTACCTGATACCCTTGTTGATAAATTTGGACTGTATCTGGCCGTTGTGGTTGTGGCAGGGTAGCGGTCATGCAATTCAGCGTATTGCTGTTCGCCACACAGTTGGCTTGCGTGGTTGAATTTTGTCCTACTGCCATGGTGGCGAAAAGTAAGACGATCGCGGCGTTTTTCATGTGAATTCCCTAAGCAAGTGTAGGGAGTTTGAGGGAGAGTTTTAGAGTACGTCGGTGAGGGGGCTGAAGTGTGGGAATTGAGAGATTGAGGAATTGAGAGATTGAGTCATCGGGGCATTGAGTCATTGCAAGAATGTGGATTTTCGATTGCTCAATCGCCAGACCGGTCCATTGTTCGTTGCTTGTTCAGGCATCCCTCCGGGACACGGTTCATTGTCTGCCTGCCCACCCGGCGTTGAAACGCCGGGCTATTTTCGGTAGTCCCTCGGGACTCGTCGATTCAACCTCTAGCATTCCTAATCTACTCTCTAGCTTAGGCACTAAAAGAGGCATCATCTGATGCTATAATCAGTGCCTGGAGTTTTATGAGAACAACCCTTGCGCTGGATGACGATCTCGTACGTATTGCACAGGAGTTCACTGGTGTAGAAGAGAAAACGGCGTTGGTCCGGGAAGCGCTCAAAGCTCTCATCGAGCGGGAAAGCGCCCGCAGATTAGCCTCTCTGGGAGGGGCAATGCCGGAATTGAAGAATATCCCGCGCCGCAGGATGAGGCGGCGTTGATTCTCGCCGACACATCGATTTGGGTCGACCACCTCCGCTCGGGAAACAAAGAAATGAGCAAGCATCTTCAGCAAGGGCGGATTGTGATGCATCCGTTCATCATTGCGGAGCTTGCCCTGGGATCGTTGCGGCAACGGGCGCAAACGCTTGCGCTGCTGGATCGGTTACCGCAGGTGCGAATGCCGCAACTGGCGGAGATGAGGCTGATGATTGAGGCTCGCGGTTTGTATAGCCGGGGCATCGGCCTGATTGATGCCCATTTGATAGCGTCCGTCTTTATCAATTCGCCTACGCTTTTGTGGACACGGGATAAATCGCTCCGCAAGGTCGCCGAAGGTTTTGGCATTCACGCCAACCTAGCGTAGAAAAATTGAGAGATTGAATGAATTGAGTCATCGAGTGATCGAGTCATTGAGTGATTGAAAGAATGGGGATTTCAATCGCTCGATTACTCAATCGGCAGATTGCTCAATTGTTCTTTTCTTTCGGCTTCGGCGGTGCTTCTGGCTTCGCTTCCGGTTTCCACGGGTTGGCGTTTGGGGGAGCGTTGGGGTTTACAGCGAAGTCCCAGATATAGAGGTTCATGCCATCTTTTCCCTTGGTCTCAATCACGGCGTACTCGCCGGGGGTGAGAGGCTCGGTTGGAGTTAGTTTCAGCCAGCCGCCGCTTACTTTGTCGATGGTCGATTTCACCGCGCTTTGCTGCTGAGTGATTTTGCCGGTCGCGCTGCGCTTGAGGTCGCCCACGATGCGCTTGCCGCCTTTCACCTGAACCCGCACGATGCGAAAGCGATCGAATGGCACAATTGCCTGCACAGGTTGCTGCGGCTGCTCGGGACGCTGTGCCTGCGAGCGCGGGGCGTCGAGGCTGGGCTCATTCGGCTTGGAGGATGCGGTTTCGCCCGGCGGCGGATGATTGAGATCTGGGTCGTCATCCAGATTGATATAGACGGAAGGGACGGCCACGTGGGCGCGAAGAGTGGCGTGTTCGCCGTCGAGTTCGATGATCTGCTTGGCGCCGGTGATGGGATTCAGAGCTCCGCGTATGAGGTTGCCGCGGGTGTTGGGATTGATGTCGCCTTCGGCCTGCTGCATCTCGTCGATTTGCGGCTCTCCCTTGAAAGTGTCGAGCAGGTAGACGCCGGAATCTTCGGGCAGGTGCAGTCCGGGAGCGACCTGAGGAAGACGGGCGAGATCGGCTTCGCGATCGGCGTCGGTTTCTTTGTCGATGAGGGCGGCCTCGGGAATGGCGGGCGGGGCGGTTCGTTCTTTCTCGAATTTCTCGGTGGCGGGCCAATCGACCAACGATGAGGGAAGTTCCTCCCACTCATCGCGCTCGGCGCTGAGGTAGCGAACGCGATCGCCTTTCACTTCATACTTGGTGACGGATTGGTAAGAGCCGTCTTTGAGGATCAGGCGGTGGGCGAGTTCCTGGGCGTGGGATTGGAAAGCTAGAGTCAGACTGAACACGCACAGGATGACGGCATTTAGGAGTGTGCGATTTAGCAGTCGTGAGGTTGTGATCATGCAAGTCATACGTCTAGTTGGATGCGCTGGTTTCGATTGTCTTAACTATTATCGATCCAGATGGGGTGTATCTGCCAACTAGCGCGGTTTTTTGAGCGCTATCGCCTGGCTATAACAGTTACGGTTCAGATTCCAAGGCTCATCTCCCAAGAAGCATTTAGCATTTATCATTGCGAAAAATGTGACTTAGAGGCCCGAGCCGAGAGGAGATACGTGACCAGGCACGAGGAACGCGTTCGACGGAGCTTTTCCAAGCAGGCCTTCATGGCCACTTTGGGGGCCGAACTTACAGGAGTGGTTCAAGGTGGTATGGAGATTCGCCTGCCATTTTCGCCGAATCTTACGCAACAGAACGGCTATCTGCACGCGGGGGCGATCACTGCGGTGCTGGATTCTGCTTGCGGTTATGCCGCCTTAACCATGGCACCTGATGATAAAGAGGTCCTCACCGTGGAGCTAAAGGTGAACCTCCTAGCGCCCGCTGCGGGCGAGTTCTTCGTGGCTAGAGCGCAAGTGAAGAAAGCAGGACGAACACTGACAGTTTGTACGGCGGATGCCTTTGCCATCAAGGGTGGCGATGAGAAGGTGGTTGCAACCATGCTGGCCACAATCATGGCTGTGCCGATAAGGCTCCCGAAATAAGGCGAGATTGACCCTGACCAGCTGTTGATAAATCGCTATTGCACTCATTGAAGGCTGCGGGACGCAATGAGCGCGATCGCCTATTCACAACCGTCACTTCCGGCAATTGCCCAACCGGGAACAGATCGCGATCACTATCCCATGGGCCGACTTGCCGGTACTGATGGTTGGTATTATGCTGGCGCTCAGTTGTCGAGGTCGAAACTCTTTACGAATCAAGGAGGAATCATGTTCAAAGTCAGCGCGCTTGCTTTCGCAGTTCTCATTACTGGCGTTTTATGCTGTGCACCTGTGGCGCCCGCTCAGGTTGCCGTCGGCGTAAACATCGGAGTGGCTCCCGTGTGCCCTTACGGGTATTTCGACTATGCCCCGTATGACTGTGCTCCTTACGGCTACTATGGACCCGACTGGTTTGTTGGCGGGGTATTTCTTGGAGCTGGTCCGTGGTTTCACGGCCCTCACGGCTTTTTCGGCCATGTCGACAACCGCTTTGATCCTCATCACGGTTACGTTGGACCGTTGCCCGAGCGTGGGGCGGAGCGCTTCAACCACTTCCAGGGTAACGAGGCGCGGGATGGCCGAGGCAACGTAGGCGACGCTGGCCACGAAGCGAGGGCTGAACACGCGCTCCCCGGATATCGCGGTGGTGCGCATGGCGGGCGACACCACTAGAGCGCGAGCCGTTTAAACGAGAGACCAGATAAGGCGCGCGAGGCGCTCAAGTCTCGCTAACCGATCCAGTTCTCGGGGCCCGGCGACTCGAGAACTGGAATCCTAGTTCGTAGTTACCGTTAAATTGCCATCACAGTCATTGACGAGCGCGAGCGAAACGCCTGATTTTCGTCGCCCCGTTCCCTCCCGATGGGCGTCAGATGCGTAGAATGAGGGGAAACGCTGTCGTGAATGACGCAGGGAGCCAGTTGCCATGGAAACACAGAGCGAACGCAATCCCGGATCGAATCCAGCCAAGGCAGAGGCGCATATCAAAAGTGCTCAACAGATTCTAAAGGCCCTGCAAGAGAAGATCGGAGAACATCCAGAGATTGGCGCGGCCATTACGAAGCTGGAGATGGCGCTGAATGACTTGGCGATCCAAACTGGCGGGCTGCTGTAGCGGACGGGGGTAGCGCATCTGAGGCGTTTGATAAGGAAGCGAGCCGAACGCGCGATTATTGCGTCGCAAAAGAACGCGATGCTTCGCGCGGCTCGCCCGGATCCTTCACTGCGCAAAGGAACGCTTGTTCAGGATGACAATCCAAACTGCACGACTGCCGAAGAACGTTGCGTCTTGTAGTATCCTCTGCTTATCTATATTCTGTTGCACGCATCGTTAGTTGGACGCATCATTCTGTTGGACGCGTCGTTACTTGGATGCATCAAGCCACCGTCTCTGCGAACAATGAACCCTAAATTAATTTCATGCTGTTTTGGACTTGGTTGGCTCGTGTTGGCCGTGAGCGCGGTCGGGCAAACCTCTGCGGCGCCAGCGCCGAATGCGGTGGCTTATTCGGTGCAGGGGCAAGGGCCAGCGTATTCCGCGCAGGCGGGCGGGCCGGTGTCTTACTCCTCCATGACGGAGATCAACGGGTTGCTGGCGCAGTTGGAGACGACCTCGAAGAGCACGCAGGCCGACCTTACGAAGCTGCGCATCGAGCGCTGGAAGACAGATGGCGGCACGAAGAAGCAGGCGCTGGGCAATGTGGATTCGGTCCAGCGCAATTTGCAGAGTGCGTTGCCGGAGATGATCGCGAAAGTGCGGAACGCGCCGGAAGATGTTCCGGCGACGTTCCGGCTCTACCGGAATCTCGATGCGCTGTATGACGTGATGGGCAGCGTGGTGGAATCGACGGGAGCGTTTGGATCGAAGGACGACTTCCAGTCGCTGGCGAATGATCTCAGTGGATTTGAGGGAACGCGGAAACAGATTGCGGAGCGCATGGAGAATCTGGCCGCGTCGAAAGAGCAGGAGATTGTGCGGCTGCGCGCGGACTTGAAGACGGCGCAGGCGGCGATTCCTGCGGCGCCTCCGAAGAAAGTTGTGGTCGACGACAACGAGCCGCCGAAGAAACCAGTGGTGAAGAAGAAGCCAGTGGCAAAGAAGCCGGCGGGGGCGACGACGCCGGGGACGACGACGCCTCCTGCGGCTCAGACGCCGCCGGCGCAGCAGAAGCCGCAGTAGGGGCTAAAGCCCGGCAAGAATTTTGGAATGCTTACGCGGCGCTAAAGCGCCGCTCTTCCACGGTACTTCGGAGTCGCTTCCATGCTATTGATGCGCGGCTTTTCCAGATTTTGGAACTGCGCTCCTCCAATGGCGTTCTCTCTTCCCGCGAATCTGTTACCCTTCCTTTCGCATCGACAATAAGCTCATGAGTCATCACGGCAGCATTCTGGCGGCTATATTCGGCGTTGTGATTATCCTTGTGGTGCTGCTGGATGCGTTTGAGACGGTGGTGCTGCCGCGCCGCGTGACGCGGCAGTTTAGGCTGACGGCGTGGTTTTACCGGCGCACGTGGATTCCATGGAGAAAGATTGCCGGCCATATGCGGCCTCCGTCGCGTCAGCAGAGTTTTCTGGGATACTTTGGCCCGCTGTCGCTGATTATGCTGCTGGCGTTCTGGGCTGCGAGCCTGATCTTTGGCTTTGCCCTGCTGCAATTTGGGATTGGCGAGCACGAACAACTGAATAGAGAACCGATCACGTTTGGCAAGCTGATCTATCACAGCGGAGAGACCTTTTTCACGCTGGGTTACGGCGATATTGTGCCGACTTCTGGCCCAGCCCGGGCGCTTTCCGTGCTTGAAGCCGGGATGGGCTTCGCGTTTCTTGGAGTGGTGATCGGTTATCTGCCGGTGGTGTACGCTTCATTTTCGCGGCGGGAGATACAGATCTCGATGCTGGATGCGCGTGCGGGATCTCCGCCGACGGCGGTGGAATTGCTGGTGCGGCTGGCGGGGACGACCGCACTGGACCAGATTGTGCTCGATGGCGTGCTGCGCGACTGGGAACGATGGTCTGGAGAACTGCTCGAGAGTCATCTTTCGTATCCCGTGCTGAGTTTTTTTCGCTCGCAACACAGCAACGAGTCGTGGCTGGGAGCGCTGCAGGCGATGCTGGATGTGACGTCGCTGTTGATCACGGGAGTTGATGGGATCCATCCGGGACAGGCGCGGTTGACCTTCGCCATGGCGCGGCATGCGGCCGTGGATTTAGCCCAGGTGGTGAGTGCGCGCTACGATCCGCAGGCGCCGGACCGGCTGGATGACGAGGATTACAACAAGCTGCTAGCGACGCTGGCTGCGGCCGGGTTCAAGTTGCGTACTGGGGATGAAGCGCGGCAGAAGCTGAACAAGTTGCGTGCGATGTATGAACCGTATTTGCACTCGATGGCAAAAAATTTGATGGTGACGTTGCCTCCGTGGCAGCATCCGACGAAGTTAAAGGATAACTGGCAGGCGGGGCCGTGGGACCGAATGATCCAGGCGAAGGGGCTTGCCATTCTGGGTCAGAGGCCGGTACAAGCGCAGAGCAGCGACGACCATTTCTAGCGGGGCTGCTCGTCGCAGGATGTCGACACCGAGTCTAGAAAGATTTTCGCTTGCGATCGAACCGGGACTAGTGGTATTGGGAGCCGTGGGTGACTGGATTCATCAGCATGAGACCCAGCATCCGGAGATCATGGTCCGGCGATCCATCGTCAGGAGATGGGGCAGTGGGAGGATGGTATGGCTCTATGTGGAATTCCGCGAATTGATGATTTGAACCTGGGAGCCGCGGGGGCAATAGCGATTGGACCTGGCGACCCTGACACCGAGTCTGTAGGCATGATCCAAGGGATGCTCATTGGGCACGGGCAGAGGGGGTTGCCGAATTTGCTGAGTCCTGACTACGGAAAGTTTGGTCCGGCTACGAGTGCTGCGGTGCAGAACTTTCGTGTGCAGCAAGGGCTGGCGGCGGGGAATCAAGTGGATGCGCAGACGCTGCAAGCGCTGGTGCAGGCTCCGGCTCCGTCGCCGATCCTTTCGCGCGGATATATGACGCTGGTGCTGGACTTTGCTTATGGAGGGATGGCGAAGATCCTGAGCGTGACGGCGCAGATGGAGGGTGCAGGGAAGTTCGGCGCGATGAACTTGAACGGCGATAAGGCTGGCATGTCGTTCGGCCTGATTCAATGGGCGCAGAAGCCAGGCCGGCTTATGGAAATTTTAAAGGCATTTCGCAGTGCTGGTGCAAACGACTTCGCAAGTATTTTTGGCGGAGGCGACGCCAGCGTGGCTGACGGGATGATTGACCACACCCAGAAACCGAGTGGTGGTATCGACCCGGCAACCGGGGAAACCACCGACGCAGCGTACGACCTTATTCGTGAACCGTGGGTGAGCCGTTTCCGTCAGGCGGCTTTGTTCAAGCCGTTTCAGCAAGTGCATGTGAGGACGGCACTGGACGATTTTGGCAAATCGCTGAACCTGATCGGGCAGTATGCGCCGCAACTGAATACCGAGCGTGCCATCGGATTCACGCTGGATCTGGCAAATCAATTCGGTGATGGAGGGGCGCGCCATATTTTTCAGACGGTGTGGCAGGATGGCATGGCGATTCCTGACGCGCTGCAAGCGATGGTGGATGAATCGGTGGCGCGCATTCAGGATCCGTGGAAGGCGGCAACGCAAGTGCGGCGGCAGCATTTTCTCTCGACAAATTTTCTTTCCGATTCGCCATTCGCCGATTCGAGCGGCCCGGGTGTCGCAGCCTGATTGCAGGCATCGCTTAGGAAGCAAACGCGGCATCTGGCGCTGGTGTCTGCTAAGATCGCGTCTTCATGAAACATGTGGGCGAGAATGTGGTGCGCATTGAGGCGGAAGCGCTGCGTGCGCTTGCGGATCGCATTGGCGGGCCGATGGCAGCGCCATTTCAGCGAGCGGTGGATTTGATGTTCTCGTGCGCGGGGCGCGTGGTGGTTACAGGGATGGGGAAGAGCGGTCTGATTGCGCGCAAGATTGCGGCGACGCTGAGCTCGACGGGGACTCCGGCGTTGTATCTGCATCCGGTGGAGGCGCTGCACGGGGATTTGGGAATGGTGGTGCGGGGGGATGTGGTGCTCGCTTTATCTGCGTCGGGCGAGACGGAAGAAATTCTGGCGTTGCTGGCGACAATCAAGCGGCTGCGAGTGCCGCTGATTGCGATGACAGGGGATGAGATTCAAAACCCCCACCCTGGCCGCAAAAAGCGCGGCAAGGTTGGGGCACCCTCGAACAGCAGGTCCCTCGACTCGGCTTGGTCCCGCGAAAGCGCGGGACCAAGCTTCACTCGGGATGACAAGAGTGGGGATTGGTCTCGACGTTCGACTTTGGCGGCGGCGGCGGAGGTAGCGCTGGATTGTTCGGTGGCGGAGGAGGCTTGCGCGCTGGGGCTGGCGCCGACGGCTTCGACTACTACGATGCTTGCGCTTGGAGATGCGCTGGCGGTGACGCTCAGCGAGAAGCGAGGGTTCAAGGAAGAAGACTTTGCGAATCTGCATCCGGGAGGGAAGTTAGGGAAGCGGCTGGCACGGGTGGAGTCGCTGATGCATACGGGTGAGGCGCTGCCGTGCGTGGGTCCACGGACGAAGATGCCAGATGTGATCTATGAAATGTCGCGCAAGAAGCTGGGCGTCACGGCGGTGGTGGAGAGCGGGAAGCTGGTGGGAATTATCAGCGATGGAGATTTGCGGCGGCTGCTGGAGAAGCGTGGGAAAGATGTGCTTGACCTGACGGCAGCTGAGGCGATGACGCGCGCTCCGAAGACGATTGCGGCGGGAGAATTTGCCGCGACGGCGCTGGCGCTGATGGAGGAGAAAAAGATTACCTCTTTGATGGTGGTGGATGGGCGTGGGAGACTGGAGGGAATTGTGCATTTGCATGATTTGTGGAGCACAGAATTAGTGTAGGAATTGAGTGATTGGGCGATCGGGCGATTGAAAAACGAATGAGCATTAAATTACTCTGGATTTTCAATGGCGCAATCGCCCGATCGCAAAATCGCTCAATAATTTGAGGCCTTATGTATCACTACGATCCCAATACGGCGCTGGAAGAATTGACGGAAGACGCAACCCTGCCGAACCCGGTGCATGTGCGTGACATGATCTTGCGCAAGCATCCTTCGACGGACAAGGCTCTGGAACTGAACCGGCTGTTTGTGGAGTATCAGAAGCATTTCGCCGAGACGCAGAAGCTGGGGAAAGAGATTCTCAGGCAGCTGGCTTCTTAGTACCGAGAACCTAGCAGCGAGTCAGTGCGTCATTGGTGTGTTTTCCTCCGGCGATTATCCGTAGATGGCTCGCCGAGCTGCGCTCGGCGGACAGCCGAGGACGGCTGTCCCCACATAGACCCTCCCGCTGCAATAGGGCTTTCTACGCCATCATTTACAATCATCAATTCCACTTTTCATCGGGAAGATCACTTATGCATCGATGGTCAGAACTGTTTATTCCTACTCTTCGCGAGGCTCCGGCGGATGCCGAGGTGGCTTCGCATAAGTTTCTGGTGCGGGCTGGGTACATCCGGCAGCTGGCGGCGGGACTTTATTCGTACCTTTTTCTCGGCAACCGGTCGTTCAACAAAATCATGGGGATCGTGCGCGAGGAGATGGACAAGATTGGGCAGGAGTTTTTGCTCCCGGCGCTGCATCCGCGGGAGATTTGGGAGGCGAGCGGACGCTGGAGCCTGATGGGCGAGAACCTTTTTCGGCTGAAGGACCGCAAGGGCGCGGACCTGGCGCTGGGCATGACCGAAGAAGAGGTGATGACTTCGATTGCGCTGAAGGAGTTGCGCAGCTATAAGCAGTTGCCGCAGATCTGGTATCAGATTGCGCCGAAGTTTCGCGATGAGCCGCGGCCGAAGGCGGGGCTGCTGCGGGTGCGGCAGTTCATGATGAAAGATGCGTACTCATTCGACATCGATGCGGCGGGACTGGATGTTTCTTACAAGAAGCATTTCGAGACGTACTGCCGAATCTTTGACCGGTGCGGGTTGAAGTACATGGTGGTGGAGGCGGATTCGGGGGCGATGGGCGGGAAGGAATCGCACGAGTTCATGGTGCGGACCGCGGCGGGAGAAGATCAGATTGTGAGCTGCGACGGGTGTAATTACGCCGCGAACATGGAAAAGGCTACTTCGAAGCTGGAGGCCGTTGAAGATTTGAAGGCGGAGGGCGATGGAGAGCCGCTGGAGGTGCACACTCCGGGACAGAAGACGATTGAAGATGTCGCGAAGTTTCTGGGAGTCTCGCCCAAGAACAAGATCAAGACGCTGGCTTTGATGGCGGAAGAGCTGGTGCCGGAGAAAGACAAAAAAGATGCGAAGACGGGCAAGACTCGGTCGCGGGCGATTGTGGTGCTGATGCGCGGCGACCATCAGTTGAACGAGGCGAAGCTGAACGGGGCGGTCGGGGTCGCGACCCGGCCGATGGAGGAGGGTGAGATCAAGGCGCTGTTCAAGTCTCCTGCGGGATATTTGGGGCCGTTGGGAATTGAGTGGGCGAAGGACTTAAAGAAGGATACGGCGCTTCCAGTGCTTCTTGTCGACAGAGCGCTCGAAGGGCGCACGAATCTGATTGCGGGAGCGAATCGCGAGGATTATCACGTGAAGAATTTAACGCCGGGGAAGGAATTTCATCCCACGGCGTATGCCGATTTGCGTGCGGTGACGGCGGGCGAGGCGTGTCCGAGTTGCGGGAAGGCGCTGCGCATCGACACGGCAGTGGAGATCGGGCACATCTTCAAGCTGGGATACCGATACACGGAGTCGATGGGGGCGCGGGTGCTCGACAAAAACGGCAAGGAAGTTACGCCGATCATGGGCAGCTACGGCATTGGGATCGAGCGCATTCTGACGGCGGCGGTGGAGCAGAGTAACGATGAGAATGGGTTCTGGCTGCCTTCGACGATCGCTCCGTTTGAGATTGTTATCACGCCGACGAATGTGAAGGATGAAAGTTTGCTGAAGGCTGCGGTCGATATCGCAAACAAGCTTGAGGCAGCGGGATTTGACGTGATCCTCGACGACCGGAATGAGCGGCCGGGAGTGAAGTTCAAGGATGCGGATCTCGTCGGTATCCCCTTTAGAATCACGGTCGGGAACAAGGTTACCGAAGATACTGTGGAAGTGGTTCTACGCTCGACTCGGGAGGTACGCGATGTTAGGATCGCGGCGTTAGTGGAATATTTTCAAGGAGCGCTGCGAGCCAAGGCCTGAAGTTTGCGCCGGCTCGGTGGCGCAATTTCAGACTATGGGAACTATAAAAGCTCTGGTTGGATTTCTCGCGATTATTGCGGTGTTTGTGTGTATTTTCCAGGTGGCTCCGCCGTTGATGGCCAATTACAGTTTTCAGGACGACCTGAAGACGGAGGCCATGGTGGCGGGAGCGAATCCTTCCAGAACGGACGACGAGGTCCGCAACGCCATTCTGCGCAAAGCCAGAGAGCACGATCTGCCGATCGAGGCCAAGCAGCTGACGGTGCAGCGCATCAGCACTCCGGGAATATCGGCGGTGTACATTGAGGCGGATTACACGGTCGCGGTTAAGCTGCCCGGTTATAGCTTCGATATGCATTTCAATCCGACAAGTGGGAATAAGTAGGGCGGGGCTGAAGCCCCCAACTCATTTTGGGACTCTTTACGTGGCCCTGAAGGGCCACACCTTCATTTGGCTGGCGCTCTGTGACCGTTAAACGAGAGGTCCTTCGCTACGCCTGAAAAAGGCTACGCTCAGGATGACAACGCGCAAAGGTCGAACTGCAGCACTACATCACCATCTACACTTCTGTGCACTTAGCACTAACCACTGACCAATAGGCGCACTGTTTCCCCGGACGGTTCTGCCAGTGACATTCGTAACGTTGCCAACGTATTACCTTCCTCCTAAGATCGCCGATAGGTGAGAGTCTTCTCATAGGTCGCGCAAAAATGCGCGTGGCTATAAGCCGATTTCTAAGGTCCGGTTCCAAAAATCCGGCACTAAGAGTTCACCGAACAACAGATTTGCGACGTTTCCGGAAACACGAAGACAAGCGAAGCTTAGGTGGAGGCGGTTCATGACGATGCAAGTTCGAGCAGGTTTCATGATGATTGTGGCATTGGCGATGATGGGCCTGGCCAGTTGCGATCATTACAATTGCAGCACTGGCGCCACCTTTGGCGGGTCGTGCACAGCGTCGGGGTCGGGGTTAGGTACCACGACTACCGGCAGCGCGACAGCGGCCTTTGTTTTTGTCGCGGATGCGACGGGAGCGACGTCAAACGGCACCATTGATGGTTACACGCTGAACACAAGCGCATCGACGTTCGGGCCTACTTCTACTTATACGGCTCCCGCGACTCCGCTGGGTGACGGCGGGGTGGGCATGGTGGTGGCGCAGGCGAAATACCTCTACACGGGATTCGGTTCGACCAATCAAATTTTTGGCTGGACAATTGGATCGGACGGCACTTTGACGGCGATAAGCGGAAGCCCGTACTCAGCGCTGTTTCTGGTCTCCGTTGCGACGGACTTTGGCACGCAGAGTATCATCACCAACCCGGCTGGCACGTTACTGTTTTTTTCGGCCACCGGCGAGGACAAAATCTACGTGTATCAGATTGGTAGTGACGGAGGACTGACTACGGTTAGCGCTAGCGGTTTCTCAGTTCCGTTCCCACCGGCGAACCTGGCGACAGACGGGCTGGGTAAATATCTCTACGTCACCCAGGAGCTAGGCAATCACACAGGTTCGCAGGTCGAAGCCTACTCGATTGGCAGCACCGGTGTGCTGACGGAGGTAGGAACCTTTAGCTTTCCCATGTGGCAAGTACAAGGCGAGCCCCTGGGAAAGTTTATGATCGGCACTACCGGCAACAACACGGTAGTGAATGGGTCGGATAACGACAATCTTTACGTCTTCAGCATTAGTTCGACCGGGGCTCTGAGCGAAGTCACCGGCTCGCCGTTTGCTACCCAGAACTCGCCCTTGAGCATTGCCGTGCAGTCGAACACGAATGGCAATCTTGTGTACTCCTTCGGCATTGCTGATAGCGACCTCGCGTTTAACCCCGTCGAGGGCTTTACCATCGGCTCAACTGGGACTCTTACTGCCGTAACCGGATCGCCGTTTTCAAGCGCAGCGCTGGGTGACATGGCGGCATTCGATGAGAGCGGTGCTTTCCTTTTCACTTATGGCGGCGTTGCTACACAGGGTACCACTACAGTCACGTATGAGATGGGGGCTTTCGACGTGGCCTCCGATGGTGCCCTTACGCAAACCAGCTCGACTTTGTCTTTGACGAGTGGGGGCTTTTTCGCCGTGACCGACCCGCAGTAAGAAGCTGATTTCCACTGTGCTTCATGGTCTATTTACCGTTCAGAGGCCCGCCGGAACTGCGGGTCTCTTTTTGTTTGCCGGCCAGCGGTACAATGAAAAGACGCATCTTAAGTTATCAACTGCGGCTATCGAAACTGCGCCGATTGATAAGGCGGCGTTCCGGAAAACTACGGTCGGGGGAACCGGCAAAGGGAACAGGCCGCCGGACAAACCTTTTGGGGCTTCCCACCGTCTGACCAGCGGGTGGTTCGTTCGACGGATGATCGAGTGTAGACGTGGCCATTAAGATCAAAATCCCAAAAAGCGGGGGCAAGGGCGGACGCGGGCTATGGCGCGATCCGGTGGTTCGAGCTGCGCTGGTGGTTTTCCTCGTCGTCGCAATTGGCCTGGGCGGATCGTTTTCCTACTTCTACATCAAGTACGACCGCATTATTCAGCAGCGCTTTCGTTCGCCGGTGTTCAGCAATTCTGCGAAGATTTATGCCTTGCCTCGAACGCTGCGTGACGGCGACAAGGCCGATGCAAAGGAAATCGCCGGGCTTCTGCGGCGCGCCGGATATTCCGATAAGGACGGGCAATCGGAGCTTGGGAGCTTTCGGCTGGTGAGCGGCGGAATTGAGATCACGCCGGGACCAGAGAGCTACCACAGTCCGGAGCCGGCGCGAATCTCGATTGAGGACGGGAAGGTCGATCGAATCACCAGCAAGGGCAATGAGCTTTCTGCCTACGAACTCGAACCGCAACTGGTGACTGCGCTGTTTGATTACGAACAGCGATCCAAGCGCCAGGTGGTGAAGTATTCCGATATTCCGAAAGTGATGGTCGATGCGGTGCTGGCGATCGAAGACCGGAGATTCTTCGAGCACAGCGGCGTGAACTTTACGCGCATGGTCGAGGCTTTGTGGATCGACGTGATGCGGCAGCGGCATGAGCAGGGCGGATCGACGATTACGATGCAGCTCTCGCGCGGCTTTTTTCTGACGCCGGAAAAAACCGTGAGGCGGAAGCTGACAGAGATGCTGATTGCCGAAGAGTTGGAGCAGAAGTTCAGCAAACAGCAGATTTTTGAGTTTTACGGGAACTGGGTGAACCTGGGGCAGCGGGGATCGTTCGCCATCAGCGGATTTGCCGAGGCGTCGCGAGCTTATTTTAACAAGGATTTCAAAGACATCACGCTGCCGGAGGCGGCGCTGCTGGCGGGCATTATCCAGGGGCCGAGCCGGTTGTCGCCGTACCGGCATCCCGAGCGCGCGCTGGAGCGGCGAAACCTGGTGCTGGATTCGATGGTGGACACGCACGCCATCACACGCGAGCAGGCCGACAAAGCCAAGGCCATGCCGCTGAAGCTGGCGCCGCCGAATGTGGAGGCCAGCGACGCTCCTTATTTTGTCGACATGGTGCGCGACACGCTGATCAACAAGTTCAGCGAGCATGATCTGAATGATCAGGCGTATCGCATTTACACCACGCTCGATCCGGACCTGCAGAAGGCGGCGGCGCAGGCGGTGGAGACGGGCATCAAGCTGGTGGATGAGCAAGTCACGAAGTTGCGCACCAAGCGGGTGAAAGTGGGCAAGAAAGTCGAGACGCAGGTGTTGCCGGGGCCGCAGGCGCAGGCGGCGTTGGTGGTTCTCGATCCGCATACGGGCGCGATTCTGGCATTGGTGGGTGGGCGCGACTACGGCTGGAGCCAGTTGAATCATGCGCTGTCGAAGCGGCCGACGGGATCGATCTTTAAGCCGTTCGTTTATGCGGCGGCGATGAATACGGCGCTCGATGGGTCGCAAACGGTGATTACACCGGCGTCGATGGTGACGGATGCGCCCTCGAGCTTCGCCTACGGCGACCAGATTTACGAGCCTCGCAACTATAAAGAGGAGTATCACGGCGACGTGACACTGCGTTATGCGCTGGCGATGTCGCTGAACAACGCGACCGTGAAGCTGGCCGAGGAAGTTGGTTACGACAAGGTGGCGGACCTGGCGAAGTCGGCGGGCATCGCTTCGGTGAAGGCGACACCGGCGATGGCTCTGGGGTCCTACGACGCCACGCCTCTGGATATGGCGGGGGCTTACACATCGTTTTCAAATAATGGCGAACGGCTGTCTCCGATCCTGGTGAACTCGGTGCGCAACGCGAAGGGCGACGTGATCGCCAACTACAAGACGGATCAGCGGCAGGTGCTCGACCCGCGCATCGCTTACGTCATGACGAACATGATGGAAGGCGTAATCAACAATGGGCTGGGTTATACGGCGGTGCGGTTGCGCGGGTTTACGCTGCCGGCGGCAGGCAAGACCGGCAGCTCGCACGATGGGTGGTTTGCAGGGTATACCTCCAACTTGCTGTGTATTGTCTGGGTGGGTTACGACGATTACAGCGACTTGCGGCTGAGTGGCGCGATGACGGCTGCTCCCATTTGGACCGAATTCATGAAGAAGGCTGCGTTGATTCCCCAGTATTCCGACATGAAGGAATTTTCGCAGCCAACGGGCGTGGTCGATGTGCAACTGGACAAAGTAACGAACCGGCTGGCGACGCCGACGTGTCCCAACGATTACGTAGCGGCATTCATCGCCGGCACCGAGCCGCGCGAAACCTGCGACCAGCAGAGCGGAGTCGCTGGATTGTTCTCTCGATTCTTCGGTGGAGGGGGCGAGAAACCGCTGCCGCCGCCGAACTCTGCGAATGCGCAGGATGGGCAGAATGGAGATCTGCAACAGAAAAAGAAGGGCTTCTTCGGCAAGATCGCGGGTATCTTCAAGGACGACAAATCCTCCGCCCCGCCGCCAAAACCGCCGGAAAATGGCCAGACTGCGCCCCACTGAAATAGACCATCTTGAAGTGACCGGCTCGTCAGTTTATCTCTTTGGACTTTACCCCGGCAGGCCTCTTCTTTACTCTTGACAAGAGACACGATCCGATCTAAAAAGACTGCGACAATTTGAACTGGTTTGCTCCTACCCCTCCTAAAAACCAATCCGTTGTCGTGTAACGGTTGCGAGTGTCGGACCACTACTAAACATCTGGAAGATGTTCCAGGTTCTTGCCGAGTCTGATTGGCAGGTCACGATTGGCCGCTCCGCAGTCAATGGCAGCCAACGCCCGAGAAAGGACAATTTCAAATGCGCAGACGCTTAAGCAACAGTCTTCTTGCATCGTCGCTTCTACTCCTGTTTGCGGTTCCAACACAACTCTGGGGCTGGGGGAACACGGGTCATGAAGCGGTGGCCTATGTCGCCTGGCAGCAAATGACGTCGGCTGCTCAAGCGCGGGCGATCCAATTGTTAAAGCTTGTGCCGACGTTGCACAGTCCGACCGGGAAGTCTGTTCCCGGGTATTCTGATTGGGTAACCGACTTGCCTTCCGGTCTGTCGCAGGACGACCAAAATCTCTATTTGTTCATGCGGGCCGCGACCTGGCCCGACAGCATTAAGCATGTTGGCTTCAAGGACTCCGACATCCCGCCGGCCGGGATTACGACCGATGTAAATATCGGCTTCTCCGATACGGCGAGCCATGGCTACTGGCACTTCATCGACACGGGATTTGCGTCGGATCATTCAACTGTGCCGGCTACTCCGGTTCCGAACGCAGCCACGCAAATCGTCGCTCTGCGGACAGCGATCGACTCAGGCGAGAGCGACGATCTTGAGGCTTACGATATGGTCTGGCTGGAGCATCTGGTTGGCGACATTCACCAGCCTCTCCATGGAACGGTCCGCTACTATGCGGGCAAGGGCGACGAGGGTGGCAATCTGGTCAAGATCAAGCTGCCGTTAGCCATGGAGAAGGAATTCGAGGGCACACTCTCGAAGAGCGCTCCCCGGGAGCTGCACGCATTTTGGGACGATCTGCCCGGCGAGGGCGACCCTGCGCCTGCGCTGCCCAATGCTGCTAGCTTCGCCAAGCCTCTAGCGAGCGCTCCCGCAGATAAGGTGGCTGACATGGACCCATCCGATTGGGCCACGGAGTCATTCACCATCGCAAAGACGGACGCCTATGCCAAGCCGATTGGCAAAGGGCCGCAGCCAACCGCTTCGTCTCCGTCGAAATCGAAGTCCAGCAGAACGCCGAAGCCTGTCGCTTTGTCTGAATCGCCGTCGAGGTCTGGCAAGGTCACGGCGAGTTCCTCCTATCTCATCACCCAGGCATATTACGATCAGGCAATGAAGGACGCCCAAGACCGCGTCGCGCTTGCTGGCGCGCGGCTCGCCAAGTTGCTGAACGATAACTTGAAATAGCGGGGAGCATTCGTAGCAAGGCTCCCAGACACGCTGCGCGTTTTATTCGGCTTTATGTTTGCGAGGGTCTTGTGCCGGGTCAACATAGTCGGTGGATGATGGACCGAAGCCGCTGATCTGGACGGTGACAGGTTCGTCGCCGGTCTCAGCGAAATGGGGCTGGCCGGGAGGTTCGGTGTAGAAGCTGCCGGGAGGAAGAGATTTGAGCTGGGCTTCATCAAATTTGTTTCCGTAGCCGAGATGCCATGTGCCGGAGATTACCGTCGCTACGCGGTCATCGCGATGGGAGTGGGCTGCGATTTTCGTGTGTGCGGGGACGCGCAGCATGATTGTGTAGACGCCCGCCTGATCCGGATCACCTTTGAGTACCACGGTTTGAATTCCGGCCATGCCGGAACTCCCCGTGCCGGGATTGCCTTGTTGCGGGAACTTGTATTCAGCTGGAGCGAGTCTCTCTTCGCCGAGTTGAGAATCGAGGAAGTTGCGAATCAGCGCCACCGTGTACTGGGGCTTCTCTTCCATCAACCAATGGCCGGAGCCGGCGACGACCGCCTCTCGAACGTTGATAGCTACGTGGCGCATGATCACCGCTTGTAATGGGCCGAATGACTTTTCCCCGCCAACGGCGAGAACCGGCATGGTCAGCTTTGTCTGCTCGAAAATTTTGTTATCCGCGACATCTTGAGAAAACGCGGTGAATTGCGCGAACCCGGCGCGCATTCCTCCGGGCTGCGCGTAGGTAGCGGCAAAGAAATTTCTGGTGGAGTCGTCGGGCTTCGAGGGATCGGCGGTAAAGTCATTCCAGATGCGATCGAAATAGATGCGCTCGCGGCCGGCGACGAGGCGTTCGGCATCCGGGCCATGAAAGTTGAAATGCCAGACGCCGGGGGTGAGCAGAATCTCTGACCAGGGTTCGATGCCCGGAATTGGCGCATCCATCACGACGAGGCGCTCGACTTTATCCGGGTACATGGCGGCATAAGCGTAGGCGACCATGTTGCCGATGTCGTGAGCGACCACGAAAGTTTTGTCATATCCGAGCGCGGTCACGACGGCGCGAATGTCTTTGGCTTCAGTTTTCTTGTCATAGCCACTCTCGGGCTTGGAGGACTTGCCGATTCCGCGAAGGTCGGGCACGACGACCGTGTGATCTTTCATTAGATCGGCTGCCAGCGGCGCCCAGGAGTCGCTGTTTTCCGCGTATCCATGGAGAAGAAGAGCCACGGGTCCGGTTCCACCCCAGCGCACGAAAATATCGGCGCCTTCCGGGCTATGAATGGTCTTTGATTGGAAATTACCGGGCAGGGAGGGCTGAGCTTGGGCAAAGGCTGCTCCGACGGCAAGAATGGCGAGAAAGCGTTGAATCATGTTTCCTCCGCGAATTAACCCTCAAATGCCAGTGCAGGCGGTAAGACTTAGGGATGTATGCGCCCACGAATATAACAGACGGTTTTGTTCGTCGTGATCCTTAGAACCTTACGCGCTGTCGGGGGCATCCCATACTTGCCATGAGAATGCCGTGCGACGTGGTCAACCCATCGGCAGCGGATGGAGTGGTGTGCGGCGCGAGAGCCAGGCCGTGGATTCTGGCTGCAACGATTCTCGGCTCGAGCATGGCGTTCATCGACAGCACGGTTGTCAATGTCGCTTTGCCGGCGTTGCAAGCGAGCTTCCACGCAACAGTTGTCGATGTGCAGTGGGTGGTCGAGGCTTACGGGCTTTTTCTGGGTGCATTGATTCTTGTTGGTGGGTTGCTCGGCGACCTGTTTGGCCGCCGCCTGATTTTTCTGGCGGGCGTGACAATATTTGGCGCGGCCTCGGTTGCTTGCGGTATTTCGTCGAGCATTAACGGTCTGATTTTGGCGCGGAGCATTCAAGGGGTGGGCGCGGCGCTGCTGGTGCCGGGCAGCCTCTCAATTATCAGCGCATCGTTTGACGAGCAGAGCCGCGGACAGGCGATCGGCACCTGGTCTGGTTTTACGGCGATTACAACGGCGATTGGTCCACTGCTTGGCGGCTGGTTGGTTCAACATGCATCGTGGCGCTGGATATTTTTTATTAATCTTCCTCTCGCAGCGGCGGTGATCGCGATTTCGATGTGGCGAATTCCGGAGAGCCGCAGCGTCGCTACTGGCCGGCTGGATTGGGCAGGAGCGATCCTGGTGACGCTGGGATTGGGTGGCATCGTGAACGGGTTCATCGAGTCCGCCAATCTGGGTTGGAGAAACCCCGTTGTCTTCGGAAGTACGATTGCCGGCTTGGGCTGCGTTGTCGCGTTCGTCCTGATCGAGGCTAACGAGACTTCGCCGATGGTGCCGCTGGCATTATTCAAGAACGCGAGCTTTAGCGGGGCGAATTTGCTGACCTTATTCTTATATTCAGCGGTTGGAATTTTCTTTTTTCTGTTCCCAATGAACTTGATTCAAGTGCAAAGGTATTCTGAAACCGCCACGGGGGCAGCGATCCTTCCTTTCATTCTGCTGATGTTTCTGCTTTCGCGGTGGTCGGGAGGATTGGTCGCGCGATACGGCGCGAGGGGTCCGTTAATCGTCGGTCCTTTGGTGGCAGCGCTGGGGTTCATGCTGTTTGCGCTGCCCACGATTGCGGGCGATTATTGGAAGACTTTTTTCCCCGCGATCCTCGTGCTCGGGCTGGGGATGGCTGTTACTGTGGCCCCGCTCACCACGGTGGTGATGAATTCTGTTGGCCAAGACCGGGCCGGTACGGCATCGGGAATCAACAATGCTGTTGCTCGGGTTGCAGGCGTGCTGGCCATTGCAGTCCTGGGGATTGTGATGATCTACGCTTTTCACTTTTGTCTGGAGCGCAAATTACTGCATATCCCGCTGCCGGCGGAGGCGTTGCAAGCGATTCGAAACGATGAGATCAAACTGGCTGGCTTGCAGGTTCCTGGCCACCTCGATCCAAGTCAGGCCTCGACCGTGCAAGATGCGATTTGGGAGGCGTTCATCTTTGGATTCCGAATTGTCATGTTGATCTGCACCGGGCTGTCGCTGGCAAGTGCAGCGGTGGCCACGCTCATGATTCCGAACGGCCTGGGGCATCCGGCGCTGAAACGTCCAGGTTGAAACGCAAGCGAAGAGGTCGTAGTCCGCTGGGGGAGGCCGAGGAAATGGGTGGAAGAACGCCGTAGACCCCAATACGACTCCCGTTTCCGGCTTCTGGCGCTCGACGGCCAAAATTTACCTGCTGAAACGGGCGAAAACTGTGGCAGAATGGCGGCATTAGATTTGGGTCGCCTGGGGGTGTGTATGTCCTGCCGGAAAGCCTGTCTGATTCTTCTCGTTGTAGCTTTCTCTGCCGCCGCATTCGCGCAAGTTTCCCACTCCGAACAAGTGCAGATCGCGCCGCCGCTGATACGCGCCATCGATCCTCCCGCGCCGGACGCGACTGCGGAAAACCTGGAGCAGCGAGCCGATTTGCTGCGCGTCGATAAACTGTATCTAGATGCGCTCGATTACTATCGGGCTGCGCTCAGCAAAAAGCGGAATGATGCGCGCCTGCTGAACAAAATCGGCATTACCGAGCTGATGATGCAGCACTATCGAGAGGCGCAGAAATCGTTTGAGCGCGCCGTCCGGTCCGATCATGATTTTGCCGATGCCTATAACAATCTCGGCGTGATTCTCTACGAAAGCAAGCGATGGGGCGCGGCGATTAAACAGTATGAAAAGGCGATCGCCAAGGATAGCAGCTCCGCGTCGTTCTACAGCAATCTGGGAGCGGCTTATTTTTCCAAGCGGGAGTTCGAACGTGCTGTGATCGCTTACCAGAAAGCACTGGAGATGGATCCCGATGTGTTCGGGCGGTCGTCTCGGAATGGCGTGCAGGCGCAATTGCCGAGTCCTGAGGACCGGGCACGCTACGACTACACCGTTGCCAAGCTTTACGCAAAGATGGGTCTGCCAGATCAATCGCTGGAATATTTGAGGAAGGCCAAGGAAGACGGCTACCGGGATCTTAAGAACGTATATAAAGATGTGGAGTTTGCGGAGCTACGTAAGAATCCCCGCTTTACGGAATTGATGGCGTCGAAGACGCCGGTGATTGCAAATTAACGTAAGAATCGCGTGGCGCGAGAATTACAAAGTTTTACAAAATTAGACGGAACTTAGCCGAGTTCTGGAGTTTAATCATTGCACATACTCCTGAAAACAACAGGGTGAGTAAGGAGAAACGGTAGCCCATCGGATGCTGACCCGAGCACGCCCCAAGCAAGCATCCGGTGGGTATTTTTATTTGACCAGTAGTCAGCAGTTTGCAATTAGCTCCATGATCCTGTGGATGCGAATTGTAACTGCTAATTGCTAACTGCCAGCTGCTTTTTTTCAACAAAAGCGAACGTTTTACGAAACTATGGCTCCCGGTTACAATATCCGGATGCCGTCCCTTCCCGCCTCGCTTACCTGGGCTCATCCTCTTGTGGCGGAGTGGTTCGTCCAGCGGTTTGGCACGCCGACAGAGCCGCAGGAGCTTGGGTGGCCGCATATTCTTGCTGGACGGACGACGTTGATTTCGGCGCCCACCGGGTCGGGCAAGACCTTGGCTGCGTTTCTTGCCTGCATTGACCGACTGGTGCGCAAGGCGCTGGCGGGCGATCTGACTGATCGAACTGAAGTCCTCTATGTCTCGCCGCTGAAGGCGCTGGGCAACGACATTCAGAAAAATCTGGAAATTCCATTGGGCGAGATTCTCGCGCTGGCGGGAGAGCGCGGGATGCTCATGCCGGAGATTCGCACTGCGGTTCGTACCGGCGACACGCTGATGCACGAGCGCCGCGCGATGCTGAAGCGGCCGCCGCACATTTTGGTGACCACGCCGGAGTCGCTCTACATTCTGCTGACTGCGGATAAAAGCCGCGCGATTCTGCGCGATGTCGAAACTGTGATCGTGGATGAAATCCATGCGGTCGCCGACGATAAGCGTGGGGCGCATTTAACGCTGTCGCTGGAACGGCTGGAGGCGCTGACGTACAAGCGGCCGGTGAGGATTGGGCTGTCGGCTACGCAGAAGCCGATTGAAGAAGTGGCGCACTTTCTGACGGGAACCTCAGCGGCTGAAGCCGCTCTCGATCCGAACGGCTCTGCGGCGCGGCTAGAAACCGCGCCCTTTCAAAGCGCTGATCCCGTCATCGTCAATATTGGGCACAAGCGCAAGCTGGATATGGCGGTTGAAGTTCCGTCGATGCCGCTGGGGCCGGTGGCTTCGAACGAAATGTGGGACGAGGTTTATGACCGGCTGGTGGCTTTAGTGGGACAGCATCGGTCAACCCTGGTGTTTGTGAACACGCGACGCATGGCCGAGCGCGTGGCGCATCAACTGGGAGAGCGGCTGGGGGAAGAGAATGTTGCCGCGCACCATGGGAGCCTCTCACGCAAACTGCGCCTCGCGGCGGAGAAAAAACTGAAAGAAGGCCAGGTGCGAGTGTTGGTGGCGACGGCGTCGCTCGAGTTGGGAATCGATGTAGGCACGGTGGATCTGGTCGTGCAGATCAACTCGCCGCGAGCCATTGCCGTCACGCTGCAGCGCGTGGGACGGTCTGGGCACTGGCGCGGCGCGGTTCCCAAGGGACGATTGTTTGCCACGACTCGCGACGACTTGCTGGAATGTGCGGCGCTGGTGCGGGCGATTCGGCAGGGCGATCTGGATCGGCTGATGATTCCAGAATCGCCGCTGGATGTATTGGCGCAGCAGATAGTGGCGGCATGCTCCGCTGAAGAGTGGGACGAAGAAGAGATGTTTGCGCTGGTGCGGCGCGCGTATCCGTATCGCAATTTGACGCGGGCAACTTTCGATTCGATTTTGGAAATGCTAGCTGAGGGCATTGCGGCGAAGCGCGGACGATATGGCGCGTACCTGCACCGGGATCGGGTGAACGGCAAGCTGCGAGCACGGCGGGGAGCACGGCTGGCGGCGATCACGAGCGGCGGTGCGATTCCTGATAACTCGCTGTACGCAGTGGTGGCGGAGCCCGATGGCCTGGTGGTGGGAACGGTGGATGAAGATTTCGCGGTCGAGAGCAATCGCGGCGACATCATGCTGCTGGGAAATACCTCGTGGATGATTCGCCGCATCGAAACCAATGCTGGCCGCGTGCTGGTGCAGGATGCGCACGGTGCACCTCCGAGTGTCCCATTCTGGCGCGGCGAAGCTCCGGCGCGAACGCAGGAATTATCGGAGCACATTGGAACGTTGAGGGAAGAAATCAGCGCGATGCTGCCGCACACTTCGCCGGTCGGATTTTCAGCGACGCAGCCAGATGTGGCAGCGGCGGTTATGTGGTTGAAAGACGAGTGCGGGCTAGATGATTCCGGCGCGGAGCAGGCGATCGAATACGTTCTGCAGGGGCGCGCGGTTTTGGGGGCGGTGCCGACGCAGACGACGGTGATTGCCGAGCGCTTCTTCGATGAAGGCGGCGGGATGCAGTTGGTGATTCACGCACCATTTGGGGGACGAATCAACAAGGCTTGGGGACTGGCGCTGCGCAAGCGGTTTTGCGTGGGATTTAATTTTGAGTTGCAGGCTGCGGCGACGGATAACGGTTTGAACATCGCTTTGGCCGAGCAGAACAGTTTTCCGCTGGGAGATGTCTTCAACTTTTTGCAGGCAGCGACGGTGCAGCCGATTCTGGAGCAGGCGGCGCTGGATTCGCCAATCTTTGCCACGCGCTGGCGGTGGGATGCAAACCGGGCGCTGGCGCTTTTGCGATTTCAGAACGGCAAAAAAGTTCCACCGCAGATTCAGCGAATGCGGTCGGACGATCTGCTGGCTTCGGTCTTTCCCGATGCGGCCGCGTGCTTTGAAAATATTCAAGGCGAGCGGCAAATTCCTGACCATCCGCTGGTGGGCGAGGTGATGAAGGACGTGCTCACCGAGGCGATGGATATTGAAGGACTGAAGGCCGTGTTGAGCGGGCTCGCGGATGGACGGATTCGTTGTATTGCGGTCGACACGCCGGTGCCGTCGCAGTTTTCGCACGAAATTCTGAATGCGAATCCGTACGCTTATTTGGACGACGCGCCGCTGGAAGAGCGGCGGGCGCGCGCGGTGCAGATGCGACGGATGCTGCCGGAATCGGTGCTGGAAGAAGTGGGCGGGCTTGATCCGGCGGCGATTGCGCAGGTGCGGGAAGAGGCTTGGCCCGATGTGCGTGATGCGGATGAGCTGCATGATGTGTTGCATACGTTGGTGGCGCTGCCGGGTGGAGCTTCGCTCGACAGGACCCCTCCCGCCTCAGGGCAGGCAGCCGAGGGCGGCTGTCTCCGCATGGATATTGTCGGGAACAACTGGGAACGCTACTTCGAGAGACTGGTGACCGAGGGGCGCGCGGCATCGGTGATGTCGGGTGGAAGAACTTACTGGATAGCTGCGGAGCGTGCCAAGACCTTTTCAGTTTTATTTCCCGAGGCGCAATTTGCGCGGCCGTTGGCTGATGTGGGGACGACGGCGTCGACTCGCGACGATGGTTTGCTGACCTTGGTTACGGGATGGATGTCGCATCTGGGACCGGTGACGGCGTCGCAGCTCGGTGAGGCTTTGGGAATTTCTCCAGCGGAGATTACGAATGCTCTGTTTCGGATGGAAGCCAGCGGGACTGTGCTGAGGGGAAGCTTTAGTGGTGCTGCTTCGCGGACAGGAGTGTCCGCGCCACAAGGGCAGCCCGCGCCACAGGAACACGAGTGGTGCGAGCGGAGGCTGCTGGCGCGGATTCACCGGCTGACGGTAGCAACGCTGCGCAAACAGATTGAGCCGGTGACGGCGGCGCAATTCATGCAGTGGCTTTTGCGCTGGCAGCATGTGGCTCCGGGGACGCAGGTGGCGGGCGAGCGGGGCACGCTCGAAGTGTTGCGACAGCTGCAAGGGTTTGAAATTCCGGCGAATGCCTGGGAGCGGCAGGTGCTGGCTCGACGCATTGTGGATTACGATCCGAAGTGGCTTGACCAGCTTTGCCTGACTGGGGCTGTAGGGTGGGGAAGGCTGTCGCCGCACCCGGCGACGCTCGATTCGAGCGCCGGCCGGGGAAATGAGGGTGAGCCGGCTCCGAGGCAGCGGAGGGTGATTCCAACCAGCGTTGCGCCGATCACGTTTTTCGTGCGGGAGGATGCGGACTGGATGACCCCGCGGCATCCGGGTGCGGAGGTTTCGGAAAATAACGGATTAAGTCACGGAGCGCAGAAGGTGCTGGATTTTCTGCGGCAACGCGGCGCGTCGTTTTTTGCCGACATTGTACGCGGCACGGAAAAGTTGAAGGCGGAAATTGAGACGGCGCTTTGGGAACTGGTGGCTGCGGGGCTGGTAACTGCCGATGGGTTCGACAATCTGCGGTCGCTGATCGACCCGAAGCGGCGGGCGGGGCAGGGAAGCGGGCGTGCGATGCGTCCTCGGCACAACGCCGGGCGCTGGGCTTTGCTGCATGCCGAGGAAGTTGTCGAGCGGCCTCGCGCGGTGGAAGCGGCTTGCTGGATGCTGTTGCGCCGTTACGGCATTGTCGTCCGAGACGTGCTGGCGCGGGAGGCGAACCTGCCACCGTGGCGCGAGTTGCTGGGCGGCTTCCGCCGACTGGAAGATCGCGGCGAGATTCGTGGCGGACGCTTTGTTGATGGATTCTTGGGCGAGCAATTCGCTTTGCCGGTGGCGGTGGATTCCGTGCGGGCATTGCGCCGGCTCGATGCCGCTCACGATACAAACCCGCAGAGCCGAATCGCGCAAGGCAGGATCGCGCAGGAGACGATTACGCTCTCGGCGGCCGACCCGCTGAATTTGGTGGGAATCCTGGTGCCAGGCGAGCGTGTGCCGGCGATTTCGGGGAACAGCGTTACTTATCGGGATGGAGCGAGTCGGGATGGTGCGGCGATGGCCGTAGCTGTGGTGCCGGTAGTTGGTCCCGGCGAATCGGTTGCCAGCTGACTCATTCGATTTCTAGATCGAAAAATTAGCCACGAAGGCGTGGATGAACTCAGACGGCTTTCTTTGTTAGGAAAAATGGGCGGCGCGCTGAAGAGTGACGCCGCCCGCTGCTGGAAGAGCAGGTCAGAAAGGTCTATTCGCAGGCGTCGGTTCCCCCCGATCTTGCCGAGCTTTTTTCCAGCCGATGGCGTTGCCGAGTTTTTCTTCTTTCCGCCGGTCACGAAGAACACATCATAGGAAGTGCGATCGGTGTTATCCCCCGCTGGCTGGCCGAGAGGGTTGACCTTGCCGTTGTAGCGGAACGCGCTACCGTGCCTATTAACGTCGGGCGAGTCGGTGCGCTCGAGGCTCGGCGACGTTGTCAAGTTGGCCAACTCACGATTCCGGTAAAAACGAGAGGCTAGCCTGGAGCCAGCCCCTCTTTCTCTCCCGCCGCAAAGAAGGGCAGATCCCTAGTCTGTTCCCCCGCCGTTCCCCCCGCCGCCGCACTGTACAACGCTGTCACTGCCGCCGTTTTGATTCAGCAGTCCGGCGAAAAATACATCGTAAGAAGTTCGGTCTACGTGATCCTTCGTCGGTTCGCCCAGAGGATTTACTTTTCCCTTGTAGCGGAACTGGTTGCCAAAGGCGTCAGTGTAGGGCGAATTTACGTAGCTAAGGCTTAGCGAGAAAACTCCTAGTTCTGCCAAATGGTGAAGTTCGTTGGGTTGAGCAATCCCGTCATGATTCTCGTCGATCCAAAGCAGGAGCTTCGGGTACACAGCGTCGCCTGGATCGATTACGCCATTGCCACTTCCCCCTTTTTGTGGAGTATCGAACACGGCCAGCGCGAGATAACCATTGGGAGGATCAGCCGATTTCGGTTGCGGGGTGAAATTGCCGAACAAATCCTTGCCGCTGGTGATTCCGTGGCCTCGGTCGAGTGCGAGGAAAGCATTGTGCGATCCACGGGCGGTCTAGGAGAGCTGCTGCGGCCTGCCATTCCCCCTGATGTCAAAGCGTACCCCGTCTGCAGCAGAGGTGAGCTGGAAACCCTCGCCGGTTGTGTCGATAATGATCGGGCTCTTCCCACCACACCATTGCGGGTCCAGTTCGGGAAAGCATGAGAATCCATAGCCTTGGGAGAGACCGAAAATCGCATCTGGAGGGAAGCTTACGGAGACGCCGACTCCGGACTGCGAACCACTAAAGCTAATCGAGGCCGCGCAGCTAAGAAGACACGATGTTACCGTTGCGGCGGCCGTGGTTTGGCAGGATACACTGCCGCTGGCGTTGACCGCCTCCCAGAAGCCACCGTTCACCGAATTGCCTAAATTGTGCTGGTAGAAAGGATTCGAGAGTGCCCCGGTGTCTTGATGGGAAATTGATCCGTAGGCGCTGCATGCTGTTGTGCAATATTGGTTATTCATCCCTGTGTACGAGCAGTTCGCTGTTAGGGTGGTGTAGAACTGGTGGGCGCCGGTAAGGTGGCCTTGATCGCCAAACGGGTCCCAAACAGCGGACTGCCTTGGACGCTAAAGTCGGAACAGGATTGCTGTGCCGCGGACCATGATGGTGCGATCATGAACAGGGCAAGGAACAGGACGACCTGCTAATCACCGGATTCCTCCTCGTGTTTTGTGATTTTGATATCGAGCGATTCCGCCTCTTTTACCGATGCTGTGGCACGGGTAACCCTCTCGCGAGCCCCTGCTCTACGTCTTCTTTTCCTGGTCCGCATTGCATCTTGACTAGATCGCAGCAAACGTCGTTCATGCCTACGGAGCAGTCGGGGCCGGACATCTTTTTTGCGTTGATCCAGTCGGCCACGGCTGGAATCCTCCGCAGCCGGGTGCTTATGTAAGCCTCGGGGAACAGGTGCTCATGCATAGCCGAGGCCAGCGCTATAACATCGGTTGTGCTGTCTTCCGGCTCAAGAACTTCGTTTCCGGTCTTCTCATCGTGGCCGAAGATGAAAAGCGCCATATAGGGTCCACGGCTCTTCCCTTGGAAGGTTACAGTCACCGAGTAAGAGGCGTAGCGTTGCCACAGCGCGGATGGCCGGCTCGTATGCCATTGCCGTTGGTACAGATCTTCCAGTTTGAGTTCTGACGTTTCTGGCGGATCGATGCGGGCCGGCTGCCAGGACGGGTGGATGGAATGGATCGTCGTTGACGTTCCGCCCTCGGCGTAGCCGGAGACCGGAGTCGTGGCCGTGAGCATTTCGCTGCTCGCCGGAGTAATGAGATCGACCGCCTTACGGCGGAGGATGTCTCCGATGTTGCCAATAACAAAGTCGCCCAAGGCGAAACTGACTTGCGCGGCTGCTAAGCGTTGGTCGCTTGTCAGGCCGCGGTACTCTGGCCGGTTCCGCAGCGAGGGATCGGCAGCTTCCATCGCCAATTGATCGATCGCGTCCTGCTCCGCGGCGTAAGCGAATTTAGCGTAGGCAGTGCGGACCATCGTTTCTTCGTGTGTCATGTTGGAAGCTGACGGTGGTCGACCGAAAGGGACGACTGCCTGCCGCCCCATGGCCGTTTCGGGCACCTCATGCCCGGCTGTGTTCGGCGGGTTTTGTCCGGCCGCATCTCCCGAAAGAGACGTGAGCGCGACGCAAATTACAGCTAGATATCGCATGGAGCTTTCTCCTTTGGATTTTCTTGAACTTTATCCCGGAGGTCTTTGTTGCCAAGTAGACTCGGCCTAGAACCGTGACTTAAGAGCATCGGACTGCAGCAATTATCTCTTTTTGTTATGGGCCACGAACAGCGCGATCAACGCGGTTCGCTCGAGTTGCCGGTCCGATTTGGTTCCGTAATCTGAGTCTGGGGGCGGCCTAGGTTTGGTAGGATATAAAATCAAGGATCCGATGAGGGGGCCCCTCGGATCCCTGATTCGACCAAGCTCAGCAAGAACTAATTCAAAAAGCGCTTCCCCCATCGCTTTCTGCTGAGCAGCGGTGCATTCGACACAGTGCATGCTGATGACCAGCCATCTTCGGGGCTGTGCAAAGGCTGTGGATATCTCGATAACCGATTATCTTATATGCGGTTACGCCGAAGTGGGGTGCCAACGCTGCCGTCATCGCTGTGCCGAACCGGCACCGGGTGTACTATCTGATCGGATAGCCCGCTCTATCTGTTCGGATAACGAAAAAAATCGATTTCGCCGGTGAATTCAGGCTGGAAGTGTGATAAGAAATTGCCCGAGGTAAGTCAGCTTGCGCCCCAGACTTGTAGTGCTTTCCGGGCCCTTAAAAGATTCAACCATTCCTTTACCTGAAGGCGAAATTACCATTGGCCGGGAAGCTTCCAACGGCATCGCGGTTACCGACCCCTCCGTTTCGAGAAAACATTGCCGGCTGAGCTGCCAGAGTGGCAGATTCCAAGTGCAGGACCTCGACAGCCGCAACGGGACCCTGGTGAACGGGACCGGGGTCGAAGAGCAGTGGCTCCGGCATGGGGACGAGATTGCGGCTGGGGACTCCTCTTTTCTTTTTCTTGAGGAAGAAGAACTTGCGCCAATTGCCAGCCACGTGGAGTTCGAGGATGCGCAGGGGACGGCGGAAACTACCGTCATATATCCCAAGGACGTGGTCTATCTGCAGCCGGACCGGCTTTCGCGCGAGTTGCCTGCAACTTCACGAGTCGCCCGCAACTTAAATGCGCTGTTGAAGATAAGCCGAATCGTGCATGCGATTCGCGATCTCGACGAACTGCAAGGGCAACTGCTGGACCTAATTTTTGAAGTGGTTCCCGCGGGCCGCGGAGCGATCTTACTCGCAGATCATGAAGGACAACAATTCAACTCCACTTTTGCCAGGGTGCGGCGGGCAGGCCAATCGCACTTGGTGAAGGTGAGCCGCACGGTTGCTAGGCGGGTTCTGGAGCAGGGAATCGCGCTGCTGGGCAGCGACGTTTCCAATTGCGGAGAGTTAGGAAAGATCGAAAGCCTGGCGGCCTCGCAGGTGCGATCGCTGCTGTGCGTGCCATTAACAGTGTTCCAAAAAGTGATTGGGTGTATTTATCTCGATAGTGATAGCCTCAGCGGCCGCCTTGACGAAGAGAACCTGCACCTGGTGACGGCCATTGCCGGTATTTCGGCGATGGCTCTGGAGAATGCGCGGCGCTTGGCGTGGCTGGAGCAGGAGAATGAGCGGCTGACGGTGGAGATCAGCCAGGAGCGCAGCCTGGTCGGCGAAAGCCCCAAAATGAAAGAGGTATACCAGTTTGTGAAGCGCGCGGCACCTGCGGAGTCGACGGTGTTGATTGAGGGGGAGAGCGGGACTGGAAAAGAATTGGCAGCGAGGGCTCTGCATCGTAATAGCCTGCGGGCGAACAAGCCGTTCGTTGCCATCAATTGCGCGGCGATTCCGGAATCACTTCTGGAGACCGATTTGTTCGGCCACGAGCGCGGAGCATTTACAGGAGCCATTGGGTTGAAGAAAGGGAGACTGGAGGTTGCCGATGGAGGCGTAGTTTTTCTCGACGAAATTGGCGAACTGGCTCCCGCGCTGCAAGTGAAGCTGCTGCGTGCGCTGCAAGAGCACGAGTTTGAACGGGTGGGCGGGACGCATACCATTAAGGTGGATATCCGGGTGATTGCCGCCACGAACCGCGACCTCGATCAGGCCGTGCGCGAGGGCAACTTTCGCCAGGACTTGTATTACCGGTTGGCGGTGCTGAAGGTTACGATGCCGGCACTGCGGGAGCGCCGCGACGATATTCCGATGCTGGCTCGGCACTTTGTGCAGAAACATGCCAAGCACTGCAAAGTGAAGCCCCGGCCGATTTCGCGTGAAGCCGTATCATGCCTGGTGAATTACGACTGGCCGGGGAATGTGCGGGAACTGGAAAATGCAATTGAACATGCGCTGGTGCTGGGAGCCTCGGAGATGATTCTTCCGGAAGACTTGCCGGAGGCGCTGTTGGAGCGCACTGCCCCAGCGGAGGTCACCGAGGCGAAGTATCATGCGGCGGTCAAAGAATTAAAGAAGCAATTGATTCTCGATGCGGTGGAGCAAACACAGGGCAGCTATGCAGATGCAGCCAAGATTCTGGGTGTGCATCCGAATTATCTGCACCGGCTGATCCGCAACCTTGAGCTGAAAGAAGCCCTCAATGAGGTGTTGCGAGAGCTTCCTGCGCGGGGACTGCGCGGGCTTTCGAGTGGGAATGCGTGAAGGGCAGCAATTAGCACTTGGCCATTAGCCGGTTACGCCGTAGGGTAGGTCGCGGCTAATTGCTAATGGCCCATTGCTGAGCTAGCTCACGGCAAGGGCAATTGGATCAGTTTTGCGGGATCGAGATAGGTTCCTTGCCATCGCACTGCCACATGAAGATGCGGACCTGTGGCGCGGCCGGTGCCTCCGCTCAAGCCGATTACTTGGCCGCGCTGTACGTGATCGCCTTCCTTCACTTTGAACTCGGAAAGATGCAGGTAGAGAGTCAGCAGACCCTGTCCGTGATCCAGCACAACGAAATTGCCCTCAAAATAGAGCGGGCGTGCAAGCAACACTGTGCCGTCATTCATGGCTTCGACCGGGGTTCCGCTGGGGACACGGAAATCGAGGCCCAGGTGAGGGCTCGATGTTTTGCCATTGAAGATGCGCTGTGAGCCGAAGACATCGGAAATTGCGGCTACAGCCGGTTCCGCGAATTTACCCGACCACACCCGCTCTGGAGTTACGCGGCTGAGGTAATCCTTTTTTATTTCTTGTCCCTCTTGAATTTGTTTTTGCTGCTCGGGGCTGGGCTCGGTGAATTTGCTTTCGACGCTGAGCTTGACTTCGATTTTGGGATACTTGCCCTTGGCGACGATAAACTTGCGGCTGAAAGAGACACTTTGGCTTGGGAGTTTTCCGGCAACGGTTTCGCCGACTAGTTCCAGAGGATAAGTTCCGGGAGCTGCTTCCAGGCTCACGCCTCCTAATGCGTACCACGTTTTAGTTTTTGTATCCAAGCTGAAGATGAGTGCGTGACCCAGCCAGGTTCCATTGAGTGACTTCAACCTCGCCGGAGGTTTGACTTGAAACAACACGGGGCCACCATTGACGAGGCGCGTTGGTTGGGTGCGCACGGTCCAGTTCGCGGCAGAGGCAGGGGAGACTGTGATGAATGGCCAGAGCAGGAAAAGCAATGCGCGGCAGGGGAAGAAAAGATGAGGGAACGACCGATTCACCCCACTAGAGTAGCACTGCTCAATCCGAGGTCAGCTGCTGGAAGAAGCTCGGAAGCAAAAAGTTAACGATATGCAGGGTAAGAATTTGGTGGACCTGGTCGGGATCGAACCGACGACCTCTTCCATGCCATGGAAGCGCGCTCCCAGCTGCGCCACAGGCCCACGATTGCGGCAGAAATGCCTAAGCCCGACGAGTCGGGATCGAGGGAAGTGCTGAATCATTTTCGCCCACATCTGCGGGATAGTCAACGCGCGCGATTTCTCTGTTGGTTTCCACAGGCATCTTCTGCCATAATTGTTCGTGCACCCCACCTGCACCATTTTTCAAACAAAATTTAGAGCGAGGAACAGATGCCAGCGAAGTACATCTTTGTAACGGGCGGAGTTGTGTCTTCTCTAGGCAAGGGATT
>CAYOVU010000205.1:0-7530 GCA_964407505.1 uncultured Acidobacteriaceae bacterium | reverse complement strand
GAGCATCCGCTTTATTGGAGATGACGACGGCTATCCGCGCGCCGGGAACACGACCGGCGTCGATGCTGTCAGCGATGGCGACGAAGTTTGAACCGCGTCCGGAGAGAAGAATGCCGAGGGAGTGCATTGTTGATTCTTGATCACCGATTGTCGATTGAACCGCACTTTGAAATCAGTGATCGGAAGTTTATTTCAACTGTAGATTACTTTGCGTTCGCCCTTCACGATGCGGCCGATGGTGAAAGCCTTTTCGCCAACGCGCTCCAACACTGTCTGTACCTTCTTGAATTTCGCGGAAGGAACGACCAGCAGCATGCCGAGGCCCATGTTGAAGGTTCGCAGCATTTCTTCCTGTGGAACATTGCCCAGCTCACGCAGGTGCTCGAACAGAGGCAGGACCGGCCAGGAGCCGAGCTCGATGATGGCTGCCGTGCCACGGGGCAATACACGCGGCAGGTTCTCTGTGATGCCGCCGCCGGTAATGTGAGCCAACGCAGAGACGCATTGGGCATCGAGGAGCTTTTTCAATGCCGGCCAGTAGCTCTTGTGGGTGCGCATCAGTTCGTTCCCGACCTTGTTCTTGATCTCATTTACGTAAGTCTCGGGCGAATAGTGAGCGACTTCGAAGAGCAGCTTGCGAGCCAGAGAATATCCGTTGGTGTGGAGGCCATTGGAGGGCATGCCGAGAATGACATCGCCGATCTGCACGTCCTTGCTGGTGATGATGCGCTCGCGCTCCACCATACCCACAATGAATCCTGCGAGATCGTACTCGCCATCAGGATAGAAACCGGGCATCTCCGCGGTCTCGCCGCCAATCAGCGCGCAGCCGTTGTGCTTGCAGGCGTCGGCGATACCTTCCACGACTTTTTCGGCAATCTGAGGCTCGAGTTTCCCCGTGGCCAGATAATCCATAAAGAACAGCGGCGCGGCGCCTTGCACGGCAATGTCATTCACGCAATGGTTCACTAGGTCGCCACCGATCGTGGAATGCAGGCCCATCTCGAATGCGATCTTTAGCTTCGTTCCGACACCATCGACACTTGAAACCAGCACAGGATCGACATACTTGGCTTTGTCGACGGCGAAGAGGCCGCCAAAGCCGCCAATCTCGCTGAGCACGCCGCGGGTAAAAGTCTTGTGTGCCAGATATTTGATCCGCTGCTTGGTGCGGTTGGCGCGATCGATATCTACACCGGCGTCGGCGTAGGTGACGGGGGCAGTTGCGGACGTGGAGTGTTTGGCCACGGTTTGTTGCAGTATCTCTTTTCTTCTATCGGGCAGTTCGCTCGGTTCTTCGCTCAAGTACTCGGGCGTGGGGAAACGCTGGTCGCCTCAGGAAGCAGCAGCTTCTAAGGCCGCTAATTGTAACACGTTGAAAGGAATGCTAGCTTGGCAGCGTAATGCTGTTTAAGAAGACGGAAACATCAAATACACGTGCGCCGCGCTCCACGGACGCGCACGCCCGCTCGACAACGCGTGCGCACACTAGTGAGCGATAAAGTCCGAGAAGAAATATGCCAGTACGCCAAAAAGTGCCAATCCAGAAATGCCGTAAGCGGTGAGAACCCAGGCACCGCGGCCTTCGCGATGTGTACCGGCAGATTGCTGGGATGACTGTTGAGAACCAGAGGATGAGACAACAGGGGCCCGATCTTCCACGCAAAACCTCCGAACGGAAGGATCGTGGCGCAATTACATTATGCGTCACGCCTGCCTGGCGACGTGGCCGGACAGGACTATTCGTGGAAAAGTTTACTACGGTTTTGGGGCTGGCGAACAAAGAAATGTGATGGGGATCACACCTATGGAGCAGCCAAAATAAGGGGGCGTTCCAGGATCGGAACGCCCTAGCGCCTTGGGATACAGGCCCAAAGGCCTTACTATAAAAACTATGCGTTGTCTGTCTCTTCGTCTTTTGCTGTTAGTCGCCTGCGCTTTAAACACGCCGTTCACCGCTGCGGCCCAGTCTGTGCAGTCTCCATCGGCATCCAAGTCTGACCCCAAGTACTCGCAGGAGGCCTTCGTCATTGAGAAGTACGTCTCCCGGTACCGGTTTGAAAACGATGGTACGGGCAACCGGGAGACCGTGGCTCGCGTCCGGGTGCAAAGCGAGGCCGGAGTTCAGCAATGGGGACAGATTCAGGTGGGCTATAACTCCGCCAATGAACGCGTGGAGATTCCATACGTCCGCGTGATCAAGGCTGACGGCAGCGTAGTAAAAGCGGGCGACGATGCGGTGCAGGATCTGAGTGCGCCGGTGCAGAACGAAGCTCCGGTCTACACCGACTACCGCCAGAAACACATCACTGTGCCTGGCCTGCGCCCGGGAGAAGTGCTGGAGTACGACGTGGTCACGGTGATTCACACGCCGTTGGCCGCCGGCCAATTCTGGACGGATTACGACTTCGATAAGAGCAACATCATGCTCGATGAGGAACTCGACCTCGATGTTCCTGCCGACCGGCCACTCGAGATGAAGAACAAGGCGGGGATGAATCCGAAAATCTCCGACGAGAAAGGGCGGCGTGTCTACCACTGGACGAGTTCGCATTTGGTGCGCGAAGAGGACGACAAGGACGAAAAGAGCAAGGACAAAGATAAAAAGAAGAAGCCCCACGAGGACCGTCCCGACGTTCAATTGACCACGTTCGTGAGTTGGGAGCAAGTGGGGTTGTGGTATGCGGGGCTGGAGAAAGACCGGCGTACGCCTACGCCGGAAGTCCGCGCCAAAGCGGCTGAGTTGACGAAAGGCATCGACAACGATCTGGATAAAGTGCAGGCGCTATACGATTTTGTGGCGAAAAATTTTCGCTATGTCAGCTTGTCACTGGGCGCGGGACGCTATCAACCGCACGCGGCGGGAGATGTTCTGCACAACCAGTACGGCGACTGCAAGGATAAACACACGCTGCTGGCATCACTGCTCGAAGCCGAAGGGTTGCATGCGTCTTCCGTACTGATCAATTCCAGCCGCAAGCTTGATCCTGATGTGCCATCGCCTGCACAGTTCGATCACGTCATCACGCTGCTGCCAATGCCCCACGAAGAAGTTTGGATGGATACTACCAGCGAAGTGGCGCCGTTCCGGCTGCTGGCTTACACACTGCGAAAGAAGCAGGCGCTGGTGATTCCTGCTTCCGGCACGCCTCACCTCGAACAAACGCCAGCCGATACTCCCATGCCTGATACGGAGGTGGCCGAGGTCGAAGCCCGGATAAATGAGATCGGCAAGCTGGAAGCGCACGTGCGCTATACCTTTCGCGGCGATGAAGAGCTGATGCTGCGTTCGGTCTTCCGCCGTTTTCCCGAGTCGCAGTGGCAGCGCGTAATCGAAAATGTCAACGCCGGAGCGGGCGATGTCACGAATGTGAGGATCAGCGATCCGGCCGCGACACGTGAGGCGTTTACGATGTCCTACGACGTAGCGCACCCGAACTTTCTGGATTGGTCGAAGAAGAAATCCGACTTGCTGCTTCCGCTGTGCCAGTTTAACCTGCCGATGCTTGGCGATGGAGACGACGATACCGATGCCGATACGCTGAAGCTCGGGCCGAAAGCGTCGTATGCATACAAGATCAAGCTTGAATTACCCGCGAAGTACTCGGCGCATGCACCTCTGCCGTTTTCTCTGAAGCGCGACTATGCCGAGTACGAAGCGACCTACAAGCTCGATGGCAACACGCTGCAGGCTGCAAGAACGTTGGTCATCCGGCAGGATGAATTGCCTGCGCCACGCGCCGCGGATTATGAATCGTTTCGTCGAGCGGTTGGTTCGGACCTTGGACAGTTTCTGTCGGTCGAGAACACGGTGGCGGGTGCGCCGACCGCGCCGAAGGACATGAAAGCCGACGATCTGATCGAAAGCGGACGGGCGGCCATCGCGAACGGCAACCTTCCACTGGCGATCCAGGTTCTCAAGCGCGCCACGGAGGTGGATGCGAAGAATAAATATGTTTGGTATCTGCTGGCGGAGGCTTACCTCGGGAGTCGACAAAACGACCCGGCCATCGCCGCGCTGAACAAGCAAATTGAGATTAATCCTTACGATGAATTTGCCTACAACGCGCTCGGGCGCGCTTACTGGCAGGAGCGCAAGTATGACCACGCGGTGACGGCCTTCCAGAAGCAGATTGAAATCAGTCCGCTCGACAAGTTTGCCCACGCCAATCTGGGTGCGATGTATTCCGAATGGCACAAGTATGCGGAAGCCGCGCCGGAACTGGAGAAAGCTGTGACGTTGACGCCGGGCAATCCTGAGTTGCAGGTGAGTCTGGGAGATGCCTATTTGAACCTTGGGCAAGACGATAAAGCACTGGCAACCTTCGACCATGCCATTGAGCTTTCTGCCACGCCTCTGATCTGGAACAACATTGCGTATCAGCTTTCGTTGAAGAAAGTGCATCTGGATCGCGCGCGGCAGTATGCGGAGTCGGCTGTATCGGCAACGGCGACGGCGTTGCGCAATTTGTCGCTCGACCGGCTCACGCCGCAGGATCTGGCGCTAACGCCCTCTCTCATCGCTTACTGGGACACGCTGGGCTGGGTTTACTTCACCGAAGGCAATCTGCCTATGGCCGAAAAGTTTGTCGCCGCGGCCTGGGGATTGGGCCAGCACGGCGAAGTGGCCGACCATCTTGGGCAGATTTACGAAAAGCAAAATAAGAAAGATTCGGCACTGCACATCTACGCGCTCGCCATGAGCGGGCTGCGGCCGATTCCGGAGACGCATGATCGCCTGGCAGCGTTGGTTGGCGGCAACACACAGGCAGATGCGGCAGTCTCGAAATATAAAGACGAACTGCAGCGGGCGCGCACCATCGATCTGGGAAAAGTTGCGAAGGAAACCGGCAGCGCCGATTTTTTTATTCTGCTGAGTCGCGGCGCAGGCTCTGCGGCAACGGTTGAGGGCGTGAGGTTCGTCAGCGGCGAGGAGAAACTTAAAATCTTCACCGATGCGCTGCGCACCGCCGACTACCACCTTACGTTTCCCGACGATATTCCAGTGAAGATCCTGCGCCGCGGAACTCTTTCTTGCTCGACGGCGTCTGGCGACTGTTCGTTCGTGATGATGCTCCCGGATGATGTTAGGAGCGTGGACTAAGTTCCAATGTCGCATAGAGGCTTCTATGACCCCGCTCGGTAGCCTGCTCGTAGGCATGAGCGAGCCTCAGAACCAAATCTTCCCGCCAGTGAGGGCCAGCGATTTGCAGGCCGATGGGCAGGCCGGCTTTCGTGAAGCCGCAGGGGACTGAGATTGCAGGCAATCCCCAGACGTTGAAGGGGCGGGTGTTGCGCAGCAGCTTGAGTTCTGCGGGGCGTAGCGCCTCGGGATCTTTTTTCAGATCGGCGATCGCGGGCGCGGGCGTCGGCATTGTGGGCGTGATCAGCAAGTCGACTTTGGTGAAGAAGTCTCTGGCACGGCGCCGTTGCTCATCGAGTGCGCGGCGGCTTCGGATGTACTCCGCTGCCGAATACTTCTCGCCGGTACGAATGCGCCGCAGAGTCTCCGGCTGATACAACTCTGGCGTCCGGGCAGCGTCCTCCGCATGGACAGCGTAGGGCTCAACGTTCTGCAATGTACGATCGGTCGGTACTTCGATCTTTATTTCGCGAACCTCCGCCGCGAGCGTAGCGATCCTGGCAAGCGCTTCCTCCACCGCCGCGCGAACCTCATCGTCAAGGTCATCATAAAAATGCGTGCGCGGAATGCCGATGCGCAGAGTTTTTGTATCTCCGTTCGTGCGCAAAGCCGAAACGTAATCGCAGGTCGGAACGTCGGCACTGCTTACATCGAGCGCATCGTATCCCGCAATCGCTTGCAGGACGGCAGCCGTATCGGCGACGGTCGCGGCAAGCGGCCCGACATGATCGAGCGACCATGAGAGTGGAATCACTCCACGCGCGGAGACGCGGCCGTACGTCGGCTTGAGGCCAACGCACCCGCACAGCGCAGCCGGTTCGCGGATCGAGCCCGCGGTATCGGTTCCGATTGCGGCATAGCAAAGGCCGGCAGCGACCGCGACGGCCGAGCCTCCCGAGGAACCTCCCGCGCTGTGTGCGAGGTTCCAGGGATTGTGCACATCGCCGAAAAAGCTGACCAGCGAGCTTCCGCCGTAAGCAAACTCATGCAGATTATTCTTGCCGAGAATAATCGCGCCCGCGTCTTTGAGGCGTCGTACCACTTTGGCGTCTTCAGTAGGAATGCGATGCTCGTGAAGTTGGCTGGCAGAGGTGGTGCGCGTCCCCGCAGTATCGATCAAATCTTTGAGCGCAATTGGAATCCCGTGCAGCGGACCGCGCCATTGGCCGCGCGCAATCTCTATTTCCGCGCCCTTCGCCGCTTCAAGCGCCCGGTCAGCAGTCACCGTGATGAACGCATTCAGCGTTGGGTTCAGTTTCTCGATGCGATCGAGACATGCGCGAGTTAACTCGACTGGAGACACTTCCTCGCGGCGCAGGCGCGGAGCCAAGTCTAGGATTGTTTCGAGGACGGGCATCGGCGGACCCTCATTGTACGGGACAGGTCCACAACTTGAACCATGGAGAGCAAAGAGTTACACAAAGCGAAATCCAACCGGGATGGAACTGCTTGTACTCGGTGTACTTCTAGTTGACTCATTTCCCCGGGTAGAAAAAAGCAACCAACCGCTTCGGCCTATAATCAAAACCGCTGTCGCACCCGGGAGGGGCCCAAAAAATGACGGGAATGACGATTGCTCCAGTCGCAACCCACGGTTTCTTCATCGACGGCCGATGGATGGAGGATGGAGACATCGTCGAGGTGCGAGCGCCCTTCGACGGCAGCGTGATTGCGCGAGTCGTTCAGGCGCGCCGCGAGCACGCTGAGGCCGCGATTGCCGCATCGGTGAAGGCCTTCGGTACTACCCGCCGGCTTCCTGCTTTTGAGCGGCAACGCGTGTTGCGGCGCGTCGCGCAATCGATTGCCGAACGCCGCGATGAATTTTCCCGCACCTTGGCGCAGGAGGCCGGCAAGCCCATCAAGTTGGCTCGCATCGAAGTGGACCGGACCGTTTTTATTTTCAACGTAGCAGCCGAAGAAACCACGCGCATCTACGGCGAGTACCTTCCCCTGGACTGGCAGGAATCCACCGCTGGCCGCTGGGGCATGGTGAAGCGCTTTCCCCTGGGTCCGATTGCCGGAATCACGCCCTTCAATTTTCCGCTCAACCTGGTCGCGCACAAAGTTGCGCCGGCAATTGCGGCGGGCTGCTCCATGGTGTTGAAACCTGCGCCGCAAACTCCTCTGTGTTCACTGTTGCTGGCGGAGTGCGTCCAGCAGGCGGGCTGGCCCGATGGCGGGCTCAACGTCTTGCCGCTCTCGAACGAAGATGCCAGCCTCCTCGTGACCGACGAGCGCATCAAGCTGATCAGTTTTACCGGCAGCGTGCCCGTAGGCTGGGACATAAAACGCCGCGCAGGCAAAAAGAAAGTCGCACTCGAACTGGGCGGCAACGCCGGGGCAATCGTGCACAACGATGCCGATCTTGCCTATGCCGCGGACCGCTG
>CAYOVU010000204.1:0-7313 GCA_964407505.1 uncultured Acidobacteriaceae bacterium | reverse complement strand
CTCGGTGATCTGGAACTTGTCGGCGCACCACTCGATGAAAGTCAGAGCATTCTGATGCGAGATCATCACACCCTTCGGACGGCCCGTCGAACCTGACGTATAGAGGATGTATGCGAGGTCGGTCTCAGTCAGCGTCACTGCTGGAGGATGAGAAGCCGGATACTCCGACAGCGCGGACCACGGAATTACTCCGGTTCCGTTACCTGAGTGCTTGGCTTCATCGACAACCACACACTTATGGAGAGATTCTCGTGTCGCAGCATCCAGCGAACGCCGTCTATCATCCTGCGTGATCAGCACCTTGATTCCGCAGTTGCCGATGATGTATCCAACGCGATCGACCGGCGCCTGCGGATCGAGCGGAACATAAACCGCTCCTGCCTTTACAACCGCAAACATGCTGATGATCGATTCCACGCACTTCGGAAAGAACAAGCCGACACGATCCCCCTTGCGCACTCCGCTCTGCTGCAGTAAATGCGCCAACTGGTTCGACCGCTCGTCGAGTTCCCGATATGTGATGCTGCAATTGCGCGCCCACACCGCCGTCTTTTCCGGAAACCGGGCCGCGCTCTTGCTTAATAGCTGCTGAAGGACGTAAGCCATGATGCCTCGTAGGTAGATTAATCAGTGGATAGTGGTCAGTGGTTGGCCAGCAAGATTTTACTAATCACTAGCCACTAGCCACTGACTCTAGAACCCGTGCAATCCTGAGATGATTACCCTCTGGATTTCAGAAGTGCCCGAATAAATTTTGCCGGAGATTGCATCGCGCAATTCGCGTTCGATCTGGTAATCGGTCATGTAGCCATACCCACCATGAATTTGTATGGCGTCCAGGCAATTCTGCACACAGGCCTCGCTCACGTAGAGTTTGGCAATCGAGGTTTCGCGCAACGGATGCCGCCCTTGGCTCTTCAGCCACGCCGCCTTGTAGAGCACCAACCGGCTGGTTTCAAGCCGCACATCCATGTCGGCGATCTTGTTGCCGATAGCAGAGAATTTGCCGATCGCCTGGCCGAACTGGCTGCGCTCCCGCGCATACTTGACGCAAGTTTCAAGCACCCGCTGCATCATACCCAAATGGCTGGCGAGAATACAGGTGCGCTCCCATTCCATCGAAGCTGTAAAAACCGTCTGACCGGCGCCCTCCTTGTCGAGGACGTTCTCCAACGGAATTTCGCAATCCACCAGGGCAACTTCTGACATCGAGGAAGTGCGCAGCCCCATCTTGTGCAATTTCTTGCCAACGATCAGGCCGGGAGTATCCCGTTCCACCAGGAACGCAGTGACCCCATTCGGACCCATCTGCGGATCGAGATTCGCAAAAATAATAAACAGGCTACCGTGCTCGGCATTCGTGGTAAACGTCTTGCTGCCATTCAGCACATAGCAATTGCCCTTACGCTCGGCGCGTGTTTTAAGACTGTAGGCATCCGAACCGGACCCAGGTTCGGTCATGGCATGCAGTCCGATCCATTCTCCGCTGATCAGCTTCGGCAGATAGCGCGTTTTCTGCGCCTCGGTGCCGAATGTCATGATGGGGATTTCCGTCGTCCACATGTGCGCGTTCAGGGAGAACAGAAAGCCGTTGTCGCGGCAACCGTAGCCCAACGCCTCCAAAGCGCACACGGTCGTAAGAATATCCGCGCCGCCGCCTCCGTATTCTTCTGGCACGGGCAGTCCCTGAATGCCAAACTCGGCGCACTTCTTCCAATGACTCCAGGAAAACTCTTCTTCCGCATCCCTGCGGATGAGGTCGTCGTTCAACTCTTCTTTCGCAAACCGGATCACTTCTTTACGAAACGCAGCTTGCTCGTCTGTCCACGCGAAGTCCAAAGTTCTCTCTCCCCGACGTTTGTTTAAGCGACGATTGTTTAAGCGTTGATTTTCTGCTGCGGTTCCGGCTGGGTTTGCGGCTCGGCATGCGGCTGGGCACCATTTGTTTTAGGAACGGCTGCGCTGGCGCCGTTCGTCTTTGCCCCGTTGGCGCCGTTCGGTCCCTTCGCCTTTGTGGCGCTGATCTGGGCTTCTTTCTTCTTGGCGTCCATTGTCTTCCACGGCATCTTGCGCAAACGGCCACCGGGCAACTTGATGCGCGCCGGCACGCCCATAATGGTCGTGTTGTCCGGGACGTCGGTCAAGACCACGCTATTGGCCACCACCAGCACGTTATTTCCGATTTTGACTTCGCCGATGACTTTGCAACCCGGCGCAAAATAACAGTTGTCTCCGATGCTTTTCACCCCGGTACCAATGTGCACCTGGGAATTGAAAGTACAATTTGACCCGATGATTGTGGGTGAAATCTGCAATCCGTACGCCGTATGCAGAACCAGCCCGGGACCGATTTCAGCGTCCGGCGCAATTAAAATTCCCGCCAGCATAATCTGATTCCAGCGCTGCCAAACCAGCGCCACAACCATCAGTAACTGGCGAACCACGGGTACGCGTAAGGTATGCACCCAGTGCGAAAATCTGTATTGCAAAATCGCCTTGGTCTCTCTTCGAATGAACACCCGCCATCCCCGCTCGAGCGCGCGGTGGCCTGCGGCAGCTTGCAAATCGGCTCGCAAATTCTCAAACATTTTATGATTCCCTTTAATTGTCTTTGGCTCGGCCCGAGGAAATTAAACAGCGCTCACTGAGATCAGCTGACTCCGATTACTTCAAGTCACACACTCTACAGCCGGTTATAAATCGCATCTGGAATGGGGAAGGTTCGCTGATTCAAGACTGCGCCCAGAACACGCACATGGGCGGCTTGCATATCCTGCACTGCTTTGCGCACAGTTTCGCGACGCGAGGAATTCGCTTTTAACACCATCACCACCCCGTCGGCGGCAGCGGCCAGCACAGTCGCATCATTCGAAACATTCATCGCGGAAGCGTCAATGAGCACATAATCCACTCCAGAGCGCAGTTCAGTAATCCTTTGGCGCATACGATCTGAACTTAAGAGAGGCAGCGCAACTTCCGGAGACGATCCGCAGCTCACCAACCAGAGGTTCGTGCGAGACATCGAGCGGGCATAGTTGAGTAAAGGTTCGGTTCCCTGCAAGGCATCGGCCAGGCCGAAATGGTTCTCGACCGCGAACTGCTCGTGCAATCCCGGATGCCGCAAATTGGCGTCTACCAGACAGACAGAACCGGTGACCTGGGCAGCCAGCAATTCGGCAGCGCAGGCGCAGATCGAGCTGCAACCATTCCCTGATTCGCTGGCGGTAAAAACTACCACGCGAGGAGAATCCGCTCCAGGCTGCAAGAAAATCCGCTGCGCCAGCTTGGTGAGTTCCTCCCGCTCCTTCGGCTCCAGCTTTAGTTGCGGCTCTTTGGACTCGACCTGCTGAGGAACCACTGGCTCGCGCCGGTGCTGATCGACCGCGGCCACTGCGGCGGGCGCGTCCAGCAGCACTTCCTTGCCCAGGTTTTGTAACAATTCGAAGTTACGACTCATTTATGGTTTACTCCCATGTCCGCATCTGTCGTTACGTCTGCGTCCATTGTAGGCGTTTAGCGCCTTCCAATGCTCGCCAAAGCTAAGCCTGGTCTTAGCCCTGGCTTTCGGACTGAATCTCGGACGGAACTTCGGACTGGACGATGCGGTGCTGGCGCAACTTGTACAGCAAGCCGCGATAGCTGATGCTGAGCAGTTTAGCGGCCCGCTTCCGGTTCCACTTCGTTTCCTGCAAAGCATGGCGGATTGCCAGCACTTCCGCTGCGGCGCGCATGCTTCGCAGCGTAGGCCTCGGCCCCGACGCCAGTTTCTCGGGGACCGTCATTTCCGAGCCCGTAACTGTCTCCGGGCCATCACCTACCGTGGCCAGGTCTTCGTGTAACAGAAAATCACTATTCATATTCATCTGTAGTTTCTCCGGCTTACTTGATCTCGTATCTCCCCGCAATAACCGCTATCTTGTGCCCGGCACTTACTCATTGCTTCGTCGGGGGCTCGACGAAATCGGTTGCCAGGAACCACCCCTGTTTACAGCTCCGCCCTCTGAGTCACATTCCCTGAGACCCCAACTAACACGATCGGATAAATTCTCTTGTTCTAGCCCAGCGGGCTATAGCGCTTTAGTGGAGGATGCTAAGGGGGGACGCAGTGTGCAACAAATGTATCGATAGATTACGAAAGCGCCCAAACAGCGACAAGAGGCCCAACGCCTAGGCGACTAAAGTCCCTGATTAGCTCCTCCATTCGTCTCCACTCAGTAACCACCGAGCTGGTTACTCTCCAGTTTTCCTGACAAGACCGACTATTTCGATGACTAAGACTGCCCACCCTTGAGCGAGCGCGTAATCTGCTCAAGGAAAGCTCTGGCCTCCGCCGGCGTCAGCGATTCACCTTTTGCTTTTTTTCGGGCCAGAAGGCCAGCCGCGGCTTCCGTTTGCGTTCCCGAGACTCCCGCAAGAGTCTCCACAGGACGGGGCGCCGTCCACTCATAATCAGCGCGGCCTTCTTCGCCAGCCGCCAGCCGCGCGACCGACCGATCCGTCGGCCGGTGCTCGGTGACATATTGAGAGATATCCAAGTCGGAGATCACCTCGCGCACGATCGCCGCATCGATTGTCGACTGCCGCATAGCGCAGGCAAGAGACATCGCGTTGAAACAGAAATTATTGATGTTTCGCGGAATCCCTTCAGTGAACTCAGCGGTATCGGCAAGAGCTTGCGGTGTGAATAAGTTCCCGCCTTCATAGCCCGCCACTTTCAGGCGGTGCTGGATATAGTTCCGCGTATCTTCGATCGAAAGTTGCTTCAGCCCGCTGACCAGCGAAATGCGTTGCCGCAATTGAGCCATATTTCGGCTGGCAAGTTTGTCCGCCAGTTCGGGCTGACCCGCCAGCACAATCTGAAGAAGTTTTGCCTTTGGGGTTTCAAAGTCCGACAGCAAGCGGATGGTCTCAAGCACTGAAGGGTCGAGATTTTGCGCCTCATCCACGACTACGATGAAGCGGTTGCCGGCGCGAGCCTCGCGCAGCAGATGCTTGTTGAATTCCTCATGCATCTTGACGAAATCTTGATCGCCCGTGTCATAGCCCAACTCGGCCAGCAGGAAGCGCATGAACTCGCGCGAGGTGCATTGCGTTTGAAACAGGAATGCGGTTTTCGCCGAGCTGCGGAATTTTTCCAGAAGATGGAACAGCAGCGTGGTCTTGCCCATTCCCGGCTTCGCAATCAGGGCAAGAAATCCTCTTCCCACCTCGATGCCATAGAACAACGAAGCGAGCGCCTCGCGATGCGCGGGACTCAGATACAAATATCTCGGATCCGGCGTGACTCCGAAGGGTTGTTCCTTCAACCCGTAAAATTTCAAAAACATTCCTGATTCCCCTTAGCTCTTTTGCACGCCCATCCACTGCAACTGATCAGGCAGGTTCAACTTGGTAGCCCTGAATTCGAACCGAGAGTGAACGCTGAATCAACTCTACCGAAACCACCAGGCTCTGATCTTCATCGTGTGCGGAAAGAATTCCCTCGACCCCATCCAGCGATCCGCCTCGGATTCTCACCCGCTGGCCGACATGGAGAAACGAACGCTCTTCGAAGGGAACTCTGCTTGCAACGACCCTCCGCACATCTTGAATCTCGCTATCCGGAATCGCCATCGCGACATTATTCGGGCCCACAAATCCGGCCACTCCATGAGTCTGCAAAACCCGCAGCCGCGCGCCCGAGGAAAAAATCATGCGCACAAAACTGTACCCGGAGAAAACCGGCATCTCTACTTCTTTGGTTCGGTCGGTCCACTGACGCGTGCGCTTTACCAGGGGGAGAAAACTCTCAATCCCTAACCGCTCAAGTTGCTCCGATACCATTTTTTCGTGACGTGAACGGGTTCGGATCGCATACCAACGAGGTTCATGCAGCCAATCCGTAACTAATTCGCCAACTCTGGAATTTCTCGCATCGCAATCTGTGCCGTAGGTCTCGTAAGCCATAACTTTTTCATCACCCCGCCCAAGTATGGGTTAACGAACAATTAGGCATAGTCACTGGCGTCTTGGCCAGTTCGGTAAAGGTTGCAACTAAAAGGGGGATCGACTTCGAAAATGCGGATGGGATCGTCTCCCACCGTGTGTTTCATTGTCACTGATCCTACCCCGGCTGTGAAAATTCCTGCAAGAGGCGGAAAGTGGAGAGACTAAAGTCTCTGTTGAGGATTTGGGCTTCAATTTCCACGCCTCAAACTCAAAATAGCCGGAGGCGCAAAAACACTGAGGAAAACAGATGCGCAGAAGCAAAAAATCCCCCGGTAGTGCTATTTACTCCGGGTCTCACTCCCGTTATTCTAAATACAAGTGTGGACCAGCCGCTGTTCGCAGAGCGGCACCTCCTTCAGATAGACGCAGCACGAAATTTCCCATATGGTTCAGTCTCCAGCAGTTTCCATGCAAGACCAGCTTCGCGTGTTGGCGGCCGACAGTACTTCCATGAGCACTCAGTTGCTGGCGGAGGCGTTGGCTCGTGAGGCGCCCTTTAAGATGATCGAATCCGCCCCAACACCGGCGGGCATTCTTACGCTGGTTATGGGCGAGAAACCCCACGTGGCGGTGATCAGCGCGAAGCTTGGTGAAAAAAACACAGCAGGGTTTGAAGCAGTGCGTGAGATTCGCGCTCAGTGTCCCGATACCCGCGTGATCATGCTTCTCGATACGTCCGAGCGCACCAGCGTAACCGAGGCGTTTCGTACCGGAGCCCACGGAATCTTCTGCCGCACGGAACCGTTCCGTTCGCTGGCCAAATGCATTCAATGCGTGCATCTCGGGCAGGTATGGGCCAGTAGCCGGGAACTGCAGTTCATTCTTGAAGCTCTAGCGCAACCCACCTTCGCAAACTTCCCTGCCATCGGCGGTTCGCTGCTCTCGGCCCGCGAGATCGATGTGGTGCGTTGCGTCGCGGAGGGACTCACCAATCGCCAGATTGCACATCGCCTGTCGCTCACGGAACATACAGTCAAGAATTATCTATTCCGTATTTTCGACAAACTCGGCGTCTCCAGCCGGGTCGAAGTGCTGCTTCACGTGCTTGGCAAAGCGAATATTCATCGTCCGACCGCAGTTCCATCTCTGCGGGGACAATCCGGGTCCATGCCTGTCCCGGTCAAGGCCTCATCCGCGCCTCAGATCAAAATTCGCAAGACCGCAACCTAATCTCTTTCCGCCGTTTCTACGGCGGTCTTTATTGCGGCAACCTGAAATTGAGCGTGACGACGGTCTGCATTTCTGCGCGATGCCCGTTCACCGTGTGCGGTTTGAATTTCCACTGCCTTACTGCGTCTGTCGCTGCCTGTGCGAGCAACGAAGGC
>CAYOVU010000203.1:0-19221 GCA_964407505.1 uncultured Acidobacteriaceae bacterium | reverse complement strand
TCGCTGGTGTGCTGCGGGGAAGCGGCGCTGCGCGATGCGATCACGCAGAGTTGGCCGGAGGCTCCGCCGCAGTTCTTGTTCGATGAGATTTTTGCGGGCGCAGACGGCGTGCAACTGGACCGGCCGCAGGAAGGGAATGAGAGTCCGGTAACCATCATCTACACCTCGGGAACCTCTGGCGAAGCCAAGGGAGTGGTGCTGACGGCAGCGAACGTAGGCTTCATGCTTGACCGCACGGCAGAGCGGCTGGACCAGTTAATGTCGGCGAGCCGCGATTCGGCTGGGCAAGATCGCATCTTTCATTATTTGCCATTTACTTTTGCAGCGTCGTGGATCGCGCTGCTGACATTTTTGAAACGACGGAGCCGGGTCACGATCAATACGGATCTGGCTAAGATTGCCAGCGACATGCGGGTGGTGGCTCCGGATTATTTTCTGAATGTGCCGCAGTTGCTGGAGCGGATGCGCCGGGCAGTCGACGAACAACTATGGCAGACCGGCGGAGTAGCACAGGCGATCTATGGGCGGGCGAAGGGCGCATGGGCGCGAAAGCAGGATGGGCAACCGAAAGCGGGCGATTCGATGTGGCTGGGACTCGCGAACCGGTTGGTATTTCCAGCGATCCGCAAGAAAATGATAGGAAGAAATTTGAAGGCGCTGATCTGTGGGTCAGCTCCTCTGAGTGCGGAAACCCAACTCTACTTCATGATGCTGGGGATTCGTGTCTTGCAGGTTTATGGACTGACCGAGACGACAGCGATTTGTACGATGGATGATCCAGCCCAAGTCGAGGTTGGGCGCGTGGGGCCGGCGATTCCGGGTATGGAGATGAGGTTGGGCGAACATGACGAGATCGTCGTACGCGGGCCGAATATTTTTCCGGGTTACTGGAACCGCCCGGAGCAAACGGCGGAGGCTCTGCGCGATGGATGGTTCCATACCGGCGATCAGGGTGAAGTCAACGCCGCAGGCAACTGGCGAATTGCGGGGCGCATCAAGAATCTGATCGTTCTGGGATCCGGCCACAAAATCTCTCCGGAACCGATAGAAACCGCGATTGCGAAAGCTTTGACGGAAGCGCAGCAGGTCGTGGTGGTCGGGAACGGCCGCGGATATTTGTCGGCGATCGTGACGGGCAGCATAACCTCACAGCGCGTGCAAGAGGCGCTCGACGCAGTGAATCCCGAGTTGCCGCACTATAAGCAGGTACGCGCGTTCTACGTGCGCGAAGAAGGATTTTCTATCGACGGCGGTACGTTGACGGTGAATGGAAAGCTGAAGCGGGACGTGATCGCAGCTCGAATGAAGAATGAGATCGAGGACATGTACCGGGTGAAGCAGACCGGATAGGCATCGCGGTCGAAAATCGGAGAGTCTGAATTACATAGGACGATGAAAGTGCACGAAATAGAGCGCGAGGCGAAATTGACGAGCGAGTCGGGTCTGAGCGCTCTGTCCTGGACTTTTCATTCCGGCGTGATTGAACTGGCATTGCATCGTGCGCCTTGCAATGAACTGGGGTCGTCATCTCTGGAAGAATTGGAAAAATTTGCGACCGCTTTGCAGCTTATGCAGGATGAGGCACATGCGCTCATCATTTACAGCGAGATGAAGCCGGGTTTTTGCGCAGGAGCGGATTTGCGAGAGTTATATCTGCGTTCGCAGGTGATGCAAAAACTTGAAGCTCTGAAGGGCGTGCGGGATTTTCTGGAGCGCATTCACCGCGTCTTGAATCTGATCGACGGAGCGCCCTTGACTACGATTGCCGCCGTGCACGGAGTGACCTTCGGTGGAGGGTTCGAGCTGGCTCTGGCATGCGACCTGATCATCGCCGACAAGATGGCGCGCTTCTGTTTTCCCGAGTTAAGGCTTGGCCTGATTCCGGGGTTTGGAGGGATTCCGCGCCTGAAGCGGGATTTGGGCAATGCCGTGATCAGAGATTTGTTGCTGACCGGTCGTAGCTTCAACGCCACCAAGGCGCAGCAGATCGGCCTGGTAAGCCAGGTGGTCGGCGAAGGTGAGGCGCTGCGAGCGGCGCGAGCCACGGCGGCACAGTTGGCGAAATTTGATCGTGCCACGGCTGTTGCCGCGAAGAAATTTATCAAACCGATTCCGCACGACGAATTACGGCGGGAGATTGATCTGTTCTGTGAGTTGTTTGCGCGTCCCGCCGTGGAGGAGGGATTGCGGAAGTTTGCTGGGAGCACTGACGCGCAGCCTTATCTGCCGTAGCGGTCAACAAGGATAACGATTGAGTAGCGAGGAAGAGCAGTTTCCTCATCGGGCTTGTTTGCCCGGTTCGAAATGACAAGAAGGTTGAAGTCGTTTTGAATGATATCAACGTGGAATGACATCAATTTTGGACGGGAGATATGCAGACGGCTGAAGAGACGCTCGATGAGATTCTTAAGCTTGCCGCAGCGCATTTCAAAGTGCCACTGGAAAAGCTGCATCCGGACGACGATTTCTTTAAAACTCTAGGCATCGACAGCCTGCAGACGCTTGATCTTCTAACCAAGCTCGAGAACCACTTCCGTGTTGAACTTCCGGATTACGAGTTGCAGGGAGTCTCTGATTTTCGCACGCTGGCGGGGAAGATTCAGGCGAGGCTCTAGAGAAAATCCACCACGGAGACGGCGAGGCACGGAGAGGCTTTGCAAAATGTCTCCTCGATGCTCAAGTTTGATGGTCCCATTGCTCGTGCGGGTAGCTAACTCATTAACGTGGTTTTCTCTGTGTCTTCGTGCCTCTGTGGTGAAATAAGTCTCTAATGCTCGATCTCCAAAAATACAGCTGCCTGGGTGCGGCGTTGCGCGACGCTTTGGATCGCTTCGCGGGTGAGACTTGCCTGATCGAGGCAGATCGCGAGCGCGAGAAGACGCGGCTCACCTATTCCGATTTCAAAGACGTCAGCCTGCCTCTGGCGCGAGCGTTGGAAGACGCTGACTTCGATCCCGGAGACCGCGCAGCCATCATCATGACCAATCAGTCCAAGTGGCTGATTTCCGCATACGCCATTTTCTACTGTGGTGGCGTCCTGGTGCCGTTGGATTACAAACTGACAGCCATGGAGCAGTTGCAACTCCTCGCGCATTCAAACGCCAAGGTTCTGGTGGTGGAGTATCACCTGTGGCGGGCAATTATGCAGGCGCCGGAGTTTCAAAACATCAAGACGAAGCTGGTGCTGGTGACGGAGGCGCCAGTGGGAGCGGACCTGGCCGGTGGCTTTCGCTGGGAAGATTTCAAACGCAAGGGTGCACCGGATTTTGTAATGCGGCAGCGAGACGATGTGGCTTGCATCGTCTATTCCTCGGGCACGGGTGGGCGTCCCAAGGGATGTGTGCTGACGCACGAAAACTATATCGAGCAATGCCGGGCGCTAACGGCTTGGTATCCATTTTGGCCTGGAGTGCGGTATCTGAGCATTCTGCCGACCAATCACGCTATCGATTTCATGGTGGGATTCATTGGTCCCTTTGTGTGCGGCGCGTGCGTAGTGCATCTGCGCACGCTGCGCCCGGAATTTGTGCGGGACGCGTTCGTGCGCTACCGGATTACTTATGTGGCGCTGGTTCCAATGATCGTGAAAAACCTGGAGAGAGGGCTGCGGGCGAAGTTTGACGAACTTCCGTCCTGGAAGCGCGCGCTGCTGAATCGAACGATCGCGATCAACAGGTTGCTGACACACAAGAAACCTCGAGTAGGCTTGAGCCGCGCGTTGCTGCCGCAGGTGCATCGGGCATTTGGCGGAGAGTTGCTGGCGCTGATCACGGGCGGCGCGTTCATGGAGCCTTCGACAATGCAGTTTTTCTACGATCTGGGAATTCCGGTAGTGAACGGCTATGGGCTCACCGAGGCAGGAACCGCACTCACGTTGAACGACCTGAAGCCGTTCCGCGCCGACACAGTGGGCAAACCTTTGCCGGGAGTGGAGTTGCGCGTACTGAATCCGAATGAGGAAGGCATTGGAGAAGTTGCGGCGCGGAGCAAGACTGTGATGTCTCATTATCTCGACGACGCAGAGTTGACGCTCGAAACGATTGTGGACGGATGGCTGCTGACCGGCGATTTGGGGCGCTTTGACAATAGTGGGCATTTGCAGCTCTTCGGGCGCAAGAAAAACATGATCGTGACCGAGGGCGGAAAAAATATTTATCCCGAGGATATTGAGACCATTTTCGACGGGCTTCCAGTAAAGGAATACTGTGTTTTTGCGGCGAACTACGTATGGCGGCAAAAAGAACTGGGGCATGAGATGCTGGTGCTGGTGCTGCGTCTTGATCAGAATCAGAAATTCGACAGTGTGTTGCTCGCGGAGTTGGTAAAGCGCAACCGGCAGTTGCCGGACTTTAAGCGTCTTGGTGGTTATCTGGTCTGGGAAAAAGATTTGCCGCGGACGGCATCGATGAAGATCAAACGGCTAGCTCTGGCGGAGGAGATTGGGAAGACGGCTGAACGCACAGCGGTGGTCGGATTGTGAAGGTCGTGAATGGAGAGCAGCCCTATCTCGCCATTGTGAATCCTGCGGCGGGAGGTGGGCGCAGCCGTAAATTGCTTGCCCCGGCGTTAGAGCGGCTGCGAGCAGACGGGGTTGCCGTGGATGTGGCGGAGACGCAAGGCTGCGGCGACGCTACGCGAATTGCGCGCGATGCATTTGGCCGTGGCCGGCGGAAGTTCATTGCAGTAGGCGGGGACGGAACTTCCTATGAAGTGGTGAACGGTTTCTTCCCCGAAGCTAGCGCAAGCGATCGACCTACGCTGGGGTTTCTGCCACTGGGGACGGGAAATTCTTTTCTGCGCGACTTCAGCAAGCGCGGCGTTGAACATGCGATCGAATCGTTGATTGCTGGGAGAAGGCAATCCTGCGATGTGCTTCGGTTGCGGCACCGCGGCGGTGTTCTCCATTACATCAATCTGCTGAGCGTAGGTTTTCCGGCTGATGTGGCAACGTTGCGCGCGAGGCGATTCAGCAGCCACGGAGAGTTGGGATATGTCGTTTCAATTTTCCTCGGGCTGGCGCGATTGCAAAGGCGTCCCTTTCCAGTGCGTGTGGACGATGAAAAAGAATTCGACCGGCGGCGCTGTCTATTCCTCACTTTCAATAACAGCAAATTTACTGGCGGAACCATGATGATTGCGCCCAAGGCTGAGGTGAACAGCGGCTTAATTGAGTACGTTCGCTGGGGCCCGATCGGGAGGCTGGGGCTGATACGGAATCTGCCAACTCTCTACGATGGCACGCACATCGAGCATCCCATGGCCGAGAGAAAAGCGGTGCGGCGTGTGGAATTCGCCTTGGACTCGCCAGTCGACGTGATGGTGGATGGCGAAGTGCTGACACTGCATTGCGAGGAGTTGGATATATTGCCCGCCGCGCTAAACGTGGTGGCGTAAAGGCCGTGATATAAAAATTGAGCAGGGAAAAGGAATCATGTCTGAAGAACGGCGAAAACGGCAACTGGAACGGGTAGGCGTGCCTGAGGCAAGTCCGGCATCGCGCAAGACTCTGATCTGGGGCGGAATTGCAGTGTTGCTGGTATTGGCTTATATCGCGGGCTGGTACTACACTAATCACCGCTACGACGAGTTTGCAAAATGTCTCACCGCACACCAGGCGAAGATGTACGGATTATACTGGTGTCCGCACTGCGCCGAACAGAAGGAAAGGTTCGGAAAATCGTTTCGATACGTTCACTACGTCGAGTGCGCAATCAAGGGTTCGAAGGAACTCGCACCCGAGTGCAAGGCCGACGGGATAAAGTTATTTCCCAGTTGGCAGTTCGGCACGAATCCCCCTGTCGAAGGCGTTTTCCCTATGCAAGAGTTGAGCGATAAAACCGGGTGTGCATTGCCGTGAGTACCGCACCTGAAAGTCAGCTGCTCGGTGCAAATCCTGCCAGGAAAAATCAAATCCTATATCTGGCGATCTCCGTCCTAGCCTTGGCGGGAGTGTTGGTGTCGGCGGTTTCGCTGCAGCGGCATTATGCGAAGTCGGCGTCGGCATTTTGCGATTTTGGCGAGCGATTCAATTGCGACATCGTGAACCGCAGCGAGTATTCGAGCGTGATGGGCATCCCAGTGGCGGCGATTGGAATCGCGGGTTACGGAGTCTTGCTGACGCTGGCTACCGTTTACCGTTTGCAACCTGATACGCCAATGCGGCTGCTGGCGGCGGCACTTGCGGGTTTGGCTTTCGCTTCGTATCTGACATATATCGAGGAATCGGTGCTGGAAATCTGGTGCATTCTGTGCCTGAGTTCACTTGCGCTGATCGCGCTGATCACGGTGCTCGCGGGCATTCTCCAGGCGCGCGCTCGACTCAGCCGCTGAACCCTTTCCGATGGCAAGAATCCAGAAAACCAAAAATAAGGCAGGAGCCGTTTCCGAAGTGATCCGCGCCACTGGCGCAACCGGCGATCTGCGCCTGCATGAGTTTCGCAGCCGCATTTTCCGAAACAAGCGATTTCTGCGAGTGTGGCTACCTCCCGGCTACGATGATGCAGAAAATCATGAGCGCCGCTATCCCGTGCTCTATCTGAATGACGGGCAGAATCTGTTTGAATCGTCGGCCGCGTTCGGGGGAGTGGAGTGGCAAGTAGACGAGACAGCAGACCGGCTGATCCGCGAGGGCGCGGTCCCTCCTATGATTATTGTTGGGATCGACAACACCGGAAAGGATCGGCTTCGCGAGTACATGCCGCACCGTTCGATGCATCCCATGATGCTGCGAGTGCAGGGACGCCATTTTCCGGATTTTCTGATGAAAGAAGTAATGCCGTTTGTCGAGCAAAATTATCGCATCGCGACGGGACACGAAAATACCGGGTTAGGGGGATCGTCGTTGGGAGCGCTGATTGCGTTGTACACCGCGATCGTGCGGCCTGGCGTAATCGGGAGACTGCTGCTCGAGAGTCCGTCGCTATGGGCGTCAGGCGGGCAGTTGATCAAAGAGAGCCGGATGGTTCGCGAGTGGCCGGAGCGAATCTTTCTTGCTGTGGGGACTGCCGAGGCGGGAAGCGCAGAGCGCAGCCGAACAGTAGTCGATGACGTGCGGGAGCTGGCAGCCATCTTGCGGCGAGCGGTATTGAGTGAGAAGCGGCTTCGGCTGGTCATAAAAGATGGCGCTGGGCACAACGAGGCAGCATGGGCAGATCGCTTTCCTGAAGCGTTGCAGGTCTTGTTCGGACCGTAAGTTTCCGTATTGGTGCCTCGTTCCTCGTGGTGAGCAGTATTTTCCTCGCGTTCAACTGGAAGATATGGCGCAACTTTCTTTCCCGCCGAGGTTCCATATTCCATACAAAAGAGCGGCCATCACCAGGACCGAAAGCTGGATGTGTGTCCAGCGTGCGAGCGGTCCGATCAATGGGAGGATAAATGCGAGATACAGGAGAATTACGAGACGGCTTACTGCCAACGAATTACATAGGTCCTTCGGCCCGCCAAGAATGCGGGCCTCAGGATGACAATGCGTTAGAGTTGTCGGCTGGCTGCAGTGAACGACGATCCAGTCAGCCAGCAGCAGAAACGCAGGAACGAGGATAACGAGATCATAAACGGTGAGATGCGGAGCGAGCAGAACCGTTGAGAGCAGCAAAGCCGAATAGCGCAGAGGTATAGGAAGGCTGCTTCGCCAGCAAGCGATGGTCAGCACGGAAACAACAATCGCTGTGATGAAGTAGAACGCAAGAGAGGCCGGCGGCCAAGGGATAAGCATGGTCCAAAAAGTGCGCAGGGAGTGGGTCTGGTAAATCCTCGGCTCAAGGAGCGGAAGCGCAGCAGGCAGGTTGAGCAGCATGTGAATCCAGTCGCGAAGCGGGCCGGTGCCATAGTAAAAGTAGGCTGCACCTAACTGGGCTGCCGCTGAAAGGGTCGCGCCCGCGATGATTCTCCACCGGAGTGAGAAGAGGAAGACGGCGCCAGCGGCGACCGCCAGCTGGGGCTTGAACACGAGACATCCAAGAGCAAAGCCAGCTGCAAATTCTCGTTGGGTCCGCAGAGCTAAGAATGCCAGCGTAAAACAGGCGAGAGCGAGGGCAGAGGTTTGCCCCCAGGCGATAAGGTGCCAGAAAGCTGGAAAAGCAAGCGCGAGAATGAGCACTGTCAATTTGTAGTTGCGCAGGTTGGGGCAGACGCGCCAGATTGCGTAGCAGCATAAGCCATAAATTAGCGAAGTCACAGTTAGCCAGAGGACAAGCGCCCAGGCATAAGGCAACCGCGCAAACGGCGCGAACAACATCGAAACTTGCGGCGGATACAACGGAAGATAATGAATGCCTGCGGCTTCAGGGACACGCTGGACCGCCAGTACCGACTGCGCATCCATCCTGTAAAGCTGCGCGCCGCGGTCAGCAAGGACGAGCGATCCTAATGTATAGAAATGCAGGAAGTCCGTGCCTTTTAGGTTGCCGCCGCGGTCGCGCAGGCCGGGCGTAGCCACGTTCCAACCGTAGACGGACCACAAGCACAGCGCGAGTATCAGTCCATGTGCCCGCAGTCGCTTGGCGGTGAGCCATGGGGAGGATTTCGCTGAAGGCATGAGCGTGCTCATGATACAGAATTGATCGATGGGGAGGGAACGTTTGGACCCCAGGGCAAAGTTGATCCTCTCCTGCATTGCAGGCCATTAACAGGTTCGATCAGCGTCGTGATCGGACCTTAAAACTAGTGGGCACTGTAAGGTTCCAGCCGGACGGGAGTCGCGTCGCCGCCCAGCCGCCAGACCGTGCGATCGTGAAAGTAGTTCAGCAATTCCTGGTTCGCATCGTTCCCCATATCCCGAGCCCACACCACCTTGGAATGATCGATATCAGCATCATTCCAAACCCATTCGCTATTGAAGTTGTGATGAGGCGCGTAGCTGACAAGTATGAGTTGCTTGCCAGGAAGTTGGCCCAGTTCGCGGATGATCGAGACACGCGTCAAATTACCCCGTGGCCAGTGGCGCTCAATCGGGACATGAACCAGAACTGCCGTTAGTCGCAGAAGGATCATGCCGCTTGCCAACACAGGAATCGCGCGGACGAGCGACCGTCCAAACTCCTGGCCGTTAAGACGACATTGAGAGATGTGGCGCAAGCACTGAACCAGAAGAATGTAGAGTGCGCCGGTGGCGGGTGCAAAATAATGAGGAAGGGTCCAGGTCTCGACCGCGCAACCAGCGATCATAACAGCGCAGATGACGAGCGGAAGGGCCATCTTCCTCTGCCGAACTGCCCACGGCAACGTCAACAATGGCACGGTCAGCAACGGGCCCAGGTAGAACTCCCAACAACCGAAGGATTTTCGCGCTTCCTGCCGCAGATAACCGGCGAAAGTAAAATTTTCTTCAAACTCTTCTCGCATCCGGCGATAAAATTCGAGCATCCCTGCGTGGTGATAAACCGGCTCCGGTGGCAAAGTTTGCCATAGGAAGTAAGGTACGGTTGAGTAGGTGGCGCGGTTGATCTGGTACGCCATGCGGAATGGGTCGCCGGTGACCCGTCGATAGTAGTAGCCAGTGGCTAACGCGCCGCAGGCGAGGACGACAAACAGCGGTAATGCCAACCTATAGAGCAGGAGTTTAGGCTTTGGCCGATTTTTTCCGATTGCCCAAAGCAGCATTATCACCGCGACGGGCAGGCTAAAAAGGAGACCTTCGTAGGGGCGGCTGTTAGCTAGTATTACGAGTCCCACTCCCATCAGGAGAGAGTGAAAGATTCGCGGATGCTTTCGCAGACGAGGCCATGCTCCCAGAACCAGAGCGCCGCCAAACGCCACGATTGAGGCCGACCAGTAGCCATTGATCCAATAGCTGAGGATGCCCAAGCGCAACACTGCTAGCGCGGCTCCTAGCAAGGCCCATGGCGGGGGAAGCCAGGCCTGCAACATCCAGCACAGGGCGGAGCACATCAGAGCGGTTGCGAGAAGCTGACCAATCCAGGGATGACCAAGAAGTCGTCCTGCGGCAAGGACCAAACCCTGTGCAGGCGGATACATCGACATGTAAGTGGGCTTTTGAATGATGTGGAAGCTCTCAAAATGAATCCACATGGGATGGGTGGGATTGGTCAGCCTGCCGTGAGCGAAAGTGTCGGCGGCGAGTAGGTAGCTGAACTCGTCATGGGCGCCAGGCTGGGGAACGCCGAGGATGGGGAGGAGCACGACTCGAATGGCGATCACATTCAGTCCCACAGCTAATACGCACAGGCGCTTGTGCCTTGCGAGTCGCGCGCCAGCCTGTTCCAGGCGAAGGATAGTACCGGGCCGTTTGCGGTTAGCGCCGTTCCCTGAAGACCACGCAATCAAAGCGCCTGCAGTCAACAGTATGAGGGCTTCGATCAGCTCAATTAAGTACGGGGTAAGCCGCAGGAATAGATTCTGCATCGTGACCGGGCCGCGTTTGCGGCCGGGAAACTCACTCAGACCGGTTGTTTATCGACAGCCTTCTCGAACAAGCCGTCGACAATCCGGATCATTTCGTCGTCGACAATGCGGTTGCGCGAGATGGCTTCAGCTAGCTGGATCGAGACGATCTTGTTCGCGCGAAGAGCCGCCATACATCCGAATTCGCCGCGATGCACCATGTCGATTGCGCCCAGGCCGTAGCGCGTCGCCAGTACACGGTCGAAGGCGCTGGGAGAGCCACCGCGCTGAATGTGCCCTAGAACCACGGCGCGCGTTTCGAAGCCCGTGCGTTTCTCGATTTCGCGAGCGAGGATATTGGCGATGCCGCCGAGTTTTACATGGCCAAATTCATCCTTGCCCATGTCTTGCAGCACTGGCGATCCCTGGCCGGGTTCGGAAGAAAACTTTGCGCCCTCGGCTACTACAATAATTGAAAAATAGCGGCCACGCTCGTGGCGCTGGCGAATAGAATTCGCCACTTTGTCGACATCGAAGGCGCGCTCAGGAATGAGGATGACGTCGGCGCCGCCGGCAATGCCGCTGTAAAGCGCGATCCAGCCTGCATCGCGCCCCATCACTTCCACGACCATCACGCGATTGTGAGCTTCGGCAGTGGTATGAACACGGTCGAGGGCTTCGCAGACAATATTGCAGGCGGTATCGAATCCGAACGTGTAATCGGTTCCGCCCAAATCATTGTCGATAGTCTTGGGTACTCCTACAACCTTGGCACCGCGTTCATGGAGTTTCTGGGCAACCGAGAGTGTATCGTCACCACCGATGGCGATGAGCGCCTCCACTTTGTTTTTTTCCAGAGATGCCAGGCAGCGGTCGATGCCATCTGGCCGCTTGGATGGATTGGTGCGCGAAGTGCGCAGGATGGTGCCACCGCGCGGCAGAATGCCGGCTACCGCTCCCAGATCGAGGGACATAATTTTCTCATCGATGACGCCGCGCCAGCCTTCCATGAAGCCGACGAACTCGTCTTCATAGGTAAAAATGCCCTTGCGCACCACTGCGCGAATCACGGCATTCAGCCCAGGACAGTCGCCTCCGCCGGTTAACATGCCAATCCTCATCGTTTGCTCCGCTATAGAAATTCAGATGAAATTTCCTGGGATGCACCCCAAGCGCGGGCTGGATTCATCGACAGCCGGAAGCGCGGGATCAACAGTCGCCGGGAAGAATTAAGATTATCACCAAATCGCAATCCTATTCTTCTCCGGGTGGCGTACTATCCGTGCGCCATGAGTAAATCGGCGGCTTAAATCGCCCGTTCGGCAGCCTTTGGCGCTACAATGTCATGCCTAGGGACGTAGCTCAGGCAGCTGTATGCCGATGCGTCACAAGTATCTGTGACGAGAAGATGTAACGAAAAAGAAAAAGTTCTCGTTTCGTTGATCGATGTCTGGATCGATATAAGGGACTTCTCAGCCGTGCACCGCAGGCGCGGCTATCAGGGGAGAGCGGAGCCTTCTAGCTTCCGCTCGGAAGGAAGACGATATGAGGAATCAATTGTTCATTCTGCTGTTGTCCGCCGTACTGTTGCCATCCGCACTGGCACAGCAATCCAATATTGCTTCGAACGCGTCGGCAGCAGGAACTGCAGATCAGAGCGCTTCTGCCACACAACCTGCCTCTCGCGAAGATTTCTGGGACGGTGAAGAGCCAAGCTTTGGAGCACTCCTCCTCCATCCCTTCGCTACAAAGGAATATGTGCGGCGGCATGTTCAGCCGATCCGCGACCGGCTGAACGAACTCGAAGAGATGACAGAGGCGAACCGCAAAATGACGCGTGATGTTGACGCCCGCGCGCAGCAGGGAATTCAGCTCGCATCCACCAAGGCGAGCCTCGCTGATGAACATGCGAGAGATGCCACCAACAAGGCGCAGATGGCGCATCAAACAGCCTCTGCTATCGACACGCGCCTCACTACCGACGAGAAACTGGTTGGGAACATCGATCAATATAAAGCTGGAGCGCAGACCGACATTCGCTTCCGGCCCGGACAGACCGTCTTGAGCAAGGAGGCGAAAGACGCGCTCGACGAGATGGCCGCCCCTCTGAAGAATCAACGTGGCTATATTATCGAAGTGCAGGGATTCGCTGCCGGCCAGGGTCAAGCCGCCATCGCGAATTCGCGAAAGATTGCAGATGCGGTGGTGCGCTACCTGGTGTTGAACCACGAGATCCCTGCTTACCGTATCTACGTGCTTGGGATGGGCAATGCTGCCATGAGCAAGGGCACGAGTGGTACGCATGTAGAGATTAACTTGCTGAAGAACGATCTCGACCAGATGGCGAAGCAATAAACTCGAGTTTTTCCTAAGTTGATAGACGGAGAACGAAATCGGGCAGGACGCCTCTAGCTCTTCAGCCCGATCGCTCCGGCTTCCATTTGCTCGTGGACTTCCTGCGCGCGGCGGAGCGCAGCTTGCACGTTATCGCAAATATTCTCCCGGCCGACGACCTCTTCGAACTCCGCCTGATGAATCAGGCTGGCAGGTTGCTCCCTTGCGCCGCAGAGAATCAAAGTTCGATTGCTTGCATGCAGTTGGCGGGCGACTTCTTCGATTGCGAACAGTCCCGTCGCATCGATGGCTGTCATGTTGCGCAGGCGCAGAATCACGAAAGGTGGCAGAGTGTGGAGGTCTTCCGTAACCACGGAAAGTTTGTCGGTAGCGCCGAACAGAAACGGTCCATGGATACGGAAGATAGTTGCGTAATATGGGATGTCTTTGTCCTGCAGAATGTGCATCCGGCCGTCTTCCACATAATCGTCGGTGACCTGACTCACGGTGGTGGTGGCTGCGACGCGGCTGATGAAAAGCAAAGCTGCAAGAATCATGCCGGCTTCCACAGCGACTGTGAGATCGGCGAAGACAGTAAGAGAAACCGTGACCAGCCAGACGCTGATATCGGTCTTCGTGAGTTTCAGCAACTGCGGAATCTCACGCCACTCCCCCATATTGTAAGCCACCACCATCAGAATTCCGGCCAGCACGGCCAGCGGCACATGGCTCACCAGCGGCGCCGCAAAAAGCAAAATGCAGAGCAATGTAAGAGCATGAATCATGCCTGCGACTGGTGACTGAGCGCCGGAGCGAATGTTGGTGGCGGTGCGCGCGATCGCGCCGGTAGCAGGAAGGCCGCCAAACATCGGGGAAACGATGTTCGCCACGCCCTGTCCGATGAGTTCAACGTTGGGATTGTGGTGGTCGTTGCTCATCCGGTCGGAGACCACCGCCGACATCAGCGACTCGATAGCTCCCAGCATCGCGACGGTGAGCGCGGGACCGAGCAGCCCATGGATAAGATCGGCGCGAAACCGGGGAATTGCAAAATGCGGCAAGCCCGAAGGGATTCCGCCGAAGCGGGAGCCAATGGTTTCCACCGGCAGTTTGAACAGCACAACTGCAGCGGTTCCCAGCACGAAGACGACGATTGCACCAGGAATCCGATTCGAGACGGCGCGGCACAAAACCATTACAAGAACAGTGCCCGCTGCTAGGGCGGTCGCGGTGTACGAGAGCGTATGGAAGTTTACTGCGAGAGCTTCCATCCGCAGCCAGAACACGCCCGGAACTTTGGCAAGCTGCAGGCCGAAGAAATCTTTCACTTGCGTACTGGCGATCAGGATGGCGATTCCGTTGGTGAAGCCGATGACGACTGGACGCGGAATAAACTTCACCGCCGTGCCCATGCCCGCGATGCCCATGATCATTAGGAGGACCCCGGCCATGACCGTGCACATGAAAAGTCCATCGACGCCGTGGAGTGCGACAATGCCAGCGACGACAACAACGAATGCGCCGGTAGGTCCGCCTATTTGTGTTTTGGAACCTCCCAACGCTGAAATCAGAAATCCGGTGACGATAGCACAATAAATACCGGCCTGCGGGGTTAGTCCGGACGCAATGGCAAAAGCCATGGCCAGCGGTAACGCGACCAGGCCAACTGTGATGCCGGCGATCAGGTCGTGAAGAAATTTGTTGGCGTCATAGTCTCGCAGACAAAGAACAGACTTCGGAAGCCAACGGTCGTCAATGAAAATACCGGCCATTTTTCTATTATGGTGCACGAAATGGCAAAACAAGAGAAGATTGCCCTAGGTGAGTACACCAAGGAACATGGCCGCGCGAAAGCACAATCGGTGAACCGGAATCAGAATTGCGAACCTAGTCTGAGATTCTTAACTTCGAAACCAGGATTTCAGAGTATTTGCGCCCATGGCTGGCTTTGTGCACAATGCTGCTCTGGAACGAAATGCAATGCATAAGACTCTAAGGATTCTGGTGTGGGCAACGGTGACTCTGGTTGGCGCCGTAGCGGTGGCCGCGGTCGCACTGCACCGCGGCGAACCGATCAACGCTCTTTGGCTGGTGATGGCAGCCACTTGCTGTTACGCGCTCGCCTATCGCTTCTACAGCAAATTTATCGCAGCGAAGATTTTGGCCCTCGACAGCCTGCGAGCCACTCCGGCCGAGCGGCTGGAGAATGGACGTGATTTTCTGGTCACGAACAAATGGGTGGTGTTCGGCCATCACTTCGCGGCCATCGCCGGACCGGGCCCGCTGGTAGGCCCAGTGTTGGCGGCACAGTTCGGTTATCTTCCCGGGACGATGTGGGTACTCGCCGGTGCTGTATTTGCCGGCTGTGTACAGGATTTTGTGATTCTGCTGTTCTCCGTGCGGCGCGACGGAAAATCTCTGACAGAGATGGCCAAAGACGAGATCGGCCCCGTCGGCGGGTTCGTAGCTTATTTGGCTGTGATTGCCATTCTTACGATTCTTCTCGGCGTGGTGGCGTTGATCGTGGTGAACGCCTTGAAATCGAGCCCCTGGGCCACGTTCACGATTGCGATGACCATGCCGGTCGCACTGTTGATGGGCGTTTACCTGCGGCGAATTCGTCCAGGAAAAGTGTTAGAAGTATCGGCCCTCGGGTTTGTTCTCGTCTTGATGGCGATTTGGGGAGGACAGTATGTCTCGCAAAGTCCGGCGCTGGCGGCGGTGTTCACGTTTAGCGCTCCGACGCTGGCAATTCTGATCATGGTTTATGGCTTCGCCGCGTCGGCATTACCGGTGTGGCTGCTGCTGGCGCCGCGCGATTATCTCAGCACATTCGTGAAGCTGGGAACCATCGGGCTGCTGGCTGTGGGGATCGTGGCGCTGCATCCCACGCTGCACATGCCGGCGCTGACTCGATTTGTCGATGGCACCGGTCCCGTATTTGCGGGAAAAATATTTCCTTTTGCCTTCATCACGATTGCCTGCGGAGCGATCAGCGGATTTCACGCGCTCATTTCCAGCGGAACGACGCCAAAGATGATTGCGCGCGAGACCGAGACTCGCATGGTCGGCTACGGCGCGATGATGTGTGAGTCGGCGGTCGCGATTATGGCGATCATTGCGGCGTGCGTGATGGAGCCGGGAGTCTACTTCGCAATCAACAGTCCGGCTGGGATCGTTGGTCAGGCGCCCGCGACGGCGGCGGCAACAATTTCAGCTTGGGGATTTCCGGTGACCGCGCCGCAGATGCAAGCACTGGCGCACGCCGTGGGCGAGCAGACGCTCTACAACCGAACGGGCGGCGCTCCCGCATTTGCCGTCGGCATGGCGCACATTTTTTCGCACAGCCTGGGCGGCGACACATTGATGGCGCTCTGGTACCACTTCGCCATCATGTTCGAAGCGCTTTTCATCTTGACGATTCTCGATGCCGGCACACGCGTGGCGCGCTTCATGGTGCAGGATGCGCTGGGCCATGTGTACAAGCCCCTGGGGCGCACGAGTTGGTATCCTTCGATCCTGGGAACCAGCGCGCTGATCGTCGCAATGTGGGGATATTTCCTGTGGCAGGGAGTGAAAGATCCGCTGGGCGGGATTAATTCCTTGTGGCCACTGTTCGGCATTTCGAATCAGCTGCTGGCGACGGTGGCACTGTGCGTGGCCACGACCATCATCATCAAGTTGCACCGCGCGAGGTATGCGGCGGTAACTCTTGCGCCGCTTGCCTGGCTGGTGGCGGTGACGTTCACCGCGTCCTGGCAAAAGATATTCGATGCAAGTCCGCGAGTTGGATTTCTAGCGCAGGCGCGCGCGCTGGAGGCGGCTCCGGCGACCGCTGCGGCGACGCGGCTGATCTTCAATAATCGGCTGGATGCGGCGGTCACCGGAGTTCTCGTGGTAATGGTGACGCTCGTTCTGTTCGAGTCGGTCCGGCAGTGGCTGGGAATTCTGCTGGGCACGAGAGAGGCGCGGCTGAAGGAATCGCCATTTGTCAGGACGCGGCTGGCAATGGAGGAGCAGGGATGAATCGTGTGCGAAAGGCGGTCTGCAACTCGACGGCGAATTTGTTTGGGACTATGTTTGCGGCGCTGCGCGAGATTTTTGATGAAGCCCCGTATGCGCGATTTCTGAATCGGACCGGACTGGAATCGTCGAGCGAAGCCTACGCGGCCTTCCGCCGGGAGTTTGAAGAGGCCAAGGTGCGGCGGCCGAAGTGCTGTTAAGTTATCAAAATGCTGCTGTACGCTTGGGCCTCGCTTCGCTCGGCTGGACCTTTCGGCTTGCTGAGGGCAGGCAGCCGAGGCGGCTGTCCCCACAAGAACCCAATGGGCAGCCTGAACTACTGTTGATTCAGAAATACGAGCGTCAGCTGGTTGGTGTTGGTGTCGGTTTCGATCGCTATGGCATCGCCTGCGGGGTCGATCAGATAGAAGTTGAATTGCTCGCTGTCGGTGGGTGTGGTGACGTCGAGGCCGGTAATCATCCCGGTGAAGATGCCATTGCCGCTGGCATTGGCGGCCGTTAAATCGCCAGAGACGGCCAAGCCCGGACGAGTTGGAGTCGAGCTGTTGAGCCAGTTGAGGTCGACCGTCCCAGAGAATGTTCCGCTGCTTCCAGTCGCGGTAATGCCGCCGACGGCATCGAGTTCGCCGGTGGTGTTTCCGTCCCAGCCAGTAGCTTCGATACCGTATTTGCCGTTGAAGGAGTCGGTGGTGAGCGACCCCCCGCTCTGCTGGAAGCCGACACCCTCAAGGACATGGCCGTTGGCCACATTCAGGGTGTCCACAGTAATTGCCATGGCATGACCGTTTCCGTCCAAATAGAGCGCGGGGGTGAAGTCGTTCGGGCCCACAGTCAGACCGCTTACGGCTACTCGTCCGGTGGTACCCACCATATAGTTTGGCGCGGCTGCCGCGGTAATGGAGAATGGACTCTGTGGGACCTGGCTGCTGCTCACGAAACCACTTATGCTGGTGTCGGAGTTGAAAGTGAGCAACGCGGCAATCTGCAAGGGTGCAGCGGTACCGTTGGCCAAATGAGATCCGGTCAAGCCGAGAACGTAGCTGCTGCCCGCAATTGAGGCCGCAGAGAAATTCTCCGGGGTCGTTTGGCTCAAGGCGGCGCCGCCGAGCGTGCCCTGAAACGCATCGAAGGTTTCGATCAACTGGATGCGGGTGGCGTCGACGATGTAACCGATCAGATTGAATTGCAAGGGCGTCGATGAAGCTGGAACCAGTTTGAACTCCACCCGGCCGAAACCGTCGGGCGTCGTAACCGAACTGGCGAGGACGAAGGCCTGACTTACCTGAACCGCGCCATCGTCGTTGATATCAAAAACACTATTAGCTTGCGAGACTTGCCCGGCGACGGGAACATCAATGACGCCGCCAATCGATGTTTGATTTCCACTTTGGTCTTGGCCGTTGACAGCGAAGGCGTATCCACCCACGGGCGCGGTGGAGGCAGCCGTCGAATTCTGAAACTCCAGAATTCCGCTGGCCGAAGCCGAAGCGTCGAACTCGATGAGATTGGCTTTTTGGGAATTCTGAGGAAGGAATGAAGCGTTAAGAGTTTCCACGCCGTTAACCCCTGGGCAGTGGGGACTAGAACAACTGATTGCAAGAGCGATCTGCAGGTTGCCGTCAGTGGTTTGCGAAAGGCTGCTGCCGATTGGATTGATTGGGTTTGCGCCGAAACTCGCGGCGTCAACGGAGTCCTGTTCTCCGGCAGCGATTGACCCATTCTTTACGGTGAAGGCTCCTGTCACGAAGTAGGAACTCAGTGCGCTGTTGGCCATGTCCGTCCCCGAAAGCGAGAAGACATAGTTGCCGTCGCCCAACGGCGACGGAGCGATGGTGATTTGCGCATTGGCGCTGGCCGAACTTTGGTGGACCGAGGCCACGGTTATGGTCACGTTTCCGGTAACGGTGGGCGCGGTGTAAGTGGTTTGAACGGAATCATTAGAGCTGAATTGCCCACAGGTGGCAGCGGAGTTGCCGGGAGAACAGCTCCACACCACGCCTGAGTTTGTGGTGTCGCCGGTTATCTGGGCCGCGATAGGACGGCTTGCGCCGGTGATCATGGTTGCCGGAGGAGGGGTGGTGATTGTGACCGCGATGCTTCCCGCAGATGAGCTCGATCCACCACTGCCGCTTTGTGCGCAGGCCACCAGGAACGCGCACATGCCCGAAGTGATCAGAATGAGGATCAACTGACGGAACGTGATAACTCGGATGGTCATGGCACACCTCTAACTAGAGCGGGACCGGGGTAGAGCTGGCAACTTGAGACCTGAGCGCTCCACTGGGCCCGGGAGTTGCGGGGAAGGTATTCAGGAGCGAAAAAACCCTCGCTCCTGTGGTGCAGGGACTTTACTGCGGGCGGCTTTCCGATGTCAAGAGGATTGGAAACTCTGTGGGTCCAACGACTCTAGAGAGGCTTCCGATGTATTGCAGCTGTATTGCAGCTTCCGCGGGGCGGTAATCCGGTTCTGGTGTTGGTCGCATCCGTTGGAGTCTGGCGGCGGCATGGCGCAGGAGGTTCGTT
>CAYOVU010000202.1:0-16611 GCA_964407505.1 uncultured Acidobacteriaceae bacterium | reverse complement strand
GGAGGAAGGACACACGACCACCTGTGCCGGAGACGGCGCCGAGGGACTTGGGCTGGCGAAGTCGTACGAGTTCGACGTCATCATCCTCGATCTCATGCTGCCGAAGCTCAATGGCTATGAACTGGCCAAGCGCCTCCGTGCGGAGAAAGTTCGGACGCCCATCGTGATGTTGACGGCGCGAGACGCTGTGCCCGACATCGTCCGCGGCCTTGATCTTGGAGCGGACGACTATATGACCAAGCCGTTTTCGTTTGACGAACTACTGGCCAGGCTCCGAGCGGTGAAGCGGCGGGCCTTGGCAGCTGAGGAAACCTGTCTGCGGGTTGGAGATCTAATTCTCGACCCTAGCAGTCGCGAGGTAACCCGCGGCGCAGAACGGATTTCACTGACTCGTACGGAATACAATCTGTTGGAGCGCCTTGTGTATCGCGCCGGCAAAGTGGTTCCGCGGCAGTCGTTAATCGAAGCGGTTTGGGGATTTGATCGCAACATCGAAGAAAATACGCTCGATGCCTTCATGCACTTGCTGCGCAACAAAGTGGATCTACCCGGCCGGCAGAAGTTGATTCACACCGTGCGCGGTGTAGGGTACCTGATCCGTCCAGATGGGCAGGAGTGAGACGGCAGCATGAGAAAACTCTCCATCGGCGTCCGCCTCACGCTGTGGTACCTGGCGATTTTTGCGCTCGCACAACTCATCTTTGGTGCTGGCATGTGGGTTATCCTGCGGCATCATCTTTATGACCTGGTCGATGATGGTCTCGAAGCGCAGGTAGACGACTTAAAGAGCTTTCTCGAGGCGCAGAAGAAAGATGCGTCAATTGCCAAGCTGCAGGAAGAGGTAAGCGAAGCCTATGCCATCGAGCATCCCGGCGATTATCTGCAAGTAACCGCCGAAAATAATGAGCTGATCTATCGTTCCGCCTTTCTGCAAAGCCACGCGCTGGCGCCTGAGCTTCCACGCCGAGGCGGTCGAGCCAAGTTCTGGAACCGAAGATTCGGCGCCCGAACCTTCCGCTTCGCCGTGCAGATCCTGCAGGCGAATGGCCACTCCTACGCGGTGGAAATGGGCATCCCAACGGACGATGTGGTCGAGACCCTCTCAACTTTCCGTGATTATCTTCTGCTGTTTGCTCCGCTTCTGCTGTTGGTGGCTGCCACTGGTGGATATTGGCTCAGCCGCAGGGCGTTGTCGCCAGTGGATGCGCTAGTGCGAACCGCGCGCGACATCGGCGGAGCCAATCTCGGCAGCCGGCTTCAAAAAATCGACACCGGCGATGAACTGCAGCGACTATCCGATACGTTGAACGAAATGCTGGAGCGTATTGAAGCTGCATTCTTGCGGGTCACGCAATTTACCGCCGACGCCTCGCACGAGCTCAGAACGCCCGTGTCTCTCATCCGCACCGAAGCCGAGCTGGCGCTGCGCCGATCGCGCGGAATTGCCGAGTATAAAGAAGCCTTGCGCCATATTTTGCTGGAAGCAGAACGTACAACCACGCTGATCGAACAAATGTTGTCTTTGGCTCGCGCCGACTCGGGCCGCGAAATGCTTCACATGCAGCCCGTGAACTTAAGCGATACTCTGCGCAGCGGCGTCGAGATGTGGAGGCAGGTGGCCACGATCCGCAATCTTGAATTTACGGCGGATATCGAGGGCGCCGATTTATTTGTTATGGGCGACGAGGCTGCATTACGAAGAGTGGCGGCTATTTTCCTCGACAACGCTTTCAAATACACACCTTCTCCGGGTTCCGTGCATTTGTCACTTGAGCGGAACACCGAAAGCGCCGTGATCGTAGTTCAGGATTCAGGTGTCGGAATTGCGGAAGACGACCACCGCAAGATATTTGAGCGCTTCTACCGGACAGATAAGGCTCGAAGTCGCGAGCAGGGAGGAGCGGGGCTAGGCCTCACCATCGCGAATTGGATCATCATCCAGCATGGTGGTTTGATCGAAGTCAACAGCCGCCCTGGCGAAGGTGCAACCTTCCGAATAGCGCTGCACATGACCGCGGCTCCGGTTCATAATTCGCTGTTGGCGTGAGCTTCACGAACCGACAAACCCGAGGTTGGAGCCAACAGGAAGGCTCGCCGGCAGGGCTATAATACTGCCGACATGCTCGTCCCCGCAGCTGCAAAAACGTCGGCGGCTTCCTGCTCTGCGATCGGAACAAATGCCCGCAAGATCGTAGGATCGAATTGGGTACCGCTGCTGCGGTGCAGGCGCGCGATCGCTTCTGTGTGCGAAAGGCCCTGCCGGTAGCAGCGATTCGAGATCATCGCGTCGAAAGCGTCGATCACGCAAATGATTCGGGAAACCAGCGGTATGTCGTTGCCCTTGAGCCCGGCAGGATAGCCGGTTCCGTCCACGCTCTCGTGGTGGTGCAAGGCATAGAGACTTGCTTCTTCGAGGCCGGGGAACAGCCGCAGGATTGACCAGCTGTATTCCGGATGGCGATTAATGAGCGCGCGTTCCTCGGGCGTGAGCGCGCCCGGTTTTCTTAGGATCGCGTCGGGCACACCGATCTTGCCGACGTCGTGAAGTAACGCGGCGACTTCTACCTGGTAAAGGCGTTCCTCCGGAATCTCCATCTTTCGAGCCACGCGCAGCGCCCATTCCGCCAATCGCGTGCTGTGGACTCCGGTGTTGATGTCCTTCAGGTCGAGCATCTGGTTAAACGCGCAAACCACAGAGTTGCGGAAAGCGAGATGCTGCTCTTCCAGTTCCTTGACCCGGAGCACGAGCCCAGACAAATCCAGACCCGGATTTAGAGTTGCCGCCATATTCGTCGTGGGCCGTGTTCCGTTCACTCTTTGCTACAACAGATGGCACGATTCAAGTGCCTGGTATGTGTCCAGGCGTCCGAAACCAAGATTCACATTTCCGATGTAGTCAGCATTCGCCAAACCGAAGGGAACAGTTAGGCTGGAACAGTTACCGTTAGTCCCCAGCATGAGAGCTGCTGTACCGGCTACGAAGGGAGTGCTGAATGATGTGCCCCAGCCAGCGGCATAAGTTCCCCAGGGATAGGTAGTGACGACGCCTTCTCCCGGCGCAGCCATAAACACTGGCGGGACGCCGTAGTTCGTAAATGTGGACTGGACGTCAAGATTCGAGGTCGATGCGACGTCGATAACCCCAGGTAGCCCGCCGGGGTAAACCATTGTGTGTTCGCCATTGTTGCCGGCAGATGCGACAGAAATTACACCACGGCTATTTGCATATTTGATAGCGGTTGCGAGCTCCGGAGAGTAACTCGTGTAATTGAAGCTCATGTTCATTACTTTGGCGCCGTTGCTTACGGCATAGTAGATGGCACGCAGAATGTTGGAGTCATATGCGGTGCCGGCCGCGGTGAACGCCTTAAGCGGCATGATCTTGGCTTCGGGCGCGACCAGGTGCACGATGCCAGCAGTCATAGTCCCATGGCCAAAGTCTGAATACGAGCCGCCATCCAGCACTGCCACGGTGCGCTGATCGAGCACCGCGACTGTGCGCTGGTCCAGCGTTGCAGGTTGCGCCGCACTCAAATTGGGATCGGCTTGAACGTCGTTCATCTCCGAACCGCCGCTGGTGTTGGTGGTGAAGTCGTAGCCGTTGACCAGAACATTTTTCAGAACCGAATTGGTGGGATCGACGCCGGTATCGATGACTGCCACCGTCGTTCCGGCGCCGGCAACGTTAAATGCCGCCTGGGTTTGAGCTGTGCGCACCAGTTGATTCGCGGGCTGTGCGATGTAACCATGCCACACCGTCGCCCCGTAGTAGGAAGTCGGCACCTTGTCGGTTAGATACGAGGGATCTGAAAAGGCATACGCCGGCACCGCATTCACGGGCTGGTCCACTTCCACATCTAGAATGCCTGTCTGGAGATTGAGACGAAGCAGGGACGTCACTGGATTTAGAATAGCGGGGAAAGTCACAAGGAATAGCTGTCCGTTGGGGTCGCCAAGGCCTGTGACGACCTTGCAGCCCGTCAACAAACAGGTGAGGTTGAGGCCCGGCAGTCCGAGCGAGTCGCGCACGATCAGACGTGTTTGTGCCTGTGCCGCTGGCGCGCAAAAGGTGGTCAGCAGTAGCAGCAGGCACGCTACAATGCCCGCGCGCTTCAGACTCATATTGGATTCTAACTTGCCCATTATTTTCCCCTTTTCACCCATACCCTAGATTGCGAGTGTAGAGTGGAACCCTAGTATTTTCCACTTACACCCGTACTCTTTCTGAAGTAACTCGTTCTGCTTCTTTTGGTAATTTAGGTTTGGTTACCTTTATCTCAGGTTTGTCAATGGAATCCACACCGTATTGTGGCTCTCCGCCTTGATCGACAACCAGAGCGACTCCTTCGCTTCAAACTCCATCTGAAACTCCCCCGAGGCATTGGCCGCGGTGGTGCCGAGCAGCTGATCTTTTTCTGTCGACAGATCAACGGTTACGTTCTGCCTGGCTCGCACTTCTTGCTTGTCCAGCACTTGACCGATTAAGTGCACTACTTTGGCGTGGGTACGGCGGCCGAAACGCAAGTCCACCGTCAGACCCTCAGCTTCGTAGATGACTTGCCATATATTCAGTTCGCCGCTGCGCACACCCGCCAGTAGCGGCTGTGCAAAGCTGTCAAAAACCAGGTTGGCTAGAGTCCATTTCTTCGGTTGGTGCGCCGCCCTGCCGGCAAAGCCCAGCTTCACCACGCGCACCAGATTCTCCGGCGGCGTAAACGCAGCTTCGTCGGTAGCCAGTTTTCGGACTCGGCTCCAGGCATCGAGGGCCGTCTTGCATTTTGGACAGCTCGCGTCGAGATGTGTCCTGATGTCTCTGCTAACCTCGGCTGCGCCGACTCCGCGGACAAAATCAACCCAGGGCTGCTCCGAAAAGTGCTCCATTGTTGTCCTCATTGTGCTTTGGGGTTTTCAGTACAAACTTGGGGCTTACTACAAAAGGGATTGCAGGGACTCAGAAAATACAGCTCGCGATAAATAAAATGTGATTTCCTGTTACCCCTTTCCTATCAACAAGAAAGGAGCCCAGTAATAGGGATGCGGCCGATGCTCCCGCAGGCGAATAGACGCTGTTTGCATCGCATCAGCTCTCGAATGCCCTTGCTGCAGCTCGGTATAGAACTCGACCATGAACTCTTTAGTGCTATCGTCATTGACATCCCACAGGCTCAAGACAAGTGATTGCGCTCCCGCCTGCAGTAGGCCACGGACCAGTCCCATCAACTCGTCCCCGGGCGTAACCACATTCAGTCCAGTGGCGCAGCCGCTAAGCACCACCAACTCAACTGGCAATTGCAGATGAGCCATGTCGTACAGGCTGAGATGCGATGACCCTAGGCGAATTGAGGAAAACATCGGGTTGTCTTGGCGAAAGTATCCGTGGGTGGCGATGTGCACCGACTTGCTCCGTGGCCCATAGGTTCGCAGCACATCTTCCGTCGCATCGTCGCCCAGAAATAGCTTGGCGTTCGGCAAGATTCGAGCGAGCGCCTCCACTTCCGCACGGATGGCGGGCGTCCGTTCGTCGGGCACACCGAGGATGAGAGAATCTCCGGCGGCGGTAACCGGCTTCGTCTGGCATTGTGCGTAAACGCCGGCGCTTGGCGCGTAAGAAATCGCGAATCGATCGATCAGGTACGATTCGCCATCGTGCAAGGCATGAAACGGAACGTAGTGAAGCAATCCGTGCGGTACAAAGACGATGTGCCGAACTTCGAGCAGATGCCGGATCGGTGCTATGAGCTCTTGGTACAGACTCTTGAGATGTGCCTGAGTTGATTCCAGCAACGCTTGGCCGAAAGTTGCAACATACTCGGGGTCGAGGCGGAATTTCGACATCTGGAATTGCAGAAGCTGCAGCAACTTTTGAATTCGTATTTGCACCGTCACTTGGCAGACCTGAAGGTTGTCTCGGGTCAGCACGCATGCGATGCTGCGATCATGCGCACAGAAAAACTCAACCAACGCGGTATCGCTGGGAAGCGCCGACCGGATTTGCTCCATTGACATAGCAGAGGAGACTTGCACTCCGGCTTCGTTCGCCTCGGCAACGGTGGCTTCTTTCACGGCGCGCAAAAAATCGGCTTCCCGTGAACGAGCCTGTTGCTCGAGTTGCTGCACTCTCTCTTGCGAGCGCTCCTCTGGACGCAGTTGTTCACGCTCAATCAGGTTGTAATACCAATTCAATTCTTCGCGGAGGTTGCGGATCGATCGCACGAGTTCGCTTTGCCCGGGATCGGCAGCGGTTGGCACGTGTACTGGCTGATTGAGGAGATCGATCAGTGTTCGAGATTTTGCTTGCTCGATGTACTCGAATGCCTCCGCAAAACTATTCGGACGGCGCAGGCAAATGTCGACCAGATTCTCGTAGACTTCGAGTTTGTTCTCGAAGAAAGCGATCTTCAGCTCTTCTCCTCGCAAGCTGCTGCGTAGACGCTCGACTGCCGCGCGGGCTCGGCCGTAAGCTGCATACGCCGCGTCTTCATTTCCAGTTGCGCGCTCCGCCTCGCCCATCAGGAACTCCGCCTGATAGAGGAGCGTCGGCGAGTCGAGATTCTCCAGATCGGCCAGCGCGGTTTGACAGTGCTGCTTCGCGAGAGCCGCATCGCCGAGCCGTAATGTGATTCGCGCCAGCAAGAGTTCTGCCAGCACCGCCTTTCCCCGCATCGGCGAGGTTCGGAAGAATACATGCGCCGCCGCACAAAGCCGCCGCGCCTCAAACAGGCGACCCTCGGTGAACAGCACCAGTGCTTGGTATAAGTCAATCAGGGAAGGCCAAACCTGGTTCTGGTCGCGAACAAACATTTCTTTGGCCGCGGCAAACAGTTTGACTGCCTCAAATGCCTGTCCCTGGCGGCTTGCGGCAATCGCCGCAAAGCCCAGAGCTTTGGCAGCTTCGTAGCCAAAACCCAGCTTGTGAAAGGCTTCGTTTGCTGCCCGTCCTAGTTCTCCGGCTTCGTCGCTCAGATTCAATTCAAGATAAATCTCGGAAAGGTCAAGATTGCAGAGCGCGAGTTGATAGGCATCGTTTGCTTTCTTGGCGCTGACGGATGCATCCCGAAGCATTTGAATCGCGCGGCCATACTCTCCGCGTAAGAAATACAGGTAGGCGATGTTGTAATCGGCGTAGGCAACCAGAATCGGCATGTTCTTCCGTTCGCAGTGCCGGCGCGCAACCTGGTGCAGCTCCAACGCCTTGGGGAAATCGTTCAGGCTGATATGGCACAGCGACAAGTTACTCAGAACCGCTGCAAGCCCTTCGGCATCGTCGTGAGCCAGCATCTGCTCGTATGCGCGCTCGTAATATGCAAGTGCCTCAGTGAATCGATCCTGCCGGTGATAGATGTTTCCAATATTGATTTCCAGGCGAGCCAGACGGCGGGTGTTGCCTTGTTGCCGAAAGATTGCACTCGCGCGCTCTCCCGCGGCCAGCGCCTCATCGTACCGGCCCAACAGCAGCAACGACTGAATCGAGCCGCTCAGAGTTCGGGCAAGCTCAACGTCTTCCCCGGTTTGCTCAAATAGAGCGATGGCCTGCGCGTGCAGCTGAATGGCTTCACCATGCTCGTCAAGCGCGTACATGGCATTTGCTAGTGCGCGGAAGCTGCGAGCAATGAGGCTTGGATTACCAAGAGTTTGGGCGACATTCAAGGCAGCATCCGCCAGCCTTTTGGCGCGATGCGTATCGATTCGAACTTCTTGCCAAACTTTGTCGGTGAGAGTCGTTACGATTTCCTCCCATGCGGCGCTGGGGTACTGGGTGACCAACCGGGCGCGTCCGGAGGCATCGTCGAGTGCGAGCAGGCGCTCGATCATCGCATCCGATTCGGTCTTCTGAACCGCTTGGACGCCCATTCAGAAGCCTCTCTTTTCAAGGTGTTTTCTGAGATGCGCCAGGCAACGGGCCCGGATCGCCCCAATCGAACCGGTCGCCATGCCCAACTCGTCCGCGATGTCCTGGTAGGGCCGTGGCGGAAGCTCGAAGAAGAGCAACCGCACCATCTGCTCGCACTTCTCAGGCAACTCCGAGATAGCGTCGCGAAGAATTTGTTCCTGCTGGAGTTGCACCAGCATGTGCTCAGGGAGATCGTCGGCGCGGCCGACAGCAAGCCCGGCGTCGCCGTCTGTGTCCTCCGGCTCAAGCTCAACCAACTTGTCGGCGGCACGCTGGTGTCGGAGGCACTTGTGATAACAGGTCTGCATCAGCCATTTCGGTAAGGCACGGTGCTCGCGGAGTCGCGGCAGCTCCGAAAGCAGGTCCACACATACGGACTGAAAGATGTCCGCTGCATCCTGGTACATGCCAAGCTTGATTGGAATCGAATAGATGAGGTTCTTGTACTTGTCGATCAATGCCGACCAGGCTTCCTGATCACCCTGCAGGCAGCGACCAATCAGCTGCGAGTCGGAAGAGTTCGCCGTCCGTTCCTTTTGCCTTCCTGTGGCAGTTCCGGTCATCGAACGCCAGCATTCTCCAGAACCGGAGTGCGAACGTAAAGCTCGTCCGCGTTCCACAAGGTGTAAGGATCAAGCACTGCGGGATGGAAGTTGCCGACCCGGCTGTTCGCGCCCGCAAGAATGTTGGGCGTCCCCAGGAAAATAAACGGCAGGTTTTCCGCGATCAATTGTTGCGCGCGATCATACAGCTTCTTGCGCCGGGCATAGTCAAGCGTGACCATCTGTTGTTGCATCAATTGGTCTAACTCGCGTTCCCAGTCAGTTGCCGGCTGAGTCTCGCCGAGGTGCCATAAGTGCGATGTCCCCGAATAGGCCCACACATTCATCTCCGGATTCGGGTCCGCATCTCCGCCGCCCAGCGCCATGATCGCGGCATCGTAATCAAAGCTTTGAAATACGCGGTCGATTAGGGCGCGAAATTCCAGAGGAACAATATGCACTTGCATACCCAGGTGCGTGAGGTCGTCCTGCAGCAGAGTTGCCATCTTCATACGCTGGCTGTTGGATGAGCTGGTGATGATCGAGAATTCGACCCGCTGCCCACTGGCATCCAGCAACTGGCCCGCGGAGTTCCATTTGTAGCCAGCCGATCGCAGTAACTCGCGAGCTCTCTCGATTGACCGCACCGGATGCGGGATCGCTTGATTGATCCACAACTTGTTGCCCGGCCCAACGTTGCCCCACAAGGCCGTCCCGCGCGCCCCGTAGACAAGGTTCACGATCGACTCACGATCGACCGCTGCCGAGATTGCCCGTCGAAACTTTAAATCGCGAAACCAGGCTTGCTTTTTGGCAACTTCGTCCAGTTTCTTCGCGCCAAGATCATTCAGGTTGAACAACAAGAAGTTGTATTCAAGGCTCGGTCCCATATCGGCGAGTTGCAAGGCAATACGGGCTTTCTCACGCGCCAGCAGGTTGTAATTCTCAGAGCTGAGCCGGCTGACGATGTCGGTCTCACCGGCCTCAAAGCGCATCACCTGCGCGTCTTCGGTGCCTACAAACAGAAACACGAGTTCGTCTAAATACGGCAGCCGTTGGTTTTCGCCGTCAACCTTCCAATAGAAAGGATTTCGCTCCACCACGATTCGCTGCCCCGGTACGTATTCTTTAAGCCGAAACGGACCCAGCCCGGCGATTTCCGAGGTTCGCACATTCAACGACCACGCCTGTGCGAAATGGCCTTCGCGATAAGGCTTCTCCAGGAGGTGCCTGGGCAACATCGCGAGCCCGTCGAACAATCTCTCAGCCGCCGCGTAGGGGCGCGGCAGAACGAATCGTACGGTGTACTGATCTACTTTGGTAACTGTGATAGGCTTGCCGTCGATGATCAGCAGGTCGCGCTGCGGCGAGTCCACTGCCTCATCCATGTAGATGCCGAAAGAGAAAACTACGTCGTCGGCATCGAAGGGAAGCCCGTCGGAGAAGCGAATCCCCTTGCGGAGTTGCAGGGTAAAGGTCCGGCCGTCGGAAGATATCTTCCAGGATTTCGCCAGCGCGGGCTCCGTTTGTTGCGAAGATCGGTTGATCTCGATCAGATCGCCCATAAGACGCCCAATCACCTCGCGTGAAACCGCGTCGGTAGCCATAACTGGGTTGAGCGTCTTCGGTTCGGAGCGTTGGCCAATGGTCAAGTGTCCGCCGTAGCGGCCAGAGACGTCAGCCATCCGCGCAAGTTCTTCTCCGGGTTTCGCCGCCTCGGGAATGACCTTTGCAGCAAAACATGCACCGGCGAGTAGACACACATGTAGCAGGGTTAGGCCAGCAATTCGCTTCATATCGGACCTTTACCCCACAGAAAAGTGTCCTGGGATGTTTTAGATTTTAACCGGAATGGAGTGCATCAGCGAGGTAACCATAGAGTACGGAAGTAATGATCAAAGCGCCTGCAGGAGCCAGCAGCCATCCATAGGAAACCAGTACGCTGTACTGCTCCAGCGCACTCAGCATATTGCCCCAGCTCGGCACCGGCTCACTAACTCCGAGGCCGAAGAAGGAGAGCGTCACTTCAGCGGCGATATACTGCGGAACCAGCAGCGCCGCCTGTGTTATCAGTACCCCGAGGGCTTTCGGCATGATATGCCGCCGCAGAATGTAGAAATCGGATCCGCCCAAACCCCGTGCTGCCAGAACGTAGTTGCGGTTTCGCGAGCTGAGAACGATTCCCCGCACCAGTCGGGCCGGCCGGGCCCAGCCAATCAATCCGATCACGCCTGTCAAGAGAAAAAAAGTGCGGAGCGCACTCAGATGCAGCGGCAAGAATGCGCGCACACCCAGCAGGAAATAAAGCCAGGGCAACGAAAGAAAAAGCTCAGTCACTCCCATCAACGACTCGTCAATCCAGCGCCCATAGTAACCCGCAACACTTCCGAAGATGCCTCCTGCCAGCAGCGCAATGAAGGTCGCCGTGATCCCTGCCGCAACCGAAATCTGGCCGCCGAATAAAACGCGAGAGAATTCATCCCGTCCGTAGCCGTCTGTCCCAAAAATCAGGATCTTCGCTGGCTCGGCGACGCCGAACAGATGTACAGATGCTCCGTGAAGGCCGAGAAGCTTGTAACTTGACCCGCGAACCAGGAAGCGAACAGGATAAGCGCGGGTCCGGTCTTCTTGATAACTTCCGGCTTGATCTCCGTCCAACACCTGCATCGAGGCGTAAATGAACGGACGCAAATGGAATCCAGTGGCGTCTTCGAAATGCAGTCGCGTGGGCGGAGCATACGGCAGTTCGCGATCTTGGGTGGCGGGATCGTAGGGCGCAACAAAACCAGCGAACAGCAGGATGAGGTGCAATCCCGCGAGTGCGGCAACTAGGCTAGCGGTCTTACTGCGCATCCGATCCCTCTCTGCGAATTCGCGGATCCAATGCGAGCAGCATGATATCGGCAATCAGTCCCCCGCCGACTGCGAATAGCGACGAGAACATAATCCCTCCGATGACAAGATAGAGATCTCGAGAAAGCGTTGCCTCCAGCATCAAAGGCCCTAGGCCAGGCCATCCGCACACCGCCTCAACCAACATCGATCCGCTGAGGAGTCCGGCCAGAGAAAATCCCAGAAGCGAAATGGCGGTATTAGCGGCAACGGGCAGTACGTGTCGGAAGAGGACTCTGCCTGGCCTGATTCCGAATCCGCACGCGGCTTGGACATAAGGAGCGTCCAGCACTTCGAGGACGCTGGTGCGAACGTGCCTCACGATCACGGCTGTTTCGCAAAGCACCAGGATCAGCGCCGGCAGGGCCAGATGAAACAGGATATCTTGCAGTTTCCCCCAGGTAGATAGGCCCTCGAAATCAACCGACATCATTCCACCAACGCGCAGAATCCGCCAACGAACCGCGGCCGCGAGCAGGCCCACAGCAATCACAAGTTCGGGGACAGAAACCAGGAATGAACTTACAAGCGTGACCGCCTTATCCAACAGCCCTCCGCGCCTGCTGGCCGCCCGCACTCCCAATGGAACAGAGATCAGCCACGTCAGCGCCAGCGCCGTGGTCGTAAGCAGTAGAGTATTTTTCGCCCGGCTCCACAGCAACGGCGCGATGGGTACGTTGTATGCGATGGAATAGCCAAAATCGGCGTGCAGAGCGGATTTCACCCAGCGTCCATACCTCACTAGCAGGGGCTGATCCAAGCCGTAGCGGGAGCGCAGCGCTGAAATCGTTTCCGGAGAAATCTGCGGGTTCAACCTCATTTCGTCAAAGAAAGTTCCGGGCGCCATTTCGGTGAACAAGAAGCAGAGTGCCGACACTCCGATCAGTAACAGAACCGCGCGTATCAGCCTGTGTGCGAGGTAACTCACGCAACTCCACCGGTGATGGCCGCAAGGTTCGATGCAGCGGTCTTCGCCGACGCCAGCAACTTCTTCGTCGCCTCATGTTTGGGGCTGGAAATGATCTGCTGGGTTGGGCCGACTTCGACCGCCTTTCCTTCAGACATAACTGCAATCATGTCAGCCAGCCGTGCCACCAGGGCCAGATCATGGGAAATCAAAAGATAGGTCAGGGAACGAGCCGCTTGCAGTTCGAACAATAGATTGGCAATTTGAGCCTGAGTCGATAGGTCAAGTCCTGAAAGCGCTTCATCCAGAACCAGAAGCTGCGGGCGCAAAGCGAGTGCCCGCGCCAGCGCGAGCCGCTGGCATTGTCCGCCACTGAAGTGAAATATCGATCGATGCATCCAATCGGGAGAGATCCCAACCTCAATCATCAGGGCGCAGACTAAATCGCGACGGTCGTTTCGATTGCGGCCACCATGGCCCGCAAGATCATCGATCAGCAAAGGTTCCTCGACGACCTCAAGGGCCGAGAAGCGGGGATTCATCGCGGTAACTGCATCCTGAAACACCATCTGCATGCCAGTGCGAAAAGGAGCCAGGTGGCGATCATGCAGTTGCGCGATGTTTGTGCCATGAATCAGGATCTGTCCGGCATCCGGCCTTTCCAGGCGCGTAACGCAGCGCGCTACGGTGGATTTTCCCGATCCCGATTCTCCGACCAGCGCCAACGTTTGCCCACTCGGAATCTCGAAATCGACATTGCTTACGGCGACGACGGGCACACGTTTTCGCCAAAGACCACCCCGGACGTATTTTTTAGAGAGTCCTTTTACGAGCAGCAGGTTTTGGATTAGTTCTCCGCTTTTTGACAAGTCAGCAGGCAAATGAGTTGACCATTTACTCCCCATACTTGAAACAGTTCACAGGGCGTGAAGGCTCGGGCAGGAATTCGCCCGGATAGCGGCGTGAACAAACGTCCATGCGCTCGACGCAGCGTGGAGCAAACCGGCAACCCACTGGAAAGCAAGTTGGATCGAAGGGTTCGCCTTCGATCGCCGGAAGGCGCGTCCGTACTCTTGATCCCGCAACCACAGGCGGCATCATGAGTCGAATGAGGGCTTGAGTATAGGGGTGCAGCGGTCTCCCCAGGATCTCGGCGCTGCTCCCAGCTTCCACGATGCGACCGGCATACATCACTGTGATGCGATCGGCAAATCCGGCAAATAACGCTGGATCGTGGCTGATTAGCAGAATCGCGGTCCCGTGTTGTTGCCGAATCTGCGACAGCAGCGCGATGATCTCTCCCTGCAGCGCTGCGTCCAGTTTGCTCGTAGGCTCATCGGCGATCAGAAGAGCTGGTCTGCACGCTATCGCCTGCGCGATTGCGATTCGCTGTCTCTGTCCACCACTGAGTTGATGGGGATATGCAGAATAGATTTGCTCTGGAGGATCGAAGCTGACCTCTTGAAGCAATTCCATCACCCGCGTTCGCCGCTGCTGAGCATTGCTTGCCCAATGCGCGCGCAGAACCTCACCGATCTGCGAACCAGCAGTCATCACCGGATTGAGCGCTAGGGCCGGGTCCTGCGGGATCCGCGAGATCAGCCGCCCCCGGATGAAACGCAACTCCTTCTCAGATAGCTTCAGTAGTTCGCGGCCGCGAATCAGGATTGTCCCGCCCTTGCATTTTGCATTCGGCGCCAGCAGTCGCAGCAATGCGCCTGCCAGAGTGCTCTTCCCGCAACCCGACTCTCCCAATATCCCAACGATTTCTCCAGCGCCAATGTCGATGCTAATGCCATCGAGCGCGCGCACTGGGTCGCTATCCTTGGAAAAGTACGTAATCGCCAGTTCCCGGACTTGGGCGGAATACTTTGTTGAGCTATCCACCGGCAGCAATCTCCCGTTCAGATTCTTGCCCATAACGTTTCCACCAGCAATTGCCTACTAAGGGGCGGAGCGGGCGCATTCCCTTGCAAGGGAGCTGCTATGGCCCTGCTCCCAAGAGTTACGAACTGAGTGAAGCTGTCAGGAGCCTAAACAAGGACTCAGGACCGTGCTTTGCGATCAATGTCCGCGATGAACCGTCTGAGTGCGCGAGGGGCACGCAATAACTGGATATCCGTAGATGCCGCGTGGGCAGCGATTACTCGCATAAGAATCGGACGGCTTTGAAAGCGGTACGCCACGAGCCAACGCCAGAAGTCAGCACGCTCGCGTTTTGCGTTGTCGTTGACGCTGCTGAACGGAATAACAATCTGGTCTGAGGGTAAGGCATTTGTCGTAAGCTACTGACGATGCCTTACCCTCATCCCATTAGTGGTGACCTTGACCTGACGTTCGCCTTCGCGAAGTGACCGCGATGGCGGCGTCTCTATTGAGGCGTATACCAACGAACGTAGTCCACCAACATGGGCTCGGATTGGTCAGGCCGCTGGTCGATCCACCCAGGGTGCCACCGATTGCCACATTCAAGATTGTGAAAATCGTTTGATTGAATGGCCAGGTATCTCCCGAGGGAAGAATGCTGGGGGTCGCAGTGAAGAACGGTGATGATGCATTGTCTACATAGAACTGCATCTCGTTTGCCGTCCAAACTATTCCATAGGCATGGAAGGCAGTGTCCGTTGCTTCTCCGCTGGGGAAGGTATAACGTTCACCGATTCCGTCACCTCCAGTCTTTTCAGTGTGAATCGGAACGCGACCTGGAAAACTGTTTCCATTCTGCTTGCCGTGTACGGGGTATTTTTTGCGGGATTTTTTCTAGGACATCACTCGAATCATTCCACGATTCACCGGTGAATTTTTCCTTCGAAGCGCATTCCCCTGAGCGTGCGAAAAAGACTCGCGATCAAGCCGGCAGGAGTTGCAGCCTAACTTGATCGCGAGCGCAGGACAGCGGTGGAACACGCCTTTAATTCGGCACGTACCAGCGAATGTAATCCACCATCATGACCCCGGCGGGATTCGTCAGGCCGCTAATCGAGCCACCGAGCGTGCCACCCACGGCCACATTCAAGATCGTGAAGATTCCCTGGTTGAAGGGCCAGGTATCTCCCGAAGGAAGGATGCTGGGCGTAGCCGTGAAGAACGGTGCGGATGCATTGTCCACGAAGAACTGCATCTCGTTCTGCGTCCAGATGATCCCGTAGGTGTGAAAGGCCGTGTTAGTTGCCTGGCCGCTGGGGAAGGTATAACGCGCTCCGATGCCATCCCCTCCTGTATCCATCGTATGGATGGTGGAATTGTTGCCCGTCGTACCTGCTCCGCCATCCACCTGTGGAGACCAGTTCTCCATGATGTCGGCTTCGCCGCATGTGGGCCATGGAACGGTCGAGATGTTCTCTCCCAGAGTCCAGAATGCGGGCCACAGTCCTTGGTTGGTGGTATTTGGGAGCTCGATGCTGGCCTCGAAAATACCGTACGTGAAGTTTTGTTTCCCTTCCGTCTGCATGCGGCCGGAATACCACGTTCCACCGACTTCCAAAGGCTGGATCACGAGATGCCCGTTGCCGTCGATGTAGGCGTTGCTGGTGGCCGTGCTGAAGTTTGTGGGGCACCCGGAGGGATTGCCCGCATATCCCGGAGGCCCGCAGTAGACTTCGGCTTCACCGTTGCCCCAGCCGCCGTTGTTTCCAAGATCGAAGTTCCACACCGTGGTGTCGGGCGGCCCCACGGCACCATTGAATTCCTGGCACCATTGCGGAGTATAGGTGATTCCCCCGACTGTGATGTTTGCGACCCCCGAGCAATTGCCGGTCCCTCCGCCGGCAGCCGACGTGGTAGCGCTGGCCGTAGCCGAGGCCGGCGATGTGCCGTCAGAATCGACTGCTTTCACGTAATAGGTGTAAGTGGTCGATGCCGTCAGGCCGGTTACAGTGTAGGTTGTACCCGTCACTCCGCTTGCGACCAGCGTACCCGCGCTGGTATAAACGCTGTAGGAACTGATAGCGCAGTTAGCTGGAGGAGTCACCGCCGTCCAGCTCAAGGCGATAGAGCTGGAGGACGTTGCCGTCGCCGTCAGGCCGGTTGGAGCCGAAGGAGCGGTGGTGCAAGGGGCAGCAGTCTGAATTTCGATTCCGTTGACTGCTGCGTTGTCGGTGACCGTGGTGAAGACAATCACGATCTGACCGGAGGTATTAGCTGACTCCTCAAACTGCTCGACAACGGCCTTGTTCTCGCCGCCCGCTGTGGCAAAGATGTCGAAGTTGGTCAGCACCTGCGTGCCGTTGATGCTGACATCGAAGACGCGCTTGCCGGCCGCGGTCCAGTAGCCCTCGGAAAAGTGCAGGCGAACCTCGTAGTTTGCGCCAGGCGTGAGCCCGGGAATTGTGTAAGTGAAGTTTCCGTAGCGCTGCGTCAGATAGACAGCAGCCGGCGCC
>CAYOVU010000201.1:0-8464 GCA_964407505.1 uncultured Acidobacteriaceae bacterium | reverse complement strand
CAAAATGCTGATTGGTCGAGCGCTTCCTTGCGGATCAGCGTCGATGGCCAACCCGAGGAGCAGATTCACGGCCCATGCAATGTCGGCGCTCCATATGTCGGGATGCGTCCGTACATATTGCCTAATCTCCGGACTCGTATAGAACCTGCAAACATCGAGATCGCCGCATGAGTGAGCTGGTCCAGCGCTAATTCTGTCATCGCTGCCAATCGCAAATTCTTTGACGTAGCCCTCAACGCCTATTCCCGTGGGGTGAGCAGCCGCCAATTTGAGAATAACGCCGCTATCCTTTGCCCGACGGTAAAACGAAGGTGCCTCGCGTTTCAGTCTAGGGATTTCTCGTTGCAATGCCGGACCAATCTGGAGTCCTGCCCGATCCAGCACATCGGACGTGGACCCTTGTCCTTGAACAGAGCGCGAGATAATGTTGTAAATATCAAATCGGCCATCAGTACTGTTAGTCACGCCTTCGGCGGTCCAGAAGAAGGTGCCCGATTGTTTTATCTTGCACCCATTTCGCGCAACTTCCCCGGTGAAGAGACTGTCTGCAGCAATGACTACGTAGTTGTTAGAGACGATCAGCATCGTTTGAGTGGCCGAACTCAGCGCGGGAGCAACGAAGTGCCAGGAGCAGAGAAGCAGGACGGCTGGAACTACATGAGGCTTGCGGCAGCAGGGATGCATGAAGGTAAAGCGTGGCTTCGGTTGGCCCGGATTGCATTGTCGTACAAAAGCTATCGAAGATGCCACAAGTAATTTCTGTGATGCGCCAAACGTGGATCAGCAAGCCCGCTTACAGACCTCGCTATTAAAGGATTGCCAAGCCAAGAAAAGACCGGGCGAGCCGTGGAACCAGTTTGCGACAAGAGCCCAGCATGAATTCAAATTCGTTCGAACAACTCTTGCAGCGAGCCGGACTGTTCTGCGATCTGGCTTACTTGCACAAGCCACGCGTGGAAGTCGGCGGCGTCCCGTAATTGCCCGGTGGGAAGCGTGGCGCTGTACACGCGCTCCGCGAGAAGTCGAACAAATAAGGCGTATTCCGGCACTTTTAGTCGTAGCCTGAAGGACACTTAACATTCTATCAGATACCTTGCTGTCTAAAGGATTGCCTGTGACGATGTCTGCATATGGCCGGGAAAAGGACGCTGTCGGTTACGGTGAAAATGTCAGAGGAAGACCTTGCAATGTTGATGCAAGCAGCAGCGAAGAAGTGGGAAGGAGCCATCCTCACCCGCTCAGGAATTGTCCTCGCACTGGCAAAGATCGGGGCCGATAAGGTGTTGAAGAAGCCTACATCTTAGCGAGTCGTTTACCACAGAACAGGCATAGGTCAAATCAGGGGGAGGGAGCATTTTGCCGTCTCCTTACACCACCCCCCACTCCGCATTGACGCCACCAAACCCCCGCCCCTAGAATCAAATTTAGGAAGATTCGCAGCAACCGTCTCAACACTCATGCCCCTTTACGAATATCAGTGCGAAAAATGCGGTCATCGCTTCGAGAAAATTCAGAAGTTGTCCGACAAGATGGTCAAGAAGTGCCCGGAGTGCGGCGGCCGGGTGGAGCAGATGATCTCCGCGCCTGCCGTGCAGTTTAAGGGATCAGGCTGGTACGTCACCGACTACGCCAACAAGTCTCACGCCCCGTCGTCTTCTGATGACGGCAATTCGGCGTCGAAAAAAGACGACAAGTCCAAGTCCGATAGCTCGGGCAAGGAAAACTCGAAGGACAGTTCCTCGAAAGAGAGCGCCTCCAAGGAAAGTTCCGCCAAAGAAAGCTCATCCAAAGAATCTTCCTCCTCCAGAGAAAGCGCTTCGAGAGAAAACACGCGAGTGAGTTCGTCCCGCAAGCCCGACAAACGGAAGTCGTGATTGAGAATTATCAACCTGAGCTCGAAGTCAAATTTGACTCGTCCCGTTTAATTCGTCTCCCCAAGCTCCTCCCGCTTATTTCAGCTCTCGCTCAAAGTGTTCTTCGATCATGTGGAACAGGTGATCGCGCGCTTCGCTTCCAGCGATGCCGTGGGTTTTGTTGGGATAAATCATCAGCCCGAATTGCTTGCCCGCTTTGACCAGCGCATCAATCATCTGCACGCTGTTCTGGAAATGCACGTTGTCGTCGCCTGTGCCGTGTACCAGCAGAAGCGCGCCATGCAGGTCTGCGGCTCCTCTCGTCACATCGGACGCAGCATAACCCGCCGGATCTTCCTTCAGCAAGCCCATATAACGCTCGGTGTAAATCGAGTCGTAATTGATCTGGTCGGTGACCGGCGCCACTGCAACTCCCGCGCGGAAGCGCTCCGAATGCGTCATCGCATAAAGTGTCATCGAACCGCCATTCGACCATCCCCAAATTCCCAGCCGATTTTTATCCAGTTGTGGATACTGCGCGAGAAGCTGATCCAGCGCCGCAAGCTGATCCTTCAGCTCGACCGCGCCAAATTCATGTCGAATCGCCGTCTGAAATTTGCGATCGCGCCCCGGGGTGCCGCGATTGTCTACGGAAAAGATGGCGAATCCATCGCGCGCCAGAATCTCATCGAAGGGATTGGGCGTGTCTTTCAGAACCGTCTGCGCCGCCGGCCCCCCGTAGAGGAAGACGATCAACGGAATCTTGCCGCCTTGCGGATTCGGCGGAAGCAATAGCCTGCCATAAAGCGTCGTCCCATCGTCCGCCTTAAACTCCATAAACTTCGGCGCTCGCACTCCATATTCCACAACTTCATCGCGCGCTTTCCATAGCGAAATGCATGCTCCACCCACAGCGCATAGTGAAACCTGCTGAGGGGCTAGCGGGCCAACGAACGTCTGCTCATAGTGTTTGCCGTCGTCCGAAAATTCGCCCGAATAAATTCCTTCGTCACGAGTCAGCCGTTGCAAATCGGTTCCATCCAGCTTGATCGAGAAAATTTGCCGCTGCCTTGGATCGTCTTTATTGGACGAGAAAAACACTGTGCCCGCGGCTTCGTCCACGCCTTCCACTCCCAGCACCTCGAAATCTCCCTGCGTGAGTTGGCGCTCCAACCGGGCAGCGGCAAGCGGATTTTCCTTGTCAAAGCTGTATAGATACAAGTGAGTGTGCCCATCGTGCCAGCTCGACCACAGAAAACGATTGCCAGATTTCAATACCCGGAAGTCGTCGTTCACATTGATCCACGCGCCCGGGCTGGCCTCGGTAAGCACCTTCGCAGACTTTCCAGATTTCGCATCGACAAAATAAAGATCCATCTGGTTCTGGCTGCGATTGAGAACCTCCGCCCAAACCAACCCCTCGCGAACCCAACCAAAGCGCGGGATGTAGGCCTCCTCGTCTTTGGTCAGAGAAATCCAGCGCACCTTCCCGTTGTCAGGATCGACGACTCCGAGTTTCACCAAAGGATTGGCATCGCCAACCTTGGGATATTTTTCGTTATCGACCGTCGGATGCGTGGGCATCCAGTTGGTGATGGGATAGGTCGGAACCTTGCTTTCGTCCATGTGCAGAAAAACAATTTCTTTGCTATCGGGCGACCAAAAATAATTGCTGCGAACCGCGAGTTCTTCCGCATAGACCCAATCGATGTCGCCGTTAAACAAATTCTCTCCGGTGTCTTTGGTGAGCTGTTTTTCGCCCGCACCATTCGCTTTCTGAACGTAAAGGTTATGTTTGCGCACGTAAGAAACGTGACCGCCGTCAGGAGAGAATTTCGGGTCGCCGATGGGGTCGGACGCGGCGGCGAACTGCAAACCTGTGCCGGTCGCCAAATCAAAAAGCCAGAGCTGACCATTCGGAGCAAAAAGAAGATGCTTTGAATCCGGCGCCCAAATGTACGGGGATACGTGGTAGCGCGTGAGTCGCTCCTTTTCTCGCTCGTCCTTGATCCCACTGTAATCGGGTGCAAGCGGACCTAGCTTGGCAGCGCCTAGCAAGAGTTGCCTCTCGCCGGTGGCGGCATCCACGCTCCACAGTTCTCCGTTTTCTCCGTCATCGTCGCGCAGGATGAACGAAAGCTTGCTACTGTCAGGACTCCACTCAATCGTTTCCGGACCGCGCCCGGTCAGCCCGCCGGAGGCGTAGATCGCCTCGATCGTTAGCGGTTTCACCGGCGCAGGGCTTTGCCCCAAAAGTGTTAGCGGATTCAGAAACGAAAAAACAGCCGCTGCAACAACAAAACGGTAGTTCTGATTTTTCACCATTAAACCCCGGGAACGGAGCGGTCGGACAGCCACGGCGTGAACGAACGAGTTTACACAAATAATAGGAACTCCGGGCATAGCCTTTCGATTGCCTTCTTCCCGCACTCCACCCGTTCATTAAACTGCCGCAATGAACAGGAGCCGACTAGATTTAGATGCGCGAGTTCCTCCCGGAACCCCGGTTTCCGCGTGTTAGAATCAAGGCTGAGCCCTTCGGGATGCTTCTAGAAATAGAAAACCTATTGCGCCTGCAAGAAGCGGATAAGGAAATTCGCCGCCTGCAGGACGAAGTCGCCGAACTACCCAAACGTGTCGCTGCCATCGAACGGAAGCTAGCCGGCACTAAACTCGAACTCGAGAAGGCGCAGGCTGCAGTAAAGGCCGACGAGGCCGCCCGCCGCAAGCACGATACCGCTATCAGCGACCTTCGCGGCAAGATTTCCAAATACCGTGACCAGTCGCTCGATGTAAAAACCAACGAGCAATACAAAGCGTTGCTTCACGAAATTCAGTTTGCGGAAAAAGAAATCGCTGCCACCGAAGACAAAATACTTGAATTAATGGTGAATGCCGACGCTCGCGACAAGCAGGTGAAGACCGCTCAGGCCGAACTGAAGGCTGAGGCCGCCGAGATCGAGAAAGAAAAAGAAGAGGCCCGCAAGCGCACTGCAGAGGACGAACAGCAACTCATCGAGTGGCGTGCCAAGCGCGACCAGATGCGGGCAAGCGTCGGCGAAGATTTGCTTCGCCACTACGAGCGGGTTTCAAAATTTCGCGGCAGCGGCATCTCTGAGGTGCGCGATCACAAGTGCATGGCATGCCAGGTCATGCTGCGCCCTCAGACTTACAACGAAGTTCGCACCGGTCAGCAAACCGTGGTCTGTGATTCCTGCCAGCGCGTGCTCTACTTTAATCCCGCCAATGAAATGCAGGCGCTTGAGCCGGAGCACAAGCGTTCGCGCCGCCATCATCCCAAAATCGACGCTCCCCAGGCCTGGTACTATCGCCAGGACTACGGCGATGCCGGTGAAGTTTTCATCTGCCTGAATAACGCTGCTGGCCAAGCCAGCCGCCGCATCTTTGACATGGCAACCGGCCGGCTGATCGGCGATATTCTCATTCGCGAAGGGGATTTCCGCCACGCTTTTCCCGAAGACATCACCGGCGCGGTCCGCCTCAACGGAAACTGGACCGAAGCCGAAATGGAAACCTGGGGCACCGAAATGCCCATGACCGCCCTCGATTCTCTTCACGTCGATCTGGAAGCGGCGCAGTATGAGATGAGGTCCCGCACCTCTGCCAAGTCTGGCGCTCCCGTAGCCGTTCCTTCCGAGCAAGCCGCCAGCTAACAGTCTTTATGTAGGGACAGCCGCCCTCGGCTGTCCTCGAGCGAAGCTCGACCTGCCGTCACTGCCTGGCAATCTGTGATTCCCGGGGGCACGCTGCGATAATCAGATGCATGTCTCGAAAGTTAGCACCCTCCGAACCCACTGTTACGGTCTCACCCCGTGGCGCATCGCGCTTGAAAGACGGCCACGTCTGGGTCTATCGCTCCGACATTGCCTCGGCTAATGGAATCCCGCCCGGCTCGCTGGTCGCGGTCGCCGATCATCGCGGACAATTCCTCGGCACGGCTCTATATTCGAGCGCCTCGCAAATTGCCATCCGGCTTATTTCGCGTGAGCCGGTCGCCGACTTCACAGCATTGCTCCGCCAGCGAATCGCCGATTCGATTGCCTATCGCGAGCCCCTCGTTCATGACACCAACGCTTATCGCGTGATTTTCAGCGAAGCCGACTTTCTTCCAGGCCTGATTGTCGATCGCTATGGCAACATTCTTTCGATTCAAATCCTCACTCAGGCCATGGACGCCGAAGCGACGCGCGGCGTTCTCACTTCAGAGCTGACCGCGAAGCTTCACCCAGCTTCAATCGTTGAGCGCGTCGATTCCCGAGTCCGCCAACTGGAAGAACTCCCTCCGCGAGCATCCGGATTAATCCAGGGTGAGAAAACCTCAACCATCTTTACGATAAACGGTATTCAGTTCCACTTCGAGGCCCTCGAAGGCCAAAAGACTGGAGCCTTCCTCGACCAGCGTGAAAATTACGCGGCCGCCGCCCAGTACGCCCATGGCGAGGCTCTCGACGTCTTCTGCTACCAGGGCGGTTTTGCCCTTCACCTGGCGCGGCGGTGCTCGCATGTCACCGGCGTCGATAGCTCCCTGCCCGCACTCCAGGTCGCCGAGCAGAACGCTGCGCTCAATCAAAACCAATTTCAAAACAATCACCAGGAGATCGAATGGATGGAAGCCAACGCCTTCGACCTACTTAAGGACTACGCCGCCTCCGGCCGAGCCTACGACACCGTCGTCCTCGACCCGCCTGCCTTTGCGAAGAGCAAACGTGACCTCGATGCCGCCGTCCGCGGCTATAAGGAGCTCAACCTTCGTGCCCTGAAAATGCTTCGTCCCGGAGGGATTCTGGTCACCTGCTCCTGCTCTTACCATGTCGGCCAGGCCGATTTCCTGGAAATGCTGGTCGCCGCCGCCCTAGATGCCCACCGCACCCTGCGTCTCGCCGAGGTCCGGGGACAAGCCAAAGATCATCCGATTCTTCTAAATCTGCCCGAAACTGCCTATCTAAAATGCCTCATTGCCAACGTAAAATAATGAAAATGAATAATGATTACATATTTGACATAAACACACTCATATTTTATGCTTCTTTTGTGCTGAATACACATCTAAGTTTATGAACGGCGTTGCCGAAATTCCTAAGAACCAGCACAAGAAGGAGATCAATTACCATGACCGTATTAACCCGTTTCGAGCCTTTCCGTGAGTTTGCCACCCTCCAGGACCGCATCAACCGCGTTTTCCGTGAGTCCTATAGCCCCGAGGGCCGGGATGAAACTCTGACCACTTCGAGCTTTGCACCCGCTGTCGATGTCTACGAAGACGAGCATAGCGTCACCCTGAAGATTGAAGTGCCCGGAATCGACGAGAAAGACATCGATGTTCGCATCGAGAACAACACCCTCACCGTGCACGGCGAGCGCAAGATCGAGAAGGAAGAGAAAGAAGAGAACTATCGCCGCGTGGAACGCCAGTACGGCAGCTTCACCCGCACCTTCAATCTGCCCACCACCGTGGACTCCGAGAAAGTCTCAGCCAACTACGACAAGGGCGTCTTGAAGATCGCTCTGCCCAAGAAAGCCGAAGCCAAGCCCAAGCAGATCAAAGTCAACGTAGGCACCGGCTCGGAGAAAACCCTGGACGCCAAAGGCCCCAGCAAAGCCGCGTAACAAAATGCTCATGTAGGGACAGCCGCCCTCGGCTGTCCAGTCGAGCGAAGCTCGACTTGCTCTTGACGGGAAGCGGCAAAATCGCTGCTTCCCGTTATTTTTTAATTTTGCAATTTGGCAATCGTGCAACGATGATTCGGAATCAAATTGCCAAATTACAAAATTACCCAATTACCAAATGCCTAGGAGTTTCCCATGCCCATCCGTTGGGACAAATTTACCGTTAAAGCGCAGGAAGCAGTGCAGCACGCGACCAGCCTTGCCTCCGAGCACGGCAACCCCGAGCTGCAGCCGCTCCACTTGCTCGCCGCCCTGCTCGAAGATAAAGAGGGAATCGTTTCGCCCGTGCTCGACAAGATCGGCATCGGCCCGCAAGCCGTCTTGAGCGACGTCTATCGCGACATCGAAAAGCTTCCCAAGGTTTCCGGAGAAGCTGCGCAAGCTACGCTCTCGAACGCGGCCAACAAACTGTTGGAGCAGGCTTTCAAAGAGGCTGCAAATTTCAAAGACGAATACGTCTCCACCGAACATTTGCTGCTCGCCATCACTCACCTCAAGCAGGATGCCGCGCAGCAGATTCTCGCCCGCCACGGCGCTACCCACGATGCCATCCTGAAAGCTCTGACCTCGGTTCGCGGCTCGCAAAAAGTAACCGACCAGAATCCCGAAGCCAAGTATCAGGCGCTCGAGCGTTACGCTCGCGACCTCACGGAGCAGGCTCGCCGCGGCAAGCTCGACCCCGTAATCGGGCGCGACGAAGAAATCCGCCGCGTGGTTCAGGTGCTCTCTCGCCGCACCAAAAATAATCCTGTACTGATCGGCGAGCCCGGCGTCGGCAAGACTGCCATCGTCGAAGGCCTGGCACAGCGCATCATTTCAGGCGACGTGCCCGAAGTTCTCAAAAATAAACGCGTTGTCGCGCTCGATCTCGGCGCGATGCTCGCCGGAGCAAAATATCGCGGTGAGTTCGAAGACCGCCTCAA
>CAYOVU010000200.1:0-38362 GCA_964407505.1 uncultured Acidobacteriaceae bacterium | reverse complement strand
TCGAGAATCACCTGCTTGATCATCTTCTCCGGCTCTTCGGCCTTATCGATCAGGTCGTTGAGATTTGCCCTCACTAACGTGGAAACGCGTTCCAGTAATGCCATGATGGACTCCCTTCCTCTTGATTACAATTTGTCATCGTGAGCGGAGCGGATGATTCGCGAAGCGAAGCAGCCACGGAGTCGAAGAATCGCTTTCTCCTCAACCCCCATCGACTCCGCAAGGCATTCTCACCACTATCCGCGCACTGTCGCCATCTCTCTATTCCTGCAATTGCCTTCTTCCTTCATGCTTCTGATGGATGGCTGCGCACTCCGGGCAACTTTTGTTCCCCGCGGCGAACCGTCGCGCCGAGCACCATCCCGATCGCAATCCCGACGCCCAACCAGATCGCGATGTGTCCGGCCAATACTCCAAGAACCGCACCCGGAGCTGCTCCAAGTGCGATCCCCAATCCGGTGTGCTTCGAATTGTTTGCCATAAAACCACTCCAGCGCCTCGCTACGCTAGGCGGGACGGGCGAATGCGCCCGTCCCCACACGAGCCACAGAAAACTACTTCCCTGCCTCCACCACTGGCGGTTTCGGTGTGTGGTCGCCGATTTGCCGCACCTTGCCCAGCAGTTCCGATAGCGGCATGCCCGAGAGCGTCTCGAACAGCGCCGGCACCTGCGCCGCCATCTTGGCGATGTCACCGGTAATCTTGTTCATTCCGGATGCATCGCCGTTGCCCGTCGAGACGATGGTGATCTTGTCGACGTTCGCAAGCGGACTGGCCAGCGCCCTAACAATCTCGGGCATGCTGCTGAACAGCCGGTCGATCACCGCAGCCTGGTTGTATTCCTGATAGGCTTCGGCCTTCACGTTCATGGCCTTGGCTTCCGATTCGCCCTTCTTGAAAATGATCTCTGCTTCGGCCTCGCCCTGCGCTCGTATCGACGACGCATGACCTTCGGCCTCCGCGATCAGGCGCTGCTTTTCGGCCGCAGCCAGCGTCTCAATCCGCTGACGCTCGATTTCCGCGCCCTTCAATACAGTCGCGATCAGTTCTTTCTCGCGGCGGTTGATTTCCGCCTCCTGCACTTTCACCTGCTGCTCTTTCTCGATCTGTTGCACCTTCACCTGCTCGGCGATCACCTGCTGTTGCATGATGTTGGTCTGGATGTCATAAGCTTTATCAGCCTGCGCCTGCTGGCGTTTCGTGACCTCGAGAAATTGCGCCTTCTTCACTTCCAGATCACGTTGCGATTCGGCCTGCTTGGCCAGGGATAACGTCTCCGCCAGCACGCGCTCCTGATCGGCCTGCGCTTTGGCCACTGCCGCTTCCCTTTGTGCCAGCGCGCGCTTGATCGCGGTGTCGCGGTCTGCTTCCGCAGTTGCAACATCGGCATCGCGCTTGATGCGCGCCACATCCGGTTTGCCCATGTTGGTGATGTATTCGTTCTTGTCACGAACTTCCTTGATAGTGAAGGAAATCACTTCAAGCCCCATTTTGTTCATGTCCTCAGCGCAAGTGGACCGCATCCGGTCGGAAACCATTTCCGGCTGCTTGACGATCTCTTCCACCGTGAGTTGCCCGATGATTCCACGAAGATGCCCTTCCATCACCAGCCGAATCAGCCCTTCGCGCTCCTGATCGGTTTTGGTCAAGAACTGTTCCGCAGCCGTTAGGACGGATTCGCGGTCGGACTTCACTTTGATCTGTGCGACCGCCTCGACTGTCACCGCGACGCCTTGTTTGGTGTAGAGATCCTGCTGCGGCGCCACGTCGAACGACATCAGCTCCAGTGACAGATCGCGACAGATCTGCACCATGGGGAGCACCAGCGTGCCGTGTCCCTGCACCACGCGCGTCCCGCCCAGGCCGTACACGATGAGTGCCTCGTGCGGCCCCGCCTTGCGATATAGCCTGGCCATTCCGCTCATCAAGAACAGAAGAACCATCACTCCCAACCCGGCAAAAATCCAAATCTCAACCATGCGTGACATTTCTGGCATAACGCCTCCTGTTGCAAACCCTTCTAACAAACTTTTTTCAACGAATCTTCCGTACAAAATCAGAGCTCAACGGCGCCCGTGGCCTCGGAGCTGTCTTCTCCCGACATCTCGCTCCACAAGCGCACGTAGGCGATTCCTTTTTCATAGCGCGTGACCACAACCTCGGTTCCCTGCGCAATCGCGTTGCCTTCATCGCTGCGCGCGCCGCAAACCCGACGAGTCCCCATCTGCGTGTAAATGATTTCTCCGGTTCCTCCTGCGCGGACTGAACTCGAAATGCGGCCCAGCACGCCCACCATTTCGTAGTCAGCCGGGTCCATGCTCTCTTCGCCCGAAATCAACACCCTGCTCAGGAAGAGGAACACGATGCCTCCACCCACGAGCCCGCTCGCAATCGACGCCAGCAAACCAAAACCAACCCACACGCCCGAGTAGCGCGTGAGCAAAAATCCTGTGCCACCAAACCATGCGAGAAACGCCGTCAGCGTGACGAAGTTGAACGGCGAGACTCCCGCGTCGTGCACGTGTGGATGATTCGGCGCCGCGCCAGTTGCAGCCGCAGCGTTCCCCGGGCCAACGGAGGAATGTGCAGATACCCCCGCCCCATGCGTTCCGCCAACATGGCCGCCGCCCACGTACCCGTGGAAATGCGGCAGATGTAGCCGCCCGGTGCGCGCCCCTCCGAATACAAACGAAAAGAAACTAAGGCAGAAGCCGACCGCAAAACAGATCAGATAGAAATCCGCCCACGTCATGGTGTGATTCATCGGGTTCGCCTCCCTTCCGCGCTGCCTTCGCGAGTTCGAATCCCGCTGCGAGGATTTTCGCGATGGCCTTCACGTCGCTGTGCGTCGTTCGCCATTAACTCCGGTCGCAACGCCTCGAGCAGGCGCTCGGCCAAGCCTGGCGTGTCGAGAATCGCTCCCAGCAACAGCAAACAACGGCGCGTGTCCTTCTCGCGCGCGGCCTTGATCAGCACGTCGCTCACTTCCGGGTCGCTCACAAATCGCTCCGAGCCCTGCAGCAGCCAAACATCGAGCTGGCCCTCGGTAGTGCGCAAGTCCGAGGTCAGCTCGGTGTGGTAGCCCTCGGGATCATCCACGAGAAAGCCGGGATGCACCTTGAAGAACTTTGCCAGCAACGAACGCGATGACTGCGTCATATGCGGCCGCGCACCACTTTCGATCTGCGACAAGTACGACTGGCTGATGCTCTTGCGCAGTTCCTGGCGCACTGCCTTCACGATCTCCTGCTGCGTCATGGGACGGCCCAGGCTGCGCAGCGAGCCTTCGACCTCTCGCAGGTAACGAATTTTTTCTCCCAGTTTCATATTCCAAATCGTGATAGTTATATTGCATATTGCAATATATATCAAGAAGTCGATCTGCCATGTTTCCAGCGGCTTAGGCGTCGTCTTCGAAACTTATTTAACGAATGCTCGGGAATAAAGAGCTGGAATTGTTTCGTGTATACTCTGCGAAAAGTAGAGCCACATTCGCACGGAATGCGCCATTTTAACGAGTGGGTAGTGGCAGAACACCGCAAATTCGTAAAGGCCAGGGATGTTCGCGATTAGAATTTTTGACATGGAGAAGCTCGGATGAGTGCAGGGGCAACCTCTGGAAGTCTCGTTGTTCCCCTCGCGACTCCGGCCCACGACGAGGTTGAACTGTCGGTGGTGATGCCATGCCTCAACGAGGCGGAAACTTTGGGAGCTTGTATCGCGAAGATCCAGTCTGCGATGGGTGTCGCAAACATCGCCGGAGAAATTATCGTTGCCGATAATGGCAGCACAGACGGCTCGCAATTGATCGCGGAGAGTGCAGGCGCACAATTAGTAACGGTAGGGCGAAAAGGCTACGGAAACGCGCTGATGGGCGGAATTGCGGCGGCGCGAGGCAAATACATCGTGATGGGAGACGCCGACGGCAGCTACGATTTTGGCGACATCCCGCGTTTCTTGGAACAGCTTCGAGCCGGATACGATCTGGTGATGGGCAACCGCTTCCGGGGCGGCATTCAGCCGGGCGCCATGCCTCCGCTTCACCGTTATTTAGGCAACCCGGTACTCACCGAGATCGGGAAACTTTTCTTCAAGAGCCCGTGCGGTGACTTCCACTGCGGACTTCGCGGTTTTACCAAGGCTGCTTACACGCGAATGGGGTTGCGAACCACTGGGATGGAATTTGCCAGCGAGATGATCGTCAAAGCAACGCTATTCCGCATGCCCATCTGCGAGGTCGCGACTCCGCTCATGCCGGACGGCCGCAGCCGCGCGCCCCACCTGCGCACCTGGCGCGACGGTTGGCGGCATCTTCGGTTTCTTTTGCTTTACAGTCCGCGTTGGCTATTTTTGTATCCTGGTCTTGCACTCATGTTCATCGGCTTGCTGGTTGGTGCGTGGCTGCTTCCCTCGCCACGAAGAGTCGGCGCTGCGGTTCTGGACGTGCACACGCTGCTCTACGCCGCTATCGCCGTGTTGTTGGGATTCCAGGCCATCGCATTTGCGGTCTTTACCAAGATCTTCGCCGTCCTCGAGGGTCTGCATCCGCCCGATCCTTTAATGGACAAGATGTTCCGTTACGTGACGCTCGAATGGGGCCTTGTGCTGGGCAGCTTTCTTTCGGTGCTCGGTTTAGCGATCTCGATATACGCCGTGCATCTCTGGAGCGTCCGAGGTTTCGGGCCGCTAGACATCTCCCACACGCTGCGGCTCGTGATCCCAGCGGCTCTTTGCCTCACCTTGGGCGTGCAGACTGTCTTCTCAAGTTTCTTTCTCAGCATCCTGGGGCTTCGGCATCGATGAGTGGCACAGAGTTCGATCTTCACGCCGATACCTACGATGCGGACTTGAACCAGGCGCTCTCGCTGAGCGGAGAAGACAAAGACTATTTCGCGAGCCGCCGGGTTCAATGGGCTGCACAATGTCTTGAGGAATTGCAGGAGAGCCCGTCCCGAATTTTGGATTATGGCTGCGGAATCGGAGACACATCACAGCTGTTGCAATCAGCTTTGGCGGCGCAAAGCGTCGTAGGAGTCGACATCTCGCTGCGCTCGCTCGATTTAGCGGCGAAGCGGAATGGAACGGCAATCTGCCAGTTCATGAGTTTTGCCGACTATAACCAGATGGAATCCATCGATCTGGCCTATTGCAACGGGGTGTTCCATCATATTCCAGTGTCGATGAGAGGTTCTGCCGTTGAATACATCTTTTGTCGGCTTCGTCCGGGAGGACTGTTCTCCTTCTGGGAGAATAATCCATGGAATCTCGGAACGCGATACATCATGTCACAATGCGTCTTCGATCACGATGCCGTGATGATTCCACCGCCGCAGGCAAAAGCACTTTTACGGGACCATGGGTTTGAGATTGTTCGGACGGACTACTGTTTCTTCTTTCCGCGATTTCTGAAAGGGCTGCGATTTCTGGAAAGCAGTTTGTCGAGCTTCCCTTTTGGCGCTCAGTATCAGGTTTTGTGCCGCAGGCCTTTGCGCTGACCTACTTCACTACTTCGCCAGGAAATACGCATAGTAATTCGTATTCGCAATTTTTTCCCAGCCGGGTTCAGCGCCGTGTGGCGGAGACCACACCACAACCACTCTCGCTCCGGCGCGGCGCAAACATTCATAGGCCGACTTTCTTCGCTCCCACGGTTCACTCCAGAACTGCACCTGATTAGCCTCTGGAGAGAAAATCTCCGCGACAATCTTAAAGCGGTCGAGGCGCGCCCAATAGTCGACCGTCCCATCGCCAATCACTGCTACGGGGTCACCGAGCCGCAACCCCATATCCTTTAACCCCTCTGCTGCTCTCATCTCGTCCCTCTGCGTTGGATACCCGTAAACGGTATTGGTTACATAGGCCGTCTCCGCCAGATTCGCCGCCACTGAAAACAAGATGGTCCCCATCACGGCGATCGCCACATATTTTGTCAGCGGCGCAGCATCTGCATTTCTTGGCAAACGAATCCCGGCCAGAAAAGCCACCAACAACAGCACCACGAAACCGCCCACGTATCGAGGCCGGACGAGTACAAGCGAATAGAGGCCTATGTTGAGGGCAGCCGCCGCGATCAGCGGCCAGTTTGAGACGATTGCTCTCCGCGTCGGCGCACCACCCCATAGAATAAAAATTCCGATTCCCGAGAACAACCCCAATTGATCGATGAACATCTTGGCGTAATTGCGCGCGCTCTGCACGAGCACTCGAATCTGCGCTCGCAGGCGGAATGTCCCATGTGCTCCTTCATTCCAATAGGACGGATCGTACCAGGGCGGGTAGGTTCCACCGACTGGCTCAGCAAACCCAAAGACAGCAGGGTGGTCGAGAAGTTCTCTTGTCGTGTGCTTGGGAACTCCGCCTTCCGGCGGATCGCCCTGCCAATGTTTCTGCGGCACATTCGGATTCACCATGCTGGCATAAGCTAACTTCCCGCTGTCACCAAACGTGAGTCGTCCTTTTTGCTTCGAGAGAGCGGCGATAAACGGCAGGCTCACCACCAGAAACATCACGGCAGCCAACATCACGCCCAACACTCGGCGCTTCGAAAATTTGCCCGAGAAGAGCAAGATGACGAGCAGGCCGAAACCCACCGGAAACATCGCCGCCTTGCTCAGGTAGGCTGCTCCACAGAGTATTCCGAACATGGCAAATTTTGGGTAAGACTCGTGACAACGCAAATCGACAAGATACCCGCCAATCAGGAATACAAAAGCCGCAACCAAAAGATCAGGCGTTACGTCGGCAATATCGATCAGCACCAGCGAAGCCCAGAGAAAAATTCCGTATCCTAACCAGCTAAGAACCCAGTCGGGCAATGGATGCGCGCCGTCCATCTTGTTCGTCGCTTCTTCCCTGAGCGCGCGAAGTATCGAATGAAGGAAAAAACGAAAGCAGAATAAAGCCACGAGGTAAATGATCAGGTTTACCGCTTGGACGGTAACGAACTCCCACCAAATCGAGGGCTTCACCACATGGAGCGCCAAGCCCACCCACCAACAGTACATGGGGCTCCAGTAGCCGCTAATCGCCTTCGCCCAGTCGCCGTGGAAAAACGCGTCTCCAACATCGAGGTAGGACGTTCCATCCTGATTCATCGCATAGCGGCTGATCCAGGCCTGAGTTGTGCCTAGCAAAATGCAGAGAATGAGCGGCGAACGCTCACTGGGACGCTTATCGTTCATGCCTTCTGACAACTTCGACCATGCATAACAATCAAGAGACTGCCGTCGAGCGTTGGGAAAGTGCCGCCTTCTTAGGATGGTTGCAAAGCATAGTAGCAGAAAGTTGTAGCTGAGCGCCCGTTCGCCCGCAGCATCTCCCTTTACATCCGTGACGAAGGCCAGGTTGCGGCGAAGCGATAGAATGATTCCCTTCGCAGATTCTTGGGAGGGGATATCGGATTGACGCCGGCAATCGACAAGGCAGTTGGTTGGACTTCACGTTTTGTTCATCGCGCGGACGCGCAGGACGCAAACGAGATTGCATCGACGGAATCTCGATGCATTACGATCCGATGGTTCTTTCGTTCCGTGGCTGGGATATTGGCAGTCGTTGAGATCGTGCTCGCCCGGAACACCTTCGGTCCGGATCCCAGATCGTACATGGAACTAGCCCGCGCCATCCTGCGCCATGACTGGGCAATGGTGACCAATGCGTACTGGAGCGCGCTTTATCCTTGGTTGTTGGCGGCGATTCTCGGAATTGTCAGGCCATCCCTTCGATGGGAATTTCCCGTTGCGCACACTTTCTCTTTCCCAATGTATTTGGCTTGCATGGCAGCCTTCGAATTTTTCTGGATGTCTCTACTACGGCACAGGCAGGCAAGCATTGCGGAACTCGATCCGAAGACCACACTCATACCGGCATCTCAGATGTGGATTTTGGGTTATTCGCTCTTTGTTTGGACCACGGTGGGAGAGTTGGTGCTGCTGGTCAATCCTGACTTGCTGGTGATGGCAAGTGTGCTCCTGGCGGCAGGGCTCTTGCTGCGTATGGAAACGGACGCGAACTCTCCGTGCACCCTGTACATGTGGTTTGGAATTTGCTTGGGATTTGGTTATCTGGCTAAGGCGATTCTCTTTCCCATGGCATTCGTTTTCCTGACGATGATGGTCCTTGTTTCTCGTCGTGCTCTGCGAGAGCAGCGAAAGTATATGGCGCTGGCCTTGCTGATTTTTATAGCGATTGCAGCGCCGGAAATTGCTCTTCTCTCACATTCCAAAGGCCGCCTTACTTACTCGGACGCCGGCAAACTCAATGTTGCATGGTTCAACTACAATCTTCCAAACCGAAATTGGCAAGGCCTTCCTCCAGGTACCGGCACGCCCGTACATCCTACGCGACAACTTTTCGACCATCCTGCCGTGTACGAGTTCAATGGGCCCTTGCGATCGAGTTATCCGCCCTGGTATGACCCTTCTTACTGGAACGAAGGACTGTCTCCTAAATTTTCGCTTGGGATCGTCGTCAGACACTTTTTTCACGATATAGCCGTGCTCGGCTCGGCACTGGCACATCCCACCGCCTGGATCGTAGGTATTTTCTTGATCCTCCTTGGGTCCACGCTCTGGGAAACCCTCAAAGGTATCGCTGGTTATGCTTATCTAATCGTGATCGGTGCCGTTGCCCTGGCGATGTACTGCATGACGCTAATCCAAGACCGATTCTTGCCTCCATGGGAGTTCCTGATCTGGGGGTCAGTTCTAGCCGGAGTAAGACTGAGACCACGTGTCGAAGCCTTATCTCGCGGAATCATCGCGCTGGTATCTTTCGCAATGGTTGCTGCCATGGTCCACCTTGTATACGGAGAGTCCGTTCAAGTTTTTCATAGTGACGCTACCCCGGAATATGTGACCGCCGAGGGGCTACAGAGAATGGGCCTGCAACCGGGAGAAAAAGTAGGAGCAATCGGCTACGATAACGACGCCTATTGGGCTTATCTGGCGCAGTTTGATATCGTCGCCGAAATCAATACCGGCGAAACCTGCCTTTTTTGGAGCGAGCCTGCAGCGGTTCAAGCAGAGATTCTGGAAAAGTTCTCTCAAGCCGGCGCGAAGGTGGTGGTAGCCAATACCGGCGGAGGGGTCAGAACCACTTCCCGCCCGGTACCGATAGACTTGGCCGGATGTTCTCGTCCGAGTTCCGGTTGGCGCAAGATCGAAGGCAGCCCCAACTATGCGTTCTTTCTGAGGTGATCAGCGCACAAGATAAAGAACATATGAAACCAGGCGTAAACAGTCCGAGAGCCGCAACTAGAAATTATTCTGCAACCTCCGGACAACGAATTCCTTCCCTCGACGGACTGCGCGCCATCTCCATCTCGATGGTTGTAGCCGGGCACCTGGCGGCTGAGGGTTACGCCCCCGAATTCCTAAAGACCTACGCCAGCGTTGGCGTCCGGGTATTCTTTGTCATCTCCGGCTATCTGATCACTGCGATTCTTCTAAAGGAGCACGATCACACTTCCACCATCAACCTGCGCCAGTTCTACATCCGGCGCGCATATCGGATTTTTCCTGCGGCGCTGTTCTACATGTTAATCATCTTCGCGGTGTATTGGCATACCCTGCGCTGTTACGAAATGGCAGCGGCCTTGTTGTACGTTGTGAACTATTTCTCGCGGCCTTACCCGGTCGGGCATCTCTGGTCGCTCAGTGTAGAGGAGCAGTTCTATTTCCTTTGGCCGAGTGTGTTGCGGAAGTGGCACCGGCACCGCGTCGCCATTGTACTCGGCGTGTTGGCTTTCACCCCGGTATACAACGCTGCTCTATACCACTTCAAATGGATCCACAAAGTGGGGTCAGTTGGGCTCCCCTCCGTCGCCGACGGCTTGGCCGCAGGATGTCTGGTGGCAGTGTTTGCCACGCGCTGGCCCAAGATCCCTAAAGTATTGTTTGCCAGCCTGGTCATTTTGATGATCGCGATCCCCAAATTTAGCGGCACGACCACCTCGCGGACTCTTCTTATACTGTTTATCCTCAATCCATTACTCGACGCCGCAATCGCCGGAATTCTGATTCATGTCGTGCAAAATCCTTACCGCATTTTGAACCTCGCACCTGTAGTGTGGCTGGGACAGATCAGCTACAGCCTTTATCTGTGGCAGCAGCCCTTCGTGAATGCAGCATCGCCTATGCGATTTGGAATCCTGGCCGCGATCGGAATGGCATGTTTCTCCTACTACCTGATTGAGCGTCCGCTGCTTCGGTATCGCGATGGCCGCGTGCCCGCGCCAACGGATGCTCGTACCGAGGTAGCAGCTGCCTGAACATTACCGCTCGAATAATGTTACGGAGACGGCTTCAGCAAACTCACACACCCTGAATTCTCCGGTAACGAAACCCACTCAGGCGGGCATGCCCTCTCTGCGTCGCGTCGCCAAACCACTACCTTCGCGCCCGATTCTCGCATCGATCGAAGAACTGCTTGTTGCAAATCGGAAGAACCCGTCCAAAACGGCGCGGAGTCGATTGTCCAAAGTTCTGCGACAATCGACACGCCCGTCCAGTGCGCCCAATAAGCCCCTTCGCCTTCCCCTATCACCGCGACAGAATCACCAGGACGAACCCCGTAACCTGGCATTGCTTCCGCAATGATCTCGTCGCGCTTTGCCGACTCAGTACGAGTCGAACCCAGGTAATGCAAGACGCCCGGCATCGTGGACGCCGCATAGACCACGGTTCCAGCCAGCAATGCGCGCCTCACAAGTAGCTGCAGGTTGGCAGGTACGCAGACGCGGGAGTAAGCCACGCCCCACAGAGCCAGCACGAATCCAAGCATGAACCGGTCCACCAGGTGAACCAGCACGTACATGCCGATCACCATCAGGGTGGGCAGCGTGCAAAACCAGACAGATGCAAAACGCCGCAGGAAGACTCTCGGCTCGCTGCAGATCAGAATGATCAAACAGACTGTTAGCGCCGCGTCGGTGCCAAGAAACACTTCCCTCAAAAACTTGAGATTGGTCGCGATCTGACGCAGCTGACCATGCAACTGTAAAGTCGGCCGGCTGCGTTTGTCGTAGCGCGACGCATCGTACCACGGTGCATAGGTGACTCCTTCGAGCCTGGGAATCTGAAACACCCGCGGAAAATCTAAGGTGACGCGTCCGGGATAAAACGGAAGTGGAGCGTGACTATCCGAATCCCCGGCCCAGGTCCTGGTCTCGGTTCCGTCCACAAACCAGGTGTAATTCAGCCAGCCACTGTCTCCAACCGTGAAATGGCCCCGCGCGTGCGTCAACGAAACCACGAACGGAGCCACAAACACAGTGCAAACCAGCACAGCGGCGATCGGACCCCGATAGTTGCGAGATCGGATGCCTTGAATCACCAGCGCCGCCAGTACAAAGAGTCCGAAATAAAAGAGAATGGCTTTGGCATAGAAACCAACGACAAGCAAAAATCCGAACCGGACGTAAGGGAAGAGGCCATGGGTGTCGCTCCCGTGATTGAACTCGTCAAGACTCAAGAGCCGCGCCATCGTTAGCAAAACGATGCCGGCCACAAAAATGTCAGGGGGCACCTCATCTACAAGCCAGGCAGTCTTAGCTAAAACCAAGACATATCCCAACAGTACCCATCCCAAGGGAGATGCCTCAGCTAGCGGAGTGTCTCCGGTACCGTAGTGCCTGCCCCAATGGGCGATCGCTCGCCAAAACTTACTGAAGGCGTATACACAGAAAACAGTGATGAAGAAATTCACGGCGCGAACTGCAGCAAATTCATCGAGTCCGCGCGCGTGCGTCAGGCGTAGCATTACCGCAATCAGTACTGAGTAGAGCGGTCCCCAATATCCGTTTAGAGCTGTGGACCAATCGTGACGAAGGTAAGCTCGCGCCACATCGAGATAGGAAAGGCCATCCGGGCGGACCGGCAAATGCCGGCCCACAAAAGCACAGCAAAGAATCACTGAAAGAACGACGATTTGAGCAAATCTTTCGACACGCGACATACAGTTCGGGAATTCACCGCCAGCAGGCAGGGGAGTATAGCACGTGCAAAGGCGAGCTCAGATCGGTCTACAGCCCGGCTTCAATGCGAGACCGCGGATCGAGATAGTCGCGTAAAGCGTCTCCAATGAAATTGAACGAGAGCACAGCCAGCATCACAGCGAGCGCCGGAAAGAGCACGAGATGAGGCGCGTCGAACAGGTGGGCGCGACCGTCGTTGAGCATGGCTCCCCAACTCGCCGTCGGCGGAGGCACGCCGAGTCCGAGAAAGCTCATGGTGGCTTCGGCAAGAATGGCTCCGGCCATGCCGATGGCGGCCTGCACAATCACGGGCTGAATGATGTTCGGCAAAATATGGCGGCCGATTATCCGCATGTCGCTCGCGCCCAGCGCGCGCGCAGCTTCGACGAATTCGCGTTCGCGGGCGGCGAGAACTTGTCCGCGCACCAGGCGTGCATAGCCCACCCAACCTCCCAGCGAAAGCGCGAGAACAAGATTGAAAATGCCCGGCCCGCGAAAAGCGACAAAAGCAATGGCGAGAAGAATTCCTGGAAACGAGAGAAAGGCATTCATCAGCACGACATTAACAAAGCGGTCGATCCCGCCGCCGTAGTAGCCAGCGATAGATCCGATGATGAGGCCAAGCGCAAGCGATGCCGCGACCACGCAGCTTCCGACCAGCATCGAGATCCGTGCGCCGAAGATGATGCGAGAAAGAATGTCGCGGCCCAGTTCGTCGGTGCCGAACCAGTGCGCATGCGACGGAGCATCGAGACGCGCGGGAAGATCGATGGCGGCGGGATCTTGCGGCGCGAACCACGGCGCGAAAAGAGCGAAGATTACGAAGATGACGACCAGCACCACGCCTGTTGCGGCGAGTGGGTTGTGGCGTGCGGTTCCGGCAATCGAGCGGCGGAACGAGATGGCGACGGTGGACATGGGAGTGAACTAATCTTAGCCGTCCCACCCGCACTTCGCAAAAAACTCTTAGGCACTCTGCGGCTGGTATTGATGCCGCTCGTACCACTCCTCGCTCAAATCCTTCCATGATGGATTCACTGAAACGACGAGCGCGATTTTCTTGATTCGCAGCCAGCCCCGCTTCTCGCGTTCTATCGCATTGTGAACGTCCTGGAAGCGCTCGAAGTAGACTAGACGGTCGAGTCTGTATTTGGTTGTGAATTCCGAGCCAATTCCTGTTTTGTGTTCTCGCACCCGCCGCATGAGGTTGTTGGTGACTCCCGTGTATTTAAGGTCATTGAACGGTTCGTCATGATGTAGACAAAATACATAGGTCCTTCGCGTGGTGGCTTCTGACGGCAGCGGAGCACATGGGGCTCAAGATGACAAATCTGGAGCGGGATGTCTGTGATGAATGAACTTTGCAGCTGCGGAAACTGGGCATGGATTCAGCTCGTCAGTACTCATAAATTGTCATGTTTTTATGCTTTGTCATCCTGAGCGTGTTTTTTGCGCGAAGGACCTATGCAGTTGGGCAGCGGCACTGCGGTTGAGCCTCTCGATGCTGAGCTTCCCGCAACCTAGCTTATTCTTTTTGGCAGCTTGGCCACGATGCATATCTACTGCCTTATCCTCGGGTTCGCCACCGAATACAGCACATCCGTCAAAAAATTCACGGCGACATACGTCAAACCAATCGCGAGGATGCAGCCTTGCACCAGATAGTAATCGCGGTTCGAGATGGCTTGAATCGTGAGGCGCCCGATGCCGGGCCAGGAGAAGATGGTTTCAGTCACGATCGCGCCGGCCAGCAGCGCGCCGAATTGCAGTCCTAGTACGGTAATGATGGGGATCATCGCATTGCGCAGAGCGTGGCGGTAAACAACGGTGCGCTCGGGCAGGCCTTTGGCGCGGGCGGTGCGGATGTAGTCCTGGCTGAGCTCTTCGAGCATGGAGGTACGGACCATGCGAGTCAGGATGGCAGCGAGCGCGCCGCCCATGGTGACGGCAGGCAAGATTAGATTTGCGAACGATCCTGCGCCGGAAACCGGGAGCCATCCGAGTTTAATCGCGAATAAGAGAATCAGGATCGGGCCAAGTGCGAAATTGGGGAACGATAGGCCGAAGAGGCTGACCACGCTGAGCAGCCGGTCGTCCCAGCGATTGCGGCGCTGGGCCGAGCGCACCCCTGCGGGGATCGAGAGAATGATCGCGATGAATAACGACGCCAGTGTGAGTTGCAGCGTATAGGGATAGCGCTGGGTGAGCAGGCGCGTCACGCTTTGGTTGTAGCGAAACGACGGGCCGAGGTCGCCGTGGAGCACGCCTTTCCAGTAGTGAATGTATTGCTCGCCGAGCGGGGTGTCGAGTCCGTAGGCGTGGCGCGTAGCCGCAATGTCGGCGGCCGGAGCGCCTTCGCCGAGCATTTGTTGGATGGGGTCGCCGGGAACCAGATGGATTAGTAAGAAAACCAAGGAGACTACCAGCCAGATTACTGGGAGGGTGTAAAGGACGCGTTGGAGGAGGAGTTTCAGTTGTCAGTACCCAGTTGCCAGTTGCCAGTCCCGACTGGGCAGAGAAGGAAACTTCTTGCGGAGCCGGCGGTAGTATACGCCGACATGGGGTCCTTCGCTTCGCTCAGGATGACAGTGCTGGCGAGATTAACGCTTCGGTATCCAAAAACCATCTTCAATCTCCGGCCGGCTTTGCAGGTTTGGCTTTGCCGTCAACATTCTCCACTTTCTCGATCTTTACTTTCGCGATGCGGTGGGCTTCCATTTCTTCGACGGTATAACGGTGGCCTTCATACTCGAAAGACTCGCCAATGTACGGAATCTGTTGCAGGCGGGCGAGCATGAATCCGGCGAGAGTTTCGAATCCGGCGTCCCGGGGCAGGAGCAGGCCGTGTTGAGTCTCGAGATCGCGGATGTTGACCGAGCCTTCGAGCACCATCACGGACTCATTCTCGAGTGCCGGCTCCGGCGTCGCCACGTCGAACTCATCCTCGATGTCGCCGACCAGTTGCTTGAGTATGTCCTCGACCGTGATTACGCCCGCGGTCGAACCGAACTCGTCGACGACAACCGCGAGATGGCGGCGGCGCTGTTTGAATTCATCGAGCAGTTCGGCGAGGACTTTGGTTTCAGGAACCACCAGCACGTCGTGCATGATCTGGCCGATCTGCATGCGGGCGATGCGCGCGGCCAGAGGCTGATTCAGATTGACCAGGCGCAGGCGGACCCAGCGAATCAATTCTTTGTAATAAAGGACGCCGACAATATGCTCAGGCCCTCTCTGCGGGTCGTACACCGGAATGCGGGAGTGTTGGCCCTCGACCACGCGGTTCACCGCGTCGTCGAGTGTGAGATCGGAGGGAAGCGAAAAAATGTCGGGACGGGCGACCATCACCTCGCGCACGGTAATGCTGTCGAGTTCGATGGCGTTGTGGATCATCTCCTCTTGAGATTCGGGAATCTGGCCGAACTGGCGGCTGGCGGTGACAATGAGCTTGAGTTCGTCTGGGGAATGGACGGCGCCGCCGCGGCGGGTATCGCGTGCACCGAAAAGGCGCAGGACCAGACCTCCGGAGCGGCGCATGAAAAATAGCACAGGGCGCGCAATGGTGATGAACGCTTCCATGGGAGCGGCTACGGCAAGGGCGATCTGCTCGGCGCGCTGCAGAGCCAGCGTTTTCGGCACGAGTTCGCCGAGAAGCACGTGCATGTAGGTGATCAACGTGAACGCGATGGCGATGGCGATGCCGTTCGCGTAAATGGCCGCGTGCGGAACCTCATGCACAAAACGGAGGTTTCCCACCAGGCCTGCGACCATGGGTTCGCCGATCCAGCCTAGGGTGAGACTGACGATGGTAATGCCCAGTTGCACGCCATTCACAACTTCATCGAGGTGCAGGTGAAGGCGCTGGACGTTGCGCGCGCCAACGCGGCCGGATTCGATGAGCTGCTGGATGCGGGTATCGCGGACGCTGATCAGAGAAAATTCCGCAGCCGCAAAAAACGCATTCGCCGCCACCAGGAGAAGGATTAACAACACCCGGAGCAGCACAAAGGCGATCATGGATGGGTAATTCTAGCATTCTAAAGGCAGTGGTTAGGGCACCGAGCACTGGTCAGCGGGAGCATGCGCGTGTCGCACGAGGGGCGGAATGAAAACAGTTCTTAAAAAAATCGTTCCCGGAGAGCTAACCATTTGTCCCAAGGCGCGGTCTAAGTAACGGAAGGTAATTGCTTTAGTCGGGCGGGCAAAATCACCGGGGCCGGTCCCAGGTTCATCTCCCAAGATTTAGGCCAAGGGCAGAACAAAAGCAGCGGAACAAAAGCATTTGTGGTTGCGTACATGGAACTGAGGGCAAGAGACTGGCTTATTCAGTCTCTCCGGCGGGTAAGAGATTTTTCGATTCTAGGAGGCGGCCGTGAACGGAAACGGAAATAATAAGAAGAAGCGTCGCAAGCTGTTTATTTATGGCGGCATTGGACTGGCGATCGTCCTGCTGATTGCGATTGGCGTATTCGCGGCCACGCGCGGCGGCACCAAGATCGACCCCACCAAGCTGGCCAAGGTTGAAAAGGGCGACCTAGCCAAGAGCGTGGTGGCCACGGGAAAAGTGACGCCTATCACTAAGGTTGAGGTCAAGTCGAAGGCTAGCGGCATCGTGAAAAAGTTGCTGGTGGATTACGGCGATCGGGTAAAGCAGGGCCAACTGCTAGCGCAGCTCGACAAAGTCGAGATTGAAGCGCAGGTTGCGCAGTCGCGGGCTGCACTGGATGCGGCTCAGGCCAACCTCAGCAGCTCCGAGGCCGACTTCGAGCGAGCCAAAGTCGATGCGGAAGGTCCCGACGTTCCCCTCCTGAAGCGCGCCTATGACCGCGCCGTCGGCATGGCGAAAGATGGCGTGGTTTCTGCTTCCGCTCTTGATGATGCGGAAAAAAATTATGAGATGTCGCTGAACAAGCAGAATGTGTCCAAAGCGCAGGTGACGGTGCTGAAGGCGAAGATTGCACAATCGCGCGCGCAGGTGGCGCAGGATCAAGCCAACCTCAAGCAGTTGGAGGAGCAGCTCAGCTATACCGACATTATTTCTCCCATCGACGGCATCGTACTCTCGCGTGACGTAGAAATGGGCGACGCGGTGAGTTCGATCCTTGTGCTGGGTTCGTCGGCCACGCTTGTGATGACTCTCGGCGATACCAGCGAAGTTTATGTAAAGGGCAAAGTGGACGAGAGCGATATCGGCCGCGTATATCTCGGGCAGCCCGCACGGATCAAAGTGGAATCGTTCAAGGACAAAACCTTTACCGGCAAGGTCACCAAGATTTCGCCGATGGGCGTAGAAAAAGATAACGTCACCACGTTTGAGGTACGCGTATCGATCCAGAATCCGGGCGGCGAACTCAAGGCCGAGATGACGGCCAACGCGGAAATCATTCTCGAAGAACACAAGAATGTGCTGCAGATTCCGGAAGGCGCGATCCTATACGACAAGGATAAGAAGGCTTCGGTGGAGATCCCGAATCCGAAAGCCAAGGATGGTAAGGATAAAATCGCCGTCAACATCGGAATCTCAAACGGCGCGAAAACCGAAGTGTTGAGCGGGCTAAAAGAGGACCAGGAAGTGGTCCTGCAGTAGTTGAGTATCAGGTCTCGGGTCTTAGGTCTTGGGCGTCAGGCATAGGGTACGGTCCGACATAGGCGCCGATGACCGACCTAAGACCTAACACCCAAGACCTCGTGGAGACGTAAAATGAATAACCAATCCCCATCAGCGCGGTTTTCATTCCTGGCGGTCGCCTCTGTCGTGCTGCTTGCCACCGGCCTTGCGATCGCTTCCACGCCACAAGGCTCATTCGAGAAGACATTTCAGGTAGGCAGCGGCTCGGTGGATCTGGAGGTGCAGACTCATTCCGGCGACATTATTGTGCACAGCGGCGCGTCGGGCTCGGTCACGGTTCGCGGGAGGATTTTTGTCGGAGACCACTGGCTGTTCGGTAACCGGCATACCGACGTATCGGACATCGAGCAGCACCCTCCCATCCGGCAGGACGGCAACAGTATTCACGTTGACTATGTGAACGCGCGCGACATTTCTGTGGACTATGAAATCACCGTGCCGGTCGACACCACCGTCCGCACCCGCAGCGGCTCCGGCGATCAGACCATCGAAGGCACGCGCGGCAACGTCGACCTGCAAAGTGGATCGGGAAACTTGAAGCTTTCGCAGCTTACCGGAGAGATTCGCCTTCAGACGGGGTCAGGTGACGTACGTGCTCGTGAAATTGCTGGCTCGCTGCGGGGAAGCACAGGCAGCGGGGAACTTGAGTTGGAAGAAATCGGTTCGGGAGACGTCGTTCTGCACACAGGTTCCGGCAACATCGGGGCCCGCGGCATTCAAGGATCATTTCGCGGCGAAACCGGCAGTGGCGACATTACTGCGGAAGGCACACAAGGCGCTGCCTGGGAAATTCGCACCGGATCGGGTAACGTGAACGTGCGCCTGCCCGACAATGCGGCCTTCGATGTCGACCTCACCAGCAGCTCCGGCACGGTGGAGGTTGACCCAGCCGTCACCATGACCGTCCAAGGGCGCGTCCAGGAGGGGCATAAGTCGATCCAGGGAAAGGTCCGCAGCGGCGGACCAATGCTGACCGTGCGCACCGGCTCCGGCGATATACACATCCAGTAGCATTAAGATTTACTCGCCCGCCGTCTGTTTTCTTTTATCCATTGTCACTGTTCCCATGCGCATTGTCATCTGAGCGTAGCCGTTCTTCAGGCGTAGCGAAGGATCCCTAACTTACCCCGACATAAAGCTGCAGCCAAACCGGCCTACAGCCGCCCACCCCTCATTACCTCCGTGCCTTGACGCCGTACTCTCCAGCAATTACTTTCGATTCTTTGGGAAGATTCCGTCTTCAATCCACGAGGCAGCTTTGGCGCACCGTCCAATTATCACTCTCACCACCGACTTCGGCAGCAACGACCACTTTGTAGGGGTTATGAAGGGCGTCATTCTGGACATTGTGCCTGAGGCGGAGATTGTCGATATCTGCCACTCGGTGCAAGCCTTTGACGTGCTCGATGGTGCGCTGACCATTTCTCAGGCGTACTCCTACTTTCCCAATCGAACCGTACACATTGTGGTGGTCGATCCGGGCGTGGGCACAGCGCGGCGGCCGATTCTGGCCTCGAGCGATAAATACCATTTCGTGGCGCCGGACAACGGCGTGCTCTCGTTGGTTTACGCCAAAGAAAGCCGTATGCACGTGCGGCACATCACTGCCGAACATTATTTCCTGCAGCCGGTGAGCAATACCTTCCACGCGAGGGATATTTTTTCTCCCGTTGCGGCATACTTGGCCAAAGAGGTCGACTCGCTGAAGTTTGGCGAGGAAATCGAAGACTTCGTGAAGTTCTCAGCCCCCAAACCAAAGAAGGTCGAGGAGAATCGGCTCCGTGGCGTTGTGCTCAAAGTCGACCGCTTCGGAAACCTGATCACCAACATCACGCCGCAAGATGCGCCCATGCTTTTCGGGCCCAAGGCCGGCCCATTCAAGATCGTGGTCGGCAGCCGCGAGATCACAGAAATCCACAATGCCTATGCCGAAGGCGCCCCCGGAGAAGTCATCGGAATTCTCGGGAGCATGGGCTTTCTGGAAATTGCCGCGAACCGTGGAGCGGCAGCCCAGTTGACCGGCGTCGGCAAGGGAAACGAAGTAAGCATCATCCTTGGCGAGGCTGCGGCCAAGGGCAAAGGCGCGTAGAGGAACAGGTTTCAATGTTTCAGAGTTTCAAGGTTTCAACACTCACAGACCCCCGCTCAGTTCCCACGCTCTGAAACCTTGAAACTTTGAAGCCTCTTTATAGGTTCCTCGGTTTGGGATGCGCGTAGCGTTCCATCTCTCCAGTCCACTTCAGAAAGCGCCATAGATTCGAGCGCTCCCGCCAAAGAAATTCCCAAAATTCAATGAAGCCGATCTGTGTCATCTTGACGCCACAGTAAGTCTCCATCCGCCAAAGCAGATAAGGGCTGCGCCACGGAGCCAGACGATGCCCCTTCGTAGCATTCCACAGAAAGCGCAGCGAATAACGCATGCCAGCATCATAAACAGGGTCGCAGCTTTCTACTATTCGCAGCGCTTGTTCGCTTCAGATAACCATATTTCTCGTTGTCATCCCGAGCAAAGCGAGGGACCTTGGTTTTGTGCGCAGTGCACGTTCCTTGTCCCATGTTAGAATTCTCGCTCCGCCGGGGATTTCCATTCATGTCCGATGCAAACGCCCGCCAAAAAGCCGAGGACCACTACTACGCCGCGCTCGACTTAATGGCGGATGGAAAGCTGGAAGAGGCGGTCGCAGCCTACCGGGAATCGATCGCCGTCGATCCCACTTTTACCGAAGCGATGCACGGCCTGGCTCGCGCTCTGCAAGACCTGCAACGCTACGATGAGGCCATCGCCGTCGCGCAACAAATTACCGCGCTCGATGCCGACGACGTGCTCGCGCACACCAGCCTCTCGGTGCTGTACCAGAAAAAAGGGATGATCCCCGAAGCCGAGGCCGAGGGAGCGAAAGCCAGAGTGTTGGGATGGAAGCAGCAGTTGAAGAAGAGCAGCTTCTAGCTCCTAGCTACTGCGTGCTGTGCGGAATGGCTAGCAGCTAGAAGCTAGTAGCCAGAAGCTTCTTACAGCTCGTACTTCTTCATCAAATGCCGGAACGACCGGTAGGAGATACTGAGCAAATCCGCGGCTTTGGTTTGCACACCGTTGGAGCGGTCGAGCGCATTTTGCAGCAGCGTACGCTCGATATTTGCGACGTAGTTCTCCATGCCCACGCCTTGCGGAAGCACGGCATCGGGAGCGATGTCCGCCATGCCTCCTGGACCGCCGACTCCCGCGGCCGCGGCGCGAGCCTTGGGACGTTCCGCGGGCAATTCTACGTGCAATTCATCGCTGGTCTCGAGGGCCACCGCGCGCTCAACCGTATTCTCCAACTGCCGGACGTTGCCCGGCCACTCGTAACCGCATAGCGAGTCGAACGAATTCTTATCGACGCGCAGAATGCTGCGGCCGGCGGCGCTTGCGTACTTTTTTAGAAAATGATTCACCAGCAGCGGAATGTCATCGCGGCGTTCGCGCAAGTTCGGCACGCGAATCGGAATGACGTTGAGGCGGTAATAGAGATCTTCGCGGAACAGGTTTTCGGCGACAGCCTTGTCGAGGTCGCGATTGGTGGCCGCGATGACGCGCACGTCGATCGAAATCTCGCTGATGCTGCCCACCGGTCGCACGCTCCGCTCCTGCAGGACACGCAGCAGCTTGACCTGCATCGCGAGGGTCATCTCGCTGATTTCGTCAAGAAAAATCGTGCCGCCGTCCGCCACTTCAAACAGGCCACGCTTGTTCTGCGAAGCGCCGGTAAATGCGCCCTTGAGATAGCCGAAGAGTTCGCTCTCGAGAAGGGTTTCAGGAAACGCTCCGCAGTTCACCGAAACGAACGGCTGAGTAGCGCGCGGTGAGCAAATGTGCACGGCGCGCGCCACCAACTCCTTGCCCGTCCCGCTCTCGCCATGAATGAGGACAGTACTGGCGGTCGACGCCACGGTGCGTACGGTCTGCTTCAGTTTTTCCATCGCCGCGCTGGAACCGATGATGTTATCGAGCGAGTTGCGAGTAGCGGCGTCGCGGCGCAGGGCGAAGTTCTGTTTGCTGAGAACCAGTTTTTCCAGCGAGCGGTTGATGGCTAACTTGATTTCGTCGACCAGGCCGGGACTCTTGCGAATGTAATCGGAGGCGCCTCCGGCCTTTACCGCTTCGACAGCGGCCTCGTAATCATCGACGGCGGTAATGAGGATGACTGAAGTATCAGGCGAAACGCGATGAGCATGACGCAGGACTTCGATGCCATCGATCGTCGGCATCTTGATATCAGTAATGATCAGATCGTAAAGTGCGCCGTCAATTTTGTTTTTCGCAGACTGGCCGGATTGCACGGTCTCAACCCGATGCCCGTCGCGGCGCAGGGCGATGTCGAGCATTTCGCAGATGGAGCGCTCGTCGTCGCAAACCAGAATGTTAGCCACGAGCCCTCCCTTCCGCTGCCGCAGCCAGAGCCGCCGTCTGCGATGCAACCAATTCTGGCGCATCGAGTTCTGGGGTCTTGCCCATACTGGCCGATTCGACTTTGCCGGAGTCACGCGTCGCCGTTTGTCTTTCCGCCTCGAGTCTGCGCAACTTCAAAATGAAGGTGGTGCCCTGCCCCGGCTTCGACCTGGCCCAGACCTTGCCCTCATGCGCCTGAACGATTTGGTAAACGACGGCTAATCCAAGGCCGGTACCGCCCTCAAAGCTGGATTGAAACGGCTCAAAAATTTTTTCTGTTTGCTGTGGTGTCATGCCGGTTCCAGTATCGGAGAAGCTGATCTGCCAGTCTTCTCCGACAGCTTCCACACCCACTTTTAGCGTTCCGCCTTCGCGCATGGCGCGGACCGCGTTTTCACTGAAGTTCCAGAAGACTTGTTTCAGCCGGTCGCCGTCCGCGATGACCCACGCTTCTCGCACATCGAAATGACTTTCCACGGCGATGCCGGTATTTTCTGCAGTCATGCGGTGGCGCACTAAAATGAGCGTATCCTCCAGCAACCGCACCAGATCGACCTTGTCGAAGTGATATTGCTTGCCGCGCGAATAAGCCAGAAAATCAGTGATGATGCTGTTCAGCCGCTGTGATTCGCGGGTTACGATGCCGAGCAACTGCCGGTGCTCCTGATTCATCTCAGGGACACCCGAAAGCATGCTGACCGATCCGGCAATCGAAGTAAGCGGATTGCGGATCTCGTGGGCGATGGCGGCAGCGAGGCGGCCGACTGCTGCCAGCCGGTCCTGCATGCGGACTTCGCGTTCCAAACGCCGGATCTCGGTGAGGTCGTCGAAGGCGTAGACGAAGCCGATCACGCCGCGTTCCGGAACATTCAGCTGCGCAACTCTCACGCGGAACGTCTTGCGGAAAATTTGGTCAGTACCGGTACGAACTTCGAAACGAACTTCTCCATGCGCCTGCTGCGACTCGGCATTGGGCAACGGATCCAGAAACAGCTTTGTAACCGGCGTTTTCAGCAACTGATCCGGGGTGCGGTCGAGCAGCTTCTGCGCCGCGCTATTGACGAGCGTAATGTGCCCATCGAGACCGGTCGTAATCAATCCGCTGCTAATCGATTGGATGATGTTCTCGTGCAGGACCTGAAGGTCTTCCAGCGCTCCGCTGGCGTCTTTCAGTTGCACCCGCGCCTGCCGCAACTTCGCGGAAAGCAATCCAGCCAGATAGGAAACGGCGAGGTACGCGAACAGGTTCACGAAGATAATCGCCTGCAGCGCCTTCAATCCCGGATGCGTGTTGCAGTAAGAGCGAACCACGCCGTAATAGTTCAGCTCGAGAACCGTGCCATACAAAATGAAAGCGAATGCCGCCACCAGATAGGCCCACACTCGTGGCAGCAGAATGCCGGCCACGATAATCACCAGCGGATAGAGGAAGTTGAGCGAACTATCCCAGCCGCCGGTCTCATGCACAACCAGGCTAACCATTACGAGATCGGTAAGGATCTGCAACGATGCCTGCAGGCGGTGCTCGTGCCAGAACGAGAGCAGGAACACGTAACACAGCGAGAGCGTGAACCACAAAATAATGGTGCTGATGAAGAGGCGCAGAGGCAGAGCCGTGGGCGTCAATTCCGCCACGGTCACCTGGATTCCAAGCAGGAAGGTCAGGATTAGGATTCGTACTTTGACCAGCCAGGCCAGCCAATTCCGCTCGTCAAAAGTCGATTGCATTGAGGTCCCGGTGATGCGGGTCTTCGGTCTTAGGTGTTGGGCCCAAGACCTGGCACCTAAGACCCAATTCTGTTTTGGGCGGGAGGCCGTTGCTGCCGCTCAGCGAATGACGGCCTCCCGACTGAATTATTCTCTAGCCAGCCAGCTTGGCAATCATGGCGAACAGTGGCATATAGAGCGAAATTACGATGCCGCCGATCGTGATTCCAAGAACGCCGATGATGACGGGTTCCAGCATGGCTAACATGTCCTTGGTGGCTGCGTCGACTTCTTCTTCGTAGAAGTCAGCAATTTTTTGTAACATGCTGTCCATAGCGCCGGTGGCTTCGCCAACTCCAATCATCTGCGTCACCATGTTCGGGAAAACTCCACATTCTCTGAGCGGATCCACGATGGTGCGGCCTTCTTCAATGGCCTTCCGCACTTTCATCAGCGCTTCTTCGAGCACCGCGTTACCTGAGGTTTTCGCGGTAATGCTCAAGCCCTCGAGGATGGGCACACCTGAGGTGATCAGAGTACCCAGCGTGCGCGTAAACCGGCCTACGGCTATCTTGCGCAGCAGCGGGCCGACGACGGGCAACTTGAGGAGCATTTTGTCGAAGTAATATCGGCCTTGCGGGTGCTTGCGAATTTGTTTAATTCCGAAAACCAGGCCAACTCCACCCACCAGGAAGAGCCACCAGAAACTCTGCACGAACGCGCTCAGCCCCATCGTGATACGGGTAGGAAGAGGCAGGGCGACACCCAGGCCGGCAAACAAGTTCGAGAAGATGGGCACCACCCACTTAAGCAGGGCGCCGACGATCAGTGTGGCGATACCTACGACCGCGATGGGATAGATCAATGCCGACTTTACCGCCGCCTTGAGGCGCACCGCTTTTTCGACGTAGGTCGCCAGGCGTTGCAGGATGATGTCCAGAATACCGCCGGTTTCACCTGCTTCAATCATGTTGGTCGTGAGATCGTCGAAAACGGTGGGATACTGGCGCATGGCGTTGGCCAGAGTTGCGCCGCCTTCCACCGTGGTGCGGACGCCGGTCAATGTCTTCTGGAACGACTGGCTCTCCTGATTCGCCGCCAGGATTTCGAGACACTGCACCAGCGGCAATCCGGCATCGATCATGACCGAGAACTGCCGGAAGAAAATGGCGATGTCCTTGACCTTGACTTTGGTCGATCCGAACGTGGGCATGGAGAATTCCTTGCCCTTCTCCCGGACCGACCCAGGCGTAATGCGCTCGCGGCGCAATTGCTGAGTGAGTACCTGCTTGTTTGCCGCTGTCCGCTCTCCGGTGATCTTCTGTCCGGAGGCGTCCTTGCCCGAAAATGTGAAAACTGGCATGGTTTTAGCCTTTCCCTAAGTGTCGTCGCTAATTCCCAAAAACCGTGCAAACTTCTAATGCTTTGACGGCGTTGCCGCTCGTGCCATCGATCCGGTGCCGCCTCGGTTCGTTAGGGTGGCGCCGCGGTTAATCATTTCCTGAAGTTCCTCTGGATTACTGGAGCGCTGGATGGCAACTTCCAGGGAAATTTGTTTCTGAGCGTAGGCAGTGGCCAACGCCTGGTTGAACGTTTGCATGCCGAATTTATCCTGTCCAGACTGCATCGCCGAATAAACCTGGTGAATTTTGTCTTCACGAATCAGGTTTCGCACCGCCGGATTCGGAATCAGAATTTCCATGATCATGGCTCGGCCTTTGCCACTGATGGTTTGCAGCAGGCTTTGGCACATGATGCCTTCGAGCACCAGCGAAAGCTGGGCACGAATCTGTGGCTGCTGGTGCGCCGGGAAGACATCGATGATTCGATTAATAGTGGAAGTCGCCGAATTGGTGTGCAGCGTGCCGAAGGTCAAGTGGCCAGTTTCGGCGATACGCAGGGCCGACTCGATGGTTTCCAGATCACGCATTTCGCCGATCAGCACGACGTCCGGATCTTCACGAAGTGCGGCGCGCAGAGCGTCAGAAAAACTCTTGGTGTCGGCGTGCAACTCACGCTGATTCACCACGCAGTTCTTGTTCATGTGCACGAACTCGATCGGATCCTCGATTGTGAGGATGTGATCGTGCCGTTCACTGTTGATCTTGTCGATCATCGCCGCCAGAGTTGTAGACTTGCCGGAGCCGGTTGGTCCCGTCACGAGCACCAGGCCGCGAGGCTTGTCGCACAGCTTGCTCACCACTGCGGGCAGGCCGAGCTGGTTGAAGGACTTGATCTCGAAAGGAATCAAACGGAAGACGGCTGCGCTGGCGCCGCGCTGATTGAATACGTTGGCGCGGAAGCGAGCCAGCCCTTTCAATCCAAAAGAAAAATCCAGCTCCAGGCACTCTTCGAAGCGGTGCTTCTGGGAGTCGGTCATCACGCTGTAAGCCAGTTGCTTGGTCTCGGCCGGCGTCAACTGCGGCAGATCGAGGGGCACTAGGTGTCCGTGAACCCGGATTTGCGGCGGCGAATTGGTGGTGATGTGAAGATCGCTGCCATTCATCTCCAACATTCTTTTTAGTAAGTCACTGAGCGACAGACCCATGTTCGTGATCCTTCCTCAACCCTTTCGCGAATTAGTGAATCGTTTCGCGGGCAACTTCTTCCAAAGTAGTAATGCCCGCTGCCACTTTGATCAAACCACTACGGCGGAGCGTGATCATGCCCCGCTCGATCGCCTTCTTCTTTAGTTCCACAGCCGATGCACCGACTAAAACCAGTTCCCTGATTTCATCGTCCACTTCCATCACTTCATACAAACCGCAGCGGCCTTTGTAGCCCGTGTTGTTGCAAACCCCGCATCCCTTACCCTTCTGAATTTTGATCGTCTTGGCTTCTTCCGGACTAAATCCTTCTTCGATCAAAGTCTGAACTGGAACATCCACCGTCTCCGAGCAGTCCTTGCAAATACGTCGAATCAGGCGCTGGGCGCAGATCAGGTGAACCGAAGTCGCAACCAGGAATGGTTCGATACCCATGTTCATCAAACGTGTAATGGTTTCCGGTGCGCCGTTGGTGTGCAGAGTAGAGAGAACCAGGTGGCCGGTGAGAGCGGCCTTGATCGCGATCTCAGCGGTTTCAAAGTCACGAATTTCGCCGACCAGAATGATGTTGGGATCTTGACGCAGGAAAGAGCGCAGGGCTGCGGCAAAGTTCAATCCGATCTGCTCTTTCATCTGCACCTGATTGACACCGCCCAACTGAAATTCGACCGGGTCTTCCGCGGTCATGATGTTGGTATCAGGCTGATTGAGGCGCGAAATCGACGAATAGAGAGTGTTGGTTTTTCCTGAACCCGTGGGACCGGTGACCAGCACCATACCGTAAGGTTTAAGAATGGCCTTCTCGAACTTGACCAGAGACTCAGGCTCGAAGCCCAGCTTGGTCATATCGAGGCGCAAGTTTTCTTTGTCGAGCAAGCGGAGTACGATCTTCTCGCCCCAAAGCGTCGGCAAAGTGCTGACTCGGAAGTCGAGCTGCTTTTTGCGGCCGCCAATGTTCATCTTCAGCATGATGCGGCCGTCCTGCGGCAAGCGCTTCTCGCTGATATCAAGCTTCGCCATAATTTTCAGGCGGGAAGTAATTGCGTCCTTCAACTTCATTGGCGGCGACATGATCGATTGCAGTACGCCGTCAATACGGAAGCGAACACGAAATTCTTTTTCGTATGGCTCGATATGAATGTCGCTGGCTCCGCGTTTCACAGCATCGGTGAGCACCAGATTCACCAGCTTCACGACCGGAGCTTCGTCGGCAGCTTTCTCCAGCTGTGAGAGCTCCATCTCCTGCTCTTCCGCCTGCACTTCGATGTCGCTTTCGTTCATCTCCGACATCGACTGCATCACAGTTTCGAGATCTTCTTCCTTCCCGCCCGCGCCGTAGGCCTTATCGATGCCCTGCAGGATCGAACTTTCAGAAGCCACCACCGGCTCGATGTTGAAGCCGGTCATGAACTTGATATCGTCCATGGCGAAGACGTTGGTGGGGTCAACCATCGCGATGGTAAGCGACGCTCCGACGCGGCTCAGCGGAAGAATCTGATATCGTTTCGCGGTCTCGAACGGAATCAGCTTGACGACAGCAGGGTCGATCTCGAAGTAAGAGAGGTTAATGGCGGGAACGCCGTACTGCCGGGAGAGAAAATTCGTGACGTCCTCATCGGTGAGGAAGCCGAGCTTCACCAGCGCGGAGCCAAGGCGGACATTCTGCTCCTTTTGCGCCTTAGTAGCTTGTTCCAACTGCTCCGGGGTCATGATCTTCTCTTTAACAAGAAGGTCGCCCAGCCGTTGAGACATACGTCGATCTCCTGATCCACTTGAGTGGAACGATGCCCGACAACAATCCGGCATTAACCCAAAGCGCTGCGTTTGCTTCGAAGGGAGAGCAACGTCTTTGTGTTGACACAAATTGTCAACGCAAGTCGATTACCTTACCAGTTACCGTAGTGCTTGAACTCGCCGTAAATTAAGGAGTCCGCAAGGCAGCCTTCAAAACCCGCGCCAGATGAGCTTTTTTCGTGATGCAAGGCGAAGTTCAACTTCAAGTACATGCACTTCGGTAAGCCCCGGCGGGACCGTCCCAGGCAGGCGCGTCACTGCTCGCCGCCAGCGTAAACTGAGCGATGAGGAACTCCAACTTTGCCGGTTGATGCAAAAGAGTATGAGATTCGAAGCTACTATCGCGCCTTATTTCAGGCATGGGGCCCGCAGCATTGGTGGCCGGCACGGTCTCCGTTCGAGGTTATCGTTGGGGCTTTTCTCACCCAGAACACGGCGTGGACGAATGTTGAAAAAGCTTTGGGAAACCTTCGCGCGGCGCGCTTGCTTAGCGTGAGCGGAATACGGCGCGTGCCGCTGGCAGAACTCGAGCGTCTGATTCGCCCATCTGGGTATTTCCGCCAGAAAGCGAATCGTCTGAAACTGTTCATCGCGCATTTGGACGAGCATTACGGAGGTTCTTTAACGAAGTTATTGTCCCGCGCTACGAATCAGCTTCGGGAAGAACTACTTAATCTGAATGGCGTTGGACCCGAAACCGCGGATTCCATTCTGCTCTACGCCGGGAATCATCCGGTGTTCGTAGTCGACGCATATACGCGAAGGATTCTGGTTCGCCATGCGATTCTGAGCGAGGATGCTACGTACGAAGAGATTCGGGAGGTATTTGAACGAACGCTGACACCTTTGGCGGAGTTGGCCGACGTTTGCACAGAAAATGGAAAACCGCATTTGGCGACGGGCTTTCATGGTGCTGCACACCCTCCCTCGGCCATGAGTACAGCAAAGCGCACGGCCCTGACCCAGGTTTATAACGAGATGCACGGCTTGATTGTGGGCGTCGGCAAAAACTATTGCCGAAAATCACAGCCTCGTTGTGACGAATGCCCTTTACAGAAGTTCCTGCCTCGGGTGTAAGTAGAGGGTCCAGTCTGAGTTGCGGTGTCAGGGCTTAGGTCGCAGGTCTTAGAAAGAACACTCCGAAAAGGTTTACGGTTGAAGACGCAACTCTTGTGGTCAGCGGTTCTCGCAACAACGATTTGTTCTGTCTCCGCCGCCCAATCCCTGCGTCAGCAAGCGGATCATACGGGGGTTCTGATCGGTGCCGCGGTCCGTCCGTCACAACTTTCGGAGCCAACGTACGCCTCCACACTGGCCCGCGAATTCAACATGGTCGAAGCGGAAGATGCAATGAAGTGGTTGGCGTTAAGACCCGATAAAACCACTTACGATTTTCGCCAAGGCGACGAAGTAGTTCGCTTTGCGCGTACCAATCGAATGAAGGTGCGGGGCCATTGCTTGGTGTGGGGACGCTACAACCCAGATTGGCTCACGCGAGGGCCTTTCACCCCCGGGCAATTGTCGCGCCTTCTCCGCGAGCACATCACACGAGTGATGAGGCACTACCGTGGCGAGGTTTTCGCATGGGATGTAGTCAATGAAGCGCTGGATGAGAACGCTCACGTGCGCGATTCGATCTGGTATAACCAGCCCGGCATTGGATTCGCGGAGAAAGGCACCGCGTACATCGAGCAGGTATTCCGCTGGGCGCACAAGGCCGATCCGCAGGCATTGCTTTTTTACAACGAAGCCGAAGGCGAGGGATTGAACCGTAAGTCAGACGTGATCTACGCCATGGTCAAGGATTTCAAGCGACGAGGCGTTCCGATCGATGGCGTGGGTTTGCAGCTGCATGTGCCTGCGCTCGACGTCGATATTCCCGCCATCTCCGCCAATATCGCGCGGCTCACTGCGCTTGGCGTGCAGGTCCACATCACTGAACTCGACGTCTCTCTACCGCTGAACTCCAGCGGCCAAGCAGATGATGAGGATTTAACCCGCCAGTCCGATGTCTATCGTGGAATCGTGCGGGCATGCCTGAACAGCCCTAGTTGCGCGGCGATCCAAACCTGGGGATTTACCGACAAATACTCCTGGATTGGATCGCACTCCCGCGGCACACGCGGCCATGCGCTGCCCTTTGATCGAACGTACCAACCCAAGTCCGCCTATCGCGCTATCTATGAAGAGCTCTCGGCGGGGCGTCCCGCATCACACTGATGCTTGGCGTCCGCGTGCGGCTGACGGTCTTCCCTTCGGCACGGGCCTCTCCAGCCACTGCATATGCATCTATAATGACTTCCGGTCCATTATCGCGTGCAGGCTCAGAACTGAGCTGCATCGTCTGGACTGCTGAACTCGCGTGGTGCAGACGGTTCCAACTCGGCTCTCTAAAACTTCCAATCGCAAGCGGCTCATTATCACGCTCGCGATTGCCGTTTTTCTTCTGCTCGCGATTCTGATTTCTCAAACCGCTTTTAACGAAACCATTCTCCGCCCGGATACCAATCAGCAGGTCGTAGTCTTTTATGCCCTCTCGCTGCTGATCTCTTTGCTCTTCGTCGCCCTCACATTTGTGCTGGCGCGCAATCTGCTCAAGCTGTTTGCCGAGCGGCGTCTGGGTGTGCTCGGATCGAAGTTCCGCACTCGGATGGTGGTCGGTGCGCTACTGCTTTCTTTCGTTCCAGTCATGGTGATGTATTGGTTTGCTTACGGGCTGATGAACCGCTCCATCAATATCTGGTTCTCCACTCCGGTGGAGGAAGTTCGTGCGGATACCGATGCTATGGCTTCTCTGCTAGCCAGTTATGCGGACCAGAATGCGCGAGCGGAGGCGGTTGCGATCGCGGCCTCACCAGAAACTCAACGGGCATTTGAAGGCCACGGTTTCGCCGCCGCGGTAGAGGAATTTCATCGGCACGAACCTACATTGCAAGGTGGCTTTGCCCTTGCGATTCAAAGCGGAGTTGCGGAAGCTAGCCTCGGAGCACCAGCTCCCTGGCCGATATTGAAGGAGAAGCTGCCGCTCGTTCAGACCGCAGCAGCCCAGCCCGCTCGCTTCACCTGGGAACAAACCGAATACGCGCTGGGTACAGCACCGGTGGGGGATGACGGCTTAATTCTGGTTGCCCTACCGCTGCCCCCGGAGTTTTCGAAAACGGTGAGGCAGATCGAGGCCAGTCAACAACGCTACCTGCAATTGAGCCGCGAGCGCAGACACGTGCGTCAGACCTATATGGGCCTGCTTCTGCTGTTGACCATGATGGTGTTGTTCGTGACGACTTGGTTGGCCTTATTCCTTTCGAAGTTGGTAACGCGGCCTCTCGCTGCGTTAGCTGAAGCCACGCAGGAAATCTCGCGGGGACGTCTCGACTATCGCATTGAAGTAAGCGCCGCCGATGAAATTGGCGACTTGGTCCGTTCGTTCAACCGCATGGCGGGAGAGCTGGAAACCAGCCGGCGACAGATCGAAGCTTCCAGTCGTGATCTGAGTTCAGCCAATGCCGAACTCGACCAGCGCCGCCGCCAGATGGAAACCATCCTCGAGAGCATCCCAACCGGGGTGCTGTCGCTTAATGGCGACCGGTGCGTCACTCATGCCAATCAAGCGCTGTTGCGTATGTTCCATCCCGAGGGCTATGTCGACGGACAGCACGTGCTGCTGGGGGCGCGGCTTGCAGACGTATTTCCGCAAGAAGTGCTGCTGGATCTGGAACCCTTGTTGCGCCGCGCCGATCGCATGGGCATGACGACTAGCCAAATGGAGATGCCGCTGCAGCGTACGTCTTTGAATGTGGCCGTCACGGTGGCGACACTGCGCCATCAGGGTGAACGGTCCGGCTATGTGCTGGTGTTCGAGGATCTTTCCGATCTCTTGAAAGCTCAGAAGCAGGCGGCATGGCGGGAGGTTGCGCGCCGCGTGGCGCATGAAATCAAGAATCCCCTTACGCCAATCGCGCTTTCGGCAGAACGAATCGAACGTCATCTGGAACGGGCTACGCCTTCCGATCCACCTTCTCTCGACGTCATCCGCTCCTGTGCGGAAACAATCGCCGGCGCGGTCGAAACCGTTCGCCTCCTGGTAGACGAATTCGCCACCTTGGCGCGCTTTCCCACTTCCAATCCGCATCCGGCGGATATTAACGAAATTATCGCGAGTGCGCTTTCCATGTTCAGTGGTAGGTTGGATGGCATCAGCCTTCACCAGGCACTCGCGCCTGATCTTCCCAAGGTGATGGCCGACTCCGAAGCCATCAAGCGCGCGATCGCAAACCTGGTAGATAATGCGGCTGAGGCTCTGCAAACAGCGCTGGTGCGCGAGATTCAGATTTCGACTTCCCTGGTTGCCAGCCGGGAAGCAGTGGAAATCAGCGTCGCCGACACCGGGCATGGGGTAACTCCCGAGTTGAAGGAGAGGCTGTTCCTGCCATATTTTTCGACTCGAAAGCGCGGCACCGGACTCGGCCTGGCAATTGTGAGCCGCGTAATTGAAGAACACCACGGCTCGATTCGCGTGGAAGAAAACCAACCAGTTGGAGCACGATTTGTGGTGGAGTTGCCCGTCGTTCCCGAGCCTGCCGTTGCCCCGGTCATAGCCCAGCATGCATAAAATCCTCATCGTCGATGACGAAACTGGAATTCGCGAATCGCTGCAAGGCGTTCTGGCAGACGAGGGCTACGAAACTTCGTCGCTGGAAAGCGGCGAAGAATGCCTCAGGTTGCTGCGGCGCGAGCACACCTATGAAGTTGTTCTGCTGGATATCTGGCTGCCCGGCATCGATGGCCTGGAGACGCTCGAAAAAATTCGCGAACTCGATAACCCGCCGGAAGTCATTATGATCTCCGGCCACGGCACCATCGAAACAGCGGTGCGCGCCACCAAACTCGGCGCTTACGACTTCCTCGAAAAACCACTCTCCATTGACAAGACGTTGATCGTCGTGAAAAACGCCATCGAGTCCAAGAAGTTGCGGCACGAGAATGTCGACCTCAAAAAGCAGCTTCTCGCACGCAGCGTAATCGTCGGTGACAGCATTCCGATGAAAGCTCTGCGCCAGCAGATTGGGCTGATGGCGCCCACCAACGGCCGCGTTCTGATTTACGGCGAGTCGGGCACAGGCAAAGAACTGGTCGCCCATGCCATCCACGCGCAAAGCTTGCGGAAAGACGAAACCTTTGTCGAGGTGAACTGCGCCGCGATTCCCGAAGATCTGATTGAGAGCGAATTGTTCGGCCACTACAAAGGATCGTTCCCCGGCGCTGCGACAGATAAAGACGGAAAATTTCAGAAGGCGAACGGCGGTACGCTCTTTCTCGATGAAGTCGGCGACATGAGCCTGAAAACTCAGTCGAAGGTGTTGCGCACGCTCGATGAACAGCGCGTCGCGCCGTTGGGCAGTGACGAAACCATTGTGGTAGATGCGCGCATCATCGCCTCCACGAACAAGGATCTGGAAGAAGAAATTTCCAAGGGAAATTTTCGCGAAGATCTGTTTTACAGGCTGAACGTGATTCCGTTCTTCGTGCCTCCGCTGCGCGACCGCAAAGAAGATATCCCGCTGTTCGCGCGATACTTTCTCAAAGATCTGGCGGCAACCTACGGACGGCGGCCGCGCGAAATCACTGACGATGCCATCGAGGCTCTCATGCGTTACTCGTGGCCGGGGAATGTGCGCGAACTGCGGAATGTGATCGAGCGCATCGTAATCATGAACCCCATGACTACGCGGCTCGACCGCAAACATCTGCCGCCGCTCGTGTACCGCGATGGCCACCGGCGCTCTCCGCGGAGCGAATTCTCCACGCTGCACCAGGCCCGCGACGCCTACGAGCGCGATTTTATTCTTAAGAAGCTCGACGAGAATCACGGCAACGTCAGCCGCGCCGCCGAAGTTTTGGGACTCGAACGCAGCCACCTTTACCGGAAAATGAAAACCCTGGGAATTGCGGCGAAGGAATAACGACCCCCTAGATAAAGAATCCGGAGAGCGCGAACGAGCTCTCCGGATTTCAGTGTTCAGGCAGTTCTCTGATTACTTCTTATATTTGTCATCAGGCGCGGCCATGGGCTTGCTGCTCGGCGGTTTCTGGAACAGGGTGAGGAATTTTTGCCGAGACGCGTTAGCCGTTGTCGTCGGGTTATACGCATTCTGCAGCACGAATGTGAATATCTGATTTGTTGAAGTCGGCGGCTGAGGAGCGCCTTGTCCGGTACCGAAGCCGTGGCAGTCCAGACAGCTATGGGTTTGGAAGTAAGATTCGACTGCGGTATTGGCAAAAACATTCACGTTGGCCGTGCTGGTGGACCCGGCAATCGGCGGCGGGAAGGTATAACACGGTGACTCGCCAGCGGCGCACGGATTCAGCGTGTTTACCATCTGATAGTACTGCCAGACGGTTCCCTGGAGCTGTTGTTGCCAGTTCTGATTGACCTGCTGCACACTTGCCGGAAGAGTCGTAACCTGGCAGAGATTATTGGCGGCGTTCGAGGAATTCCATGGAATGTTCCCCTTGGCCTTTACCGGAGCAACGTTGTATTTGCTGGTGCAATTCCCGTTGGGAGTTCCTGACGTGGCAAGCGTCGCCAGGATTGGAGAAGGCGCGGATACGTTGTCAACCTGTTCAAACGACGCCCAGAACCAAGTTGATCCGGTGGAGGGGGTCAAGCGAAGAATATGCAGGCCGATTAAACCGAAAAGGTTCGGCCCCTGGCACGTTTTCCCATCCGGCTGCATGAAATATCCCCATTGCGTGTAATACCGCGGAATAATCTGCTGGTCTTTCGCAGGGTCGAGAATCCTCCAGGCCGATTTCACTTCCAACGCGCCGTACTGGGCATAGGAAGGCAGCGGCGGACTAATCTCTAGGCCGTCCTTTGGAAATGGTTGCAGGTGTTGCAATTTCTTGTAATCGTCAGCCTGCTTCTGACCGAGGAAATAATGGTTCTGTTGGATGTAAGCATATTCCGACTGATCGATTTGAATGTCGGTAAGCGTATACCACCCTTCCTGATCGACCAGCGGATTGCCCGTAGCCTGGTTGATATAGTCCTTTACAATCGGCGCCTGTTCAAACGTGGACCCATCAATGAACAACGGCGCAAAGCCGGGCGCAACTGGACTACTTCCCATGGGGCCGCAGGTACTGGGAATGGAGACGGGCAGGTTCCACGCTGTGCCTGGGTCCGCTCCGTTGGCCAGCATCACCGTACTGATATCGCGGTAGGTCTCCCACACTGTAGGCACCAGAGCGCCGTTCGACGCCGTGGCTCCAATGGTTGAGTTTGTGTCCGGCTGCCCCATGCTGCCTCCGGATGAAGGCGCAATTGCCGGCCAGCTGAGAGCTACCATGGTCTGCCATCCAAAATTCAAATAATCGTTTTGGGTGGGATTGGAATTTACGTCTACGGGCACCTGCCACGAATTTGGCGGCACTTTGGGGCTGGTGGTTTGCACGGCCTGTGCACTCGGTTTGGGTGTGGGAGTTTCATTGCATCCCAATAAGCTCGATGAGATAGCAATCACTGCCACCATCCCTACTCGGGCAAGGGCAATCGTTCTCCTCATTCGCGGTCTCTCTTTCCACGTCCTAGGACGTTTTTGGATTTTGCTGTTCGCGCTAGGCGCGGAGAGTACCATTAAAGCCTCTAATTGTTAGAGAATGTTTTTGTTTTGTTCGGATTTCAGGAATTTAGCAAAAGTGTAGATAGTGCGCAGCGAATAACAATTGCGAGGGTGAGAGATCGTGGACGGCTCTCTACCTTTTCACCATGTGAATCTCGGTGCCGTTCTTTCTGAATTCCACTTCGTCCATCAGCTGGTTGATCAGAAATATTCCGCGCCCGTGATTGGAATAAACATTTTCCCCAACCGTGCAACCGGGAATCGTCCCGGGATTGAAGCCTGTACCGGGATCGCGCACCACGATCAGGATGCCCCGCTCACGGTCGCGGCCCACCATGCACTCCACCACCTTGTTGGGATCTTCTTTGGCGCCATGAATCACGGCGTTGGCTAGAGCCTCCTGCAGCGATAACTCGATCGCATCTTCCTTGCCGTCCACGCCCTCCATCTCGCGCACAACCTCCATCACCGACTGGACCACCGGGTCCACCGCCTTCCGGTCGGCGGCAAGCGTGACGCGCAAAACCAAAGTCAACTGATCCGGATCGAAATCTTTCTCGGGAAGGGGCTGGTCGGGAGAATCCGCCGATGGCATCTTTATGCTCGTTGATTGTGATACAAGGTCGCGGCTAGTTGATTCTAGCTGGTAACCCTCAGAACGACAAACCTCGCACTCGCAGCGCGCGAAGTTTCTAGGGCAGATTTGTGTGAATCGTTTTTGTGAAGGTTCCGTCGGGGTACCCGCTGCCGTGGCTGGTCACGTCGTAGGACAACGTATAGAGCATAATGCCGAGTTTTTTATTTACCGATGTAGGCTCATATTTGCAGAGAGAAATCACGTCATTGAGAGGCGTGTAGTAATTAGTGGAGGGTTCCATGCAACTAACTCCGATGGCAATCTTGTTGTAGGCGGGATTCTTAGCTGTGCCAATCGCCTGCGCATAGCCGACATAGGCGTCGGTTGTGTCCTTCAGGCTCACGTAAGGGCTGTAATCCATCGTCTCTATATAGTCAAACACAGCGGCATAGTCGTGCAGCAGTTGGTCCTTGCCGTACCACGCAGAATAGACCGGGGCCGTCATGATCGCCTTGCTACCAACTTCCTTGCGTATTGCCGCGACCACTTTGACAATGTTCGCATCGCTGCTCGGCGGCTCGTAATCGACGGTCACGCCGTCCACGCCCCAATCATTTACCGCGGCCTTAACGGTTTTGGAAAAATTTGCCGGATTTTGTGACGGGAAAGAACTGCCCAGAATGCCAAGCGTAAATTTCGTCTTCTTCGGCTGGTTCTTCTGGCGTGTGCGGATGTCTTGCATCCAGCCCTTGATCGTTGCCTGACTGTTATGCAACACGAGACGGTCGAAGTTAAGCGTGCCGTTGGAGTTTAAAATTACATAGAAGAGAGGAACGACATCGATATAATCCGGCGTCATGTCGAGCGTTGGCGATTTCCCAGCTCCGGTCGGCTCCTCACCGCTCCAATAAGCAATATAAAGTTCATTACTCATGGAATTCTTCTCCGTTTCATTTCCGGCTGCGCCTTTGCAGGCTCGACCTGCCCGCCCGTAAGATGCGCCAACTGCCTTCGCCAGTCAAGTTCTTCCACGAACCCGCGCGACTCGCGCCAGTTAGCCTGCACCTTGACGTAAAGTTCGAGAAAGACTTTCGTTCCCATCATGCGTTCGATCTGCAACCGCGCCGACGTGCCGATGCGCTTCAGCATCTGGCCTTTCTTGCCAATCAGAATACCCTTCTGCCCATCGCGCTCGCAGTAAATCGTGGCGGCAATACGTGTCAGCCTCGAGCTCTCCTCAAAGTTATCGACGATCACCGTGGTTGCGTACGGCAACTCCTCCTCGGTTTCCATTAAGACGCGCTCCCGAATAATCTCCGCAGCCATAAACCGCGCCGGCTGATCGGTGACTTGGTCCGGCGGGAAAAATGGTGGCCCCACCGGCAGCGCAGCGGTCACCTGCTTCAGCAGGATGTCCAGCCCATCCTTCTTCAGCGCCGAGATCGGAATAATTTCGTAGAACTGGTGCAGCTTCTTGTACTCCTCGATCAATGGCAGCAGCTTGCTCTTGCCGCCGAGCAGCAGATCGACTTTATTTAGGATCAGACACACCTTCGTCGGAGAATTCTTCAGCATTTGAATGGCGAATTCATCGCGCTGATCGAGCTTGCGAGTCGCATCCATGATCAAAAGCACAAGGTCGCAGCCTTCCAAAGCCTCGCGCACCTCGACCATCATCTTGCGGCCGAGCGAACTATCAGGCTTGTGCACGCCCGGAGTATCGACCAAAACAATCTGCGCCCCGCCCTGGTCTTTACCCTTACCTTTGCTTTTGGGGACATTCACGATGCCCTGGATTCGATTGCGTGTGGTCTGCGGCTTGGGCGAAATGATGGCGAGTTTTTCGCCCACGAGAGCATTGAGCAGCGTGGACTTGCCCGCGTTAGGGCGGCCGAGAATGCAGACGAAACCGGAGCGGAATGGCATAGGAGAGCGGGTGTTGGGTGACAGGTCTTAGGCACCGGGCGCTGGAATAACTATCTCAGGCCCAAGGCCAAGGCCCAACACCTGAGACCTCACACCAGTTATATCAGCTTCAGCTGTCGTGGTTGCACCGCAGTGATTCGAACGCGCTCAACTTTCCGGTCGGT
>CAYOVU010000199.1:0-12223 GCA_964407505.1 uncultured Acidobacteriaceae bacterium | reverse complement strand
TTTTTCTTGAGGGCCTTGAGCTTCGGCGCCCTCGGCGGGGTTGCCATGACGATCTCGCGTCCATTCCAGTGAAACCAGATCGGGACCACTCGCGGCGTCCCGTCCGTCCAGACATAAGCCATGCGCGCCGGAATCTTGGAGTGCAACAATTCCTGTGCAGCAGGATGTTGCAACAGATCGACGCTTCCCTGTTGAACCGCTTTCATGACGCGCTCCTCATCGATGGGATGAAATGCCGACGGGATTGTGCACTTTCGCGGACGATTGGTCAACGTGCAGAAGAATGTGCAGAAGATCGCTAGCGCGTGCCCGAGGGATCGACGTTCTTTTCCTTGCTGTCTTCTTTTCGGTGAAAGTCTAGTCCGAAGTGCGGCTCGCTGCGCGTGCCAGTGACCTTGAAAGGGACTTCGGTTCCCGCTCCGTCTTTCCGGAAGAAGTGATCCACCGGCTTCAGGAGGATCGATTTCCACCCGGTCGTCATCTGCGAGAGTGTGGCGTCTAGCTTTAACGTTCCGTGAAAGTCGAAGGTGTTGCCGTCAAGACTATATTGGCCAGTCATGTCGGCATGCGTGCCAGGAATTAGGAAATGAAGAAACGAGAAAGAAAGCACTCCATCGTCTAATTTGAATGTTCCCTGCAGATCGGACGTCACGTCTTCATCTGGATGCTCTTTCGCCAACTTGGGCTTGCCCTGGCTGCGCAAGCTAAGCGAGTCGATTTTCCCCTGAAGACTATCATTCGTGAAATGCGCTGCTGGAACCTGGAAGTCTCCAGCCAGCTTCATGCGATTGGCAACATCGGCCTCGCCCGGAGGCAGGCTGAGCTTGGCCTTCATTTCGACAGCGCCGCTCATTACCGGAGGTTCGGTCTTCACACCGAGCTGAAGCAGGTCTTCGATGCGGGCGCGATCCAGAATAACGTTGAGTTCAATGTCATGACCATGCGGAGGCTGCACCCGCACAATTTTTCCTCTGGCTGTGAACGACGATTGCAGAACCTGCGCCTTCACCGGGTCGAGGTAAGTATCGCCATCGGTGCCGTCGACAATCGCATGAAAGTCAGTGTGCAAAGGAACAGGATGGCCACTGACCGTGACTCGAAAATCCGGCGTATCGGTTTCGCCGTTGACCGTGATCCGTCCCAGAGTGCCTTCGTATTTTCCGGTGGAAGAAAGGATTCCTGCGATGCCTTTCAATGTGCCGAGATCGGCGTCGCTGAATGAGTAGTCGCCCTGTACTGGAGTCTCGCGGGGAGCGAACTCCTGCAACGGCCCGAACTGCCCCGTGGAGTGAATGTTGCCCACAGGTTTGGGGTTGACCAGAGTCGCGTCGAAGTTCAAGGGGCGCCCGGCTCCAATGTCGGTCATCTTCAGGTTGCCGATATCGAAATCAAGTGGAGCCCTCCCCGGCTTCAACGTATTGATCAGCAACTTGGTGTCTTCGCAGACGAACTGGCTGACCTCGATGCTCATCTTTCCCGAATGTTTTCGCATATCGGTTATTTGCTGCCGGTTTTCTTTCGGCGGAATATTCAGCGCCATTCCCTTGACGTAAACCGTTTGCACCCGCATGGGCTCGCGAAAGAGATCGCGCAGTGGAGTGCTGAATTTGAATTCCTGGATCAACAGAATCGGTTGCACTCCCGGCTCGTATGGATTGGGGTCGGTAGCCCCGTAAATCTGCAAACCTGAACCGGAAACCTGCAGGCCATTGAGGATGAAGACGTGCAGCTCGGCGAGTTCGACCCGGCTGTGAAAACGGGCCCTGAGGGTTTCGATGACACGGGTTCGCAGGATCGGCTCCGCGCGCTTGAGAACCACGACGACGCTGATGCCGACGATTACCAGAAAAACGAAGAGGATGCCGAAAATCCATTTCCAGCGGCCAGAGCGCCGGCGGGGTAGCGGAATCACCGTCGCTGTTTTTCCGGGATCGATTGGCCGAGTTGATAGCGGAGTTGCCATCGATTGTGGATTACATCAGCGTAATACCGGACCAGCAATAGGGTATTTCCGGCAGGAACTGGCCGGAGGCTCCATCACGTACGGCGTTCCTTCACAGCAAAGCATCACAGCAAAACATCACAGTAAGACAATGGTGATGCCCGGGTTGCGGCGGCCGAGGTCGGAATCGCTTTTTAACTTCGGATGCGATTGCAGAAGTTTCCAGGTTCGGTCGTCCGATTTCGACCAGTCTTCTCCGAAGATGCAGCCGCGGATCTCGCCTCCCTGAGCCAATTCCTGCAGGCGTCTTTGCACCACAACACGAATCTCGCCTCCGGCTCCGGTTGAGCCGTATCCGTGAATCAGTTTGAGCAGCGTGGCCTTCTCCTGGCGGGCGAGCGCAAGTTCGCGCCCCAGGCGCTGCAGCGCCTCCTGCACCGGCGGCATATCGGATTTTAGGTCTACGGTTTTGATAGCGCGGCCCTTCACTTTGGATGCATGGGCTGCGTCGCTGGAGGCCTCGCATCGGAAGCCTTCAAATCGCTGATCAGCCGCTGGAACGCTTCCTGATAGGAGTGGTGATCCTTCCAGTTGCTGAAGTCGCGGATGAAATACTCGCGAATCTCGCGAGCGGAATCTTTTCCGGTGTCGGCGTCGAAGCACTCCCAGTCGCGCAGGGTTTCAAACGGCGCCAGCCGGATGGGGAATAGCACACGCCGCTGGTCACGCACCTCGCGCTTGCGGGCCTTGGCGATTTCGGTCTTCACCCACTCGCTCTCCATGCTGTGCGGCGACAGGATCAACAGCAGCTTGTCGTGCAGGCGGATGGCTTCGTCGATCTGCTCGTAGAGTTTCTCGCCGCCTTTTACGTCATGCCGGGCGAACCAGCAGCGTACGCCTTTGTTCTGCAGGTCGGCGTAGAGGCGGTCGGCGAAGTCTTGGTCTTTGGTGGAGTAGCTGATGAAGCAAGAATAGAACTCGATCGGAGTTGCGACGAGAGATTTGGCATAGGTGATGAAGTCGTCGGGAACGCCGCAACCGCGCAGGAATATTTCGGGAATTCTCCCTTTTGAACGGTAGATCGTATCAATGCCAACTATGGATCTTCCGACGTGCTCAATAGTTTCCAGCCCCTTTACGGAACTAAGGTCGTTGTTTCCGAAGGACGTTGAGCCGATCGATGCTTTAGTCACGTCGGAGGTGTCGAGGTTCGCGTCGCGGAGGTTTGCCCCGAAGAGTATGGTGTGTGCGAAGTTGACGCCGTCGAGATTCGCGACGGTGAAGTTGGTGCCGTCAAGGATCGCGCCGTAGAAATTCACGCCGTCAAGGTTTGCGTGTGTGAGGTCCGCGAGGTGGAGGTTTACCGAGCTTAGGTTCGAGTGCCTAAGGTCCGCAAGGCGCAGGCTGGCACCGCGGAGATCGGCCCCCCTAAGATCCAGGCCGCTGAGATCCGCCTTGTCGAGATCTGCTCTGAGTACATGGTACTCAGGAGAGTATTGTGGAGCGTTATCTGTTACCCACCGATTCCAGCCTTCGACTCCCCCCTTGAGCTTTGCCTCATGTTCCGGGTTCGCCATCCACTTTGCCTCTCTGGCCAGCCATATGCCAACCCATTCGTATCGGGCTTGAGATCCTCCTAGCTAATTGAAGCTATGGACATACGCCTAGGTTCTTTGGCGACAAAGTAACCTTGAAATAGAAAGCCTCAGGCATGACGTCGCATTGGTTAAGAGATCAAAATCCCCGACCTGTCTTTGCAAAAACGCAAAGAATAAAGAAGAGGACGGGTCACCCGCTGTAAAGCCATCCTCGGGAATGGCAACCCCGAATATTGTACTTACGTCTTCCGGCTGCGACTGATCGCCTCCCGCGCCTCTTTGTCCGCCGTCCTTCTCCGCTCCGTCTCCCGCTTATCCCACAACTGCTTGCCTTTGGCCAGAGCCAGTTCCACCTTTACCTTGCCGTTCTTGAAGTACATCCGCACCGGGATCAGCGTCAGCCCCTTCTGCTGAGTTTTGCCGATCAGCTTGCGGATTTCTTCTTTGTGCATCAGCAGTTTGCGGGTGCGCAGGGGGGCGTGGTTGTGGATGTTGCCGTGCTCGTAGGGGCCGATGTGGGCGTTGAGTAGCCAGAGTTCGCCGTCTTTGACCAGGCCGTAGGAATCTTTGAGGTTGGCGAGGCCGCCGCGGACCGATTTGGCTTCGGTTCCGGTAAGAACCACGCCACACTCAAATTTTTCCAGCAAGAAATAGTTATGTGAAGCGATCCTATTGACGGCGGCATCGCGCTGTCCGGAAGCTGTAGGCTCGCGCTTGGGAGATTTCTCCGGGCTGGGCTTGGTTTGGTGGGTGGACTGGCGAGCCATCGGTTCATCTTAACAGCGCAATCCGGCTCGCGGCACCCGGAAGGTGGGGGCGCGTGAGCCGAAGGCGCATTTCCCCCGTTGGGACTAAGACCAAAGAGTGTAACTGCCGTGCGTGCAATCACATCGGGAGACGAGAAGGCCAATGCTATAATCGCTGCAAAACTGTTCCAGCACGAGCGTTCTATTATGCCGCCGAGGAGCCTTTAGTTTGCACCAATCTGGCGGCAAAGTCTGCTCGTCTGGCGCACTGTCCGGCCAAGACTGTTTGGCGAAGACTTTTCGATGAGGACTGACGAATGAGACGTCTGATGCCCGCGGCGGTTCTGCTGCTGGTTGTATTCACCATCGTGCCTGCCATCGCCGATAAGGCGAAAAGTATCTTCCAGCAGGGCGAGGACGCCGAGGCTCGTGAGAACTACGAAGCCGCTTACAACTTTTATAAGCAAGCTTATGATCTGAAACCAAAAGACTTGCGCTACAAGGCGTCATTTCAGCGCATGCGCTTCAAAGCCGCCGCCACAGTCGTCCATCGCGGGCAGAAGTTGCTCGACGATGGCAAGCTGCAGGAAGCTGTCGCCGAATTTCAAAAAGCGATTCAGATCGATCCGTCGCTGTTCATCGCACAGCAGGAGTTGAAGCGGACATTGCAGCTTATTAATGATGCCGCCAACCCTCCGCCGCAAGCTGCGGGCCCGCCGAGCGGCTTGCAAAAGAAGATTAGAGAAGCGGCCGGCCCGGTAGAACTCGCACCCATCTCGAACGTCCCCATTACAGTCAAGATGCTCTCAACTAAGTCCGATGTAGTATTCCGTACCGTCGGACAGCTGGCTGGCATCAACGTGTTGTTCGATCCCGACTACACCGCCAGAGTGATTAACGTTGACCTCAATGGCGTAACGCTTGAAGAAGCGCTTGAGATTACGGCGCTGGAGTCGAAGACTTTCTGGCGGCCGGTGACCTCAAACACGATTTTCGTCGCGCAAGACAATCCGGCTAAGCGTAAGGAATTGGAGCAGAGCGTACTTAAGACATTTTATCTTTCAAATCTTTCGCAGCCCACCGAATTGCAGGATGTGGTGAACGCGATCCGCGCCGTCCTCGATGTGCAGCGGGTGCAACAACTGCTCTCGCAAAATGCGTTGGTGGTGCGGGGAACGCCCGACCAGATTGCGCTGGCTGAGAAGTTGGTGGAAGACCTGGATAAGGCGCGTCCAGAAGTGATTGTCGACATCGCGGTGCTGCAAGTGAGCAAAGACAAATCGCGAACTTTGGGGTTTAGTCCGCCTACCAGCGCTACAGTTACGCTGCAAAGCAATATCAACACTACGACGCCAACCACCACTACGACTGGAACTACCACTACTTCGACCGGTTCAAGCGGTACCGGCCTGGAGTTGAACACGCTGGGCAATCTGAACGCCACCGACTTCCAGGTGACGATTCCTTCCGCCAACCTCTCGGCGGTGATGGGCGATAGCGATACAAAGATGTTGCAGAACCCGCAGATTCGCGCCCTCGATAACCAGAAGGCAACGCTCAAGATCGGTGAACGCGTGCCGGTCGCGACTGGATCGTTCCAGCCCGGCATCGGCGGTGTCGGTATTAACCCGCTGGTGAACACTCAGTTTCAATACCTGGACATCGGCGTGAATATTGATGTCACGCCGCACATCCACGGTGACCGGGAAGTGACGCTGAAGATTTCGATGGAAGTTTCCTCGGTTGTGGGTCAATCCAGCATCGGCGGCATTAGCCAGCCCATCATCGGCCAGAAGAAAGTTGAACATGAAGTTCGCCTGCGAGATGGAGAATCGAGCCTGATCGGCGGAATCCTGGATGATTCGCAGACCAAATCTCTGGCCGGAATTCCTGGGCTGGCGCAGATTCCAATCCTTGGATATCTGTTTGGGCAAAGAACTCAGGATCATGCCGAGGATGAAACCGTTTTCGCCATCACCCCACATGTGATTCGCGGAACAACGGTCAGCGAGCTGAACCAGCGCCCAATCGACATCGGAACTGCGAACACGATTGAACTGCGGCACGTTAATCATGCAGTTCCGGCTGTGGCTCCGGCAGCGGGACAAGCACCCTCGGCTCCTGGAACTCCGGCAACGCAACCTCCGACGAGTCAGGTGGTGCCCGGGAATCCAGCGGATAATCCTGCAGCGCAGCCGGGTGGGGCGAATTTTCTTTTTGATCCCGGACAGATCACTGCGGTGAAAGGGAACACGTTCGTTGTGAATCTCATGATCTCCGGCGCCCAAAATGTGTATTCCGTGCCGGTGCAAATGAATTATGACCCGTCCAAACTGCAGTTGGTGAACATCTCGAACGGCGGTTTCCTCTCTCAGGATGGGCAGGCGGTGGCGCTGGTGCATCGCGAGGACGAAACCAAAGGCGAGTTGCAGATTACGGCCACGCGGCCTCCGGGGGCGGGTGGAGTCTCTGGAAAAGGTGCGGTGGTCACTATGACCTTTCAGGCCAAGGCTAGCGGACAAACTCCGCTTACCATTACTCGTGGCGGAGCGCGCGATCCAGGTCAGCAGGCCATTGCTGTGAATGGAGCGCAGGCCTCAGTGACTGTGCAGTAGACCGGGCCGTCTCTGAACCTGAGAATCAAGATGATGTGGCAGAAATTCATTCATCGCAATGCCAGTCCTGAGGCGGGCTTTACCCTGCTCGAACTGATCATTGCGACCACGATACTCATGATTCTCACCTCAATGGCTTTGCCGCTAGCGCGGCTGACCATCAAGCGCGAGAGGGAACGCGAACTGCGATTCGATTTGTGGCAGATGCGCGACGCAATTGATCGGTACAAAGATGCAGCGGACCGCGGCGGGTTCCAGACCAAGGTGGACAGCCAGAATTATCCGCCTGATCTCGATACGCTAGTCAAAGGCGTAGACGTGCAGGGGAAGAAGGTTCGTTTCCTGCGCAAGATTCCAGTCGATCCGATGACCGGCAACACCGAGTGGGGGCTGCGCTCGATGCAGGACGATCCAGATTCCGACTCTTGGGGCGAGCAGAACGTGTTTGACGTTTATACGAAGTCGATGGGTACGGCGCTGGACGGCACGAAATATAAGGATTGGTAAATTGGCAAGCAGGCTCAAAGCGGGGCGTGGTTCCGGATTTACATTACTGGAAATGATGATCGTGATCAGCATCATGCTGATCCTGATGTCCGTTGCGCTTCCTATTTATAACCAATCGATTCGACGGTCGCGCGAGGCTGTGCTGCGCCAGGACTTGTTCACCATGCGGCAGGTGATCGACCAGTACACGCTCGACAAACAGAAAGGCCCACAATCTCTCGAAGACCTGACCTCGTCGGGTTATCTGAAAATCATCGCCAAAGACCCAATGACGGGCGAGGCGAACTGGGAAGTTCAGCAATGTGAGGAACTCGAGGCCGTTGATCAGCAGGAGCCCGGCATCTGCGACGTACACTCTGCGTCAAACGCGATCTCCGGCGACGGCACCGCCTATAGCAGTTGGTAATAGGCGAGATAGCAAAGTGATTCGCAAATCGTCGGACCCCGCCTGCGGATGAGCAAGCTTCTTCCTTCCTGAGATTTTCCCATGACCTGTCGTCATCGTGTGTTTAGAAATCTGAACTCTAGTTGGTTCGAATTATGGACTCTTCCCGGCATACCAGAAAAACCTCGCATTCGTCACTGTGGGTATCGGGGTTCTAAAAAGCTCTGACAAGAGTCAAGCTTACCCCCCTTTGATTTCGCCGGGAGGAAGCATGGTCCCGAAGACCGCAATTGTGCGCGCCTTGTTGGCATTCGCAGGCAGCGTCCGAAGTTTCGCGCAGAGCGAACCTTCCGAATTCTTTGCAGCCTGGGAGGACCGCGTGCGCGATACGCTGGCGCAACAACCAGCGTGGCGTCGTAGTTTGGAACACCGTGGGCCAGTACCATGCCGGCAAGTGGTTTTGGCCGGAGATTGAAAGCAACGCCACGTTTTATCATGGCGGCGCCAACGACGGCCGGGTTCAAAATTTTGTTACTCCTGGTTTGATGCTCAGCAAATTCAAACTGGAGCACGATGAGCGCAATCGCCTCGCGCTGGTTTTTGGCGGCGGCATGCAGATCGCGTCGACGCAATTTCACACCTACAACCACGGTCTCGTGCTGACAACGCGCATGTTGTTTTGATCGGCAGACGGCGGAAGGCGGGCGCGTTGCGCCCACCACGTCTAAGGCACTAACATCTGTTCATGCCCGTTGAAGCGGAAATCAGTCACACTCATACCTCGATTCGTGCCCCGCGCGGCAATTCCATCACATGCAAAGGCTGGCAGCAGGAAGCAGCGATGCGCATGCTGATGAACAACCTCGACGATGAGGTTGCCGAGCGGCCACAGGACCTGGTTGTCTACGGCGGAACTGGGCGCGCGGCACGCGGTTGGGACGCATACCACGCCATCGTCGCAGCTTTGAGGAATCTGGAGAATGACGAGACTCTGCTGGTGCAATCGGGCAAGCCGGTCGGCGTATTTAAGACGCACGATTACGCGCCGCGCGTTCTCATCGCAAATTCGAATCTGGTGGGCCACTGGTCGAACTGGGAAAAGTTCAATGAACTGGAGCGCGCCGGACTGATGATGTATGGCCAGATGACGGCCGGTTCGTGGATCTACATCGGCTCGCAGGGAATCGTGCAGGGAACATTTGAAACGTTCTCGGCGGCGGGCGAGAAACATTTCGGTGGCGATCTTGCCGGGAAATTGATCGTCTCCGGCGGCATGGGGGGGATGGGCGGAGCTCAGCCGCTGGCCGCGACCATGACTGGCGCAGCTTTCCTGGGCATCGATGTCGACCCTGAGCGCATCAAGAAGCGCCTGAAAACCGGCTATTGCGACTTCATGGTCAACACGCTCGACGAAGCGCTACGCATTCTGAAAAATGCGATTCGCAAGAAAGAAAATGTTTCCGTCGGGCTCATTGGAAATTGTGCCGACGTCATCCCGGAGTTGGCTGCGCGCGGCGTCGTGCCTGACATTCTCACAGATCAAACTTCGGCGCACGATCCGCTGAATGGATATGTGCCGAACGGAATGACGCTCGCGGAAGCAATTGAACTTCGGAAAAGCGATCCTAAGGCAAATCAGGAAAAATCGCTCGATGCGATCGCGGCGCACGTCGAAGCCATGCTGCGTTTGCAGAAGATGGGATCGGTCACGTTCGACTATGGCAACAATATTCGCACGTTCGCATTTCAGCACGGCGTGAAGAATGCTTACGATTTTCCTGGATTTGTTCCCGCCTATATTCGTCCGCTATTCTGCGAGGGCCGAGGGCCGTTCCGCTGGGTTGCGCTGTCCGGAGAAGCGTCCGACATTCACCTCACCGACAATTTGGTTTTGGAGTTGTTCCCTGAAAACCGCATCCTGCGCCGCTGGATCGACCTGGCCCGCAAGCGCATCAAGTTCCAGGGTCTGCCTGCGCGTATTTGCTGGCTGGGATATGGCGAGCGCGCGCAATTCGGCCTCGCCATGAATGAACTGGTCAAAAAAGGCAAGATCAAAGCCCCGATCGTGATTGGCCGCGACCATCTTGATTGCGGTTCGGTAGCGTCTCCCTTTCGCGAAACCGAGAGCATGAAAGACGGCTCGGATGCCGTCGCCGACTGGCCGCTCCTGAATGCCTTACTGAACACGGCTGCGGGCGCCTCGTGGGTGTCGATTCACAATGGCGGCGGCGTGGGCATCGGCTACTCGCTGCACGCCGGGCAGGTCACGGTGGCCGACGGCACAGAAATGATGGCCAAGCGGATCGAACGCGTGCTTACGACCGATCCGGGGATGGGTGTAATTCGGCATGTGGACGCTGGGTATGGCGAGGCGAAGGAGTTCGCGAAGAAGAGCGGCGTGAAAGTGCCGATAGCGCGCAGATGAAATCTCAACGCAGGCGTCCGCAGATTCCAATGGTCCGAAGGGTCTTATCCGATTCGTTGCCTCGACTCTCTATGATTTGTCCGCAGGGAACGATTGCGTAACGTGCCGCCATTATTTCTGGCCAATATCGGCCAGCTTATTACGCTAGGTTCTTCGTCGGAAAAGCTCGGTCCACGACGCGGCCCCGGCCTCAAAGAATTAGGCATCATCGAAGACGGCGCCGCCGTCCTCTGCCTCGGTGGCAAAATTGTTTCCGTTGGCAAAACCAAAGACGCTCTCCGCGATCCGTGGCTGAAAAAGAATCGTAAGAAAATTCTCGAGATCGACTGCGCGGGTAAAGTCGTTTTACCCGGTTTCGTCGATTCACACACACATCCAGTTTTCGTCAACCCGCGGCTTGTAGATTTCGAAAAGCGCATCGAGGGCGACTCGTATGAGGAGATCGCCGACGCGGGCGGCGGCATTCGGTCGAGCGTCGAGGGCGTGCGCAGAGCAGGGAAGAATCTGCTGGCAGGAAAAATTATCGAGGCGTTGCACCATATGGCAGCGCATGGCACGACCACAGTAGAGGCCAAGTCCGGCTACGGATTGACCGTTGAGTCCGAACTGAAGTCGCTGGAGGCGATCCGCGCAGCTGCGTCTCACTGGCCGGGAACGGTCATAGCGACACTTCTTGGCGCGCATGTTGTTCCCAGAGAGTTCACAGGCAACGCAGAAAAATATGTTGAGATTGTCTGCAGCAAAATGATTCCTCAGGCAGCAAAAAGGAATCTCGCCCAGTTCGTCGACGTGTTCTGTGAGAGAGGCGCGTTTACAGCGCAACAGACAGAGCAGATCTTCCAGGCCGCACGAAAATATGGTCTCCAAGTGCGTGCTCACGTCGGCCAACTCACGGAGACGTCATTGTCGCCGTTCTTGCGCTTCGATCCGGCGTCGTTCGATCACATGGATCACGTGAATGACGAAGACATCGCGCAATTGGCAAAGCACGATACGGTCGCGACTCTGGTGCCTGGAGCAAATTACTTCCTGGGATTAAAGGAATATCCGCCAGCGCGCAAGTTGATCGACGCCGGTGTTCCGGTGGCCCTCGCAACCGACTTTAATCCAGGTACCTCGCCTACGCTGAGCGTGCCGATGGCGATGTCGCTCGCATGTACGCACATGAAGATGTCGCCCGCCGAGGCCATTGCCGCAGCCACCATCAACGGCGCGTGGGCGCTGCGAGTCGCAGACCGCAAGGGCAGCATGGAGCCCGGCAAGGACGCCGACTTGTCGGTATTCCCCGTCAAAGACTACCGTGAGATTCCATACTGGTTCGGGTCGAATCTCTGCATACTGACCGTGCTCAACGGAACAGTGCGAGATCTTAGAACCGAGAAATCTGCGTGAGGAACTCGACAGAACAAGAATATTTCAGAGGATATTTCGTTTGTCGTGCAATTTCCGCCAGCCGTTTTCAAGCTGCGACCTGATGAGAACTTTAGATCCAAAGGAGTAGCCGGTGCGTACGTGACATTGAGCGAATGCCCCGCCATTGCTATAATCAAACACGTTCCGCACGCGTTTTACTGGAGCTGTTTCAGTTCAGCCGGCAATCCCGCAACAATCAGCGTGAAGCGAACGACCTCGTAATCCGCGGCGGATTCGCGGCTTTCGAAATGTGGCCAGGTAGCTCAGGTGGTAGAGCGCAGCCCTGAAAAGGCTGGCGTCGGCGGTTCAACTCCGTCCCTGGCCACCATTCATTCTAAAGCGCTTGCGTGACTCGCCTCATGACCTTCCAGTCCGCTCTCAGTCCGCATCTAGAAGGTGTGCAAGGAGACCAACGCATAGGTCCATGTCCTTGAAGAACTTATCTTGAACTGTCTTCCAATTTAGTCCGCTGTCAGTCCGTTTTTGTCTGGCGCATGACTGAGAATCGCAGTTAGCATTTTGCCTGCTGCGACTATGCGATCGCGGCTGACTGGTTTCGGAGAACTCGCTCATAGCCTTTTATGGTTGTGTG
>CAYOVU010000198.1:0-3573 GCA_964407505.1 uncultured Acidobacteriaceae bacterium | reverse complement strand
GCGGCGGAGTTTGAAAAAAAGTTTGTGGCGCGCATGGAGAGCCTCCGCGTAGGAGATCCGTTCGACGAGAGAACTGAGCTGGGACCGCTGGCCACGGCCGATGCTGTGACCACGCTCGATGCCGATGTGCAGAAAACGGTGCACGCGGGAGCGAAACTGCTCACCGGCGGACATCCATTGCAGCGCAAGGGAAATTACTACGCTCCGACGGTGTTGACCAACATTCCGAAAAACTCGCCGGCGTATGGCGAGGAATTCTTTGGCCCCGTGGCGTCGATTTTCCGCGTCAAGGATCAGGATGAGGCGATCCGCATCGCCAACGACGTGCGCTTCGGCCTGGGCGCGAGCGCCTGGACCAACGACGATGCCGAGCGCGAGCGCTTCATCAACGAACTCGAAGCCGGGATGGTATTCATCAACAAGATGGTCGCGTCCGACCCGCGCATTCCGTTCGGGGGCGTGAAAGCATCGGGACACGGGCGGGAGTTGGGAGCTGTCGGTATCCGCGAGTTCGTGAACGCGAAGACGGTGTGGGTAGCGTAACCGCGATTGCCAGCGCGGTCATAATTCCTCAAAGAGGCGCCGTAACAGAGTTGGCCAGTTGGTACGAGATGGCCTCCCTGCGCCCTCTTGCCTATGACAAAAAGCTGGCATATCCTTCGGTTGCGCGGGACGAAATCGCAAGATTAGAAGGAGAGGACCGTATGAGTTTCAGGGGCACGATTCGTAAAGATTTCGACAAGCTCAAGAAAGGCTACCCAACATACGCCGCTCTGCCCAAGCACATATCGGACTACATCGACGGCCTCAATAAGAATCTCAAGCCGGGCGAGCCAAAGAACACTCCGTGCTGTATGCAAGTCAGCGAGGCGTTAAACAAAGCGGGAGTGCAAGTTCCGCCGCGCAGTTTTTGGCGGGCGAATGAAAAACTTGGATCGTACTACTACATTCGGGCCGTGAACGAACTCGAGCAGTATTTTTCGGGTACGTTTGGCCGAGTCGAAAACATCAAGCGGGACTCATCGAACAACCCACGCAACATCCGGCAAATGAAACAATATATCGATGGCAAGCAGGGAATACTGATATTTGGCGGAATGCACACTGAATTGTGGGACCAGACTCACATCATGCAGGATGGGAAGGCGCCCGGCGGCAATGGAGCGATTATGGACGAGGGATCCATCTTTGGCACGGCCAAGGTCCTGTTCTGGGAAGTGAGCCAGGAGCCGGCCGGCATTACGGCCGTTCCGGACTGGCTGCAGGGCTGGTGGAATGTCTATGACGGCAACACCTACTACTATTATTTTTCCGACGAGCACGTTGTGACCTATACCAAGAGCGAGCCGAAAGATCTCAATTCCCCCCCGGTGAAAACTCCGATGAATGAAGGCGACGTCACGATAACCCTGGACGCCCAGAACACGGCCACCATCGTACTCGACTGGAATCCAGCCGATGGAGGGGCAACGCAGGAGACGTTCAGGAATGTAATCACAAGCCGGGATGGCATGAATGGAGGGTCCAACCGGTACGCCCCGCTTTATGCCAAGAAGATGAATTGAAGATGAATTAAGGTACAGATGAAAGCCTCGGCGATGCATCAGCGTCACTTCATTTCGCGGATGCAGTGCTGCGAATCAGCTCGAGGCATGCCACGGCAGCACGGTGGATGCAGCAATTGGGCAGAGAAGCGGCTCGTCAATCTCGCCGGACCGGGGAGGGGCTGGCTGCGCGTCCTTCGCCAGCCGGCACTTCCACCAGCAATTCTTTCCACGGACATTCGTCGACGGCGAAGCGGTGAACCGCTGCTTGCACTTTGTCTGCGGATTCGCTGTGGCGGACCCACACCACGCGGTATCGCGCCTGCTTCCCGGCGTAGAGAATTCCAATCACATCTCCAGAGCGGAGTTCGGAATCGAGCCCCGAGACTAAAGCTCCGCTGAGGCTGATGTCACGGGCATGGGCCTGCTGCAGAAAGCGCTTGCCCCAGGTGTCAACGCCCCAAACCTGGATTGGAAGCTCCGCCTTGATGCGCGGTTCACGCCGGCGGTCGTGAGTCGGGCTCTGGCGGTCGTCAACGCTGCAGTCGTCGATGCTGCGATCGCTCGCACTGCCCTCGATCTTGTGGGGATGCTCCATGCCGGACTCTTCACCGTAATGGCAGGCAAGTAAGGTGTAAAGGAAGCGGCGTGAGGATAGAGGAACGAAGGTCGGGGGAGGCGGTTTCGTTTCGGAAAGCGGCCCGGAACGGGACTCGGATCGCGCTGGACATACATTTGAAAAGTGTGTATTATCACTACATTATGGAGAAAGCTATTTCAGCAGCCGAGGCCAACCGGAGATTCTCCAAGCTCCTCCGCGAAGTGAAGGAGGGCCGGAGTTACGTGGTGACCAGCCATGGCCGGCCGGTGGCCCGAATTGCTCCGGTGACCGAAGAGCGCAACAGCAAAGCCAAAGCTGCCTTGCTGCGGCGGCTGCGAGCGCAGCCTGTCATCGATATTGGCCCCTGGAAGCGAGACGAGTTGTACGACTGAGCTGCTCTTGTGAGACTTGCTGTCGACACCAACATTCTGGCCTATGCCGAAGGCGTGAACGGACCAGTCCGAAAAACGGCAGCGCTTGAAATCATCAGTAGACTGCCCCCCGATTCCACATTTTTACCGGTACAAGTTCTGGGCGAACTCTACCGCGTGCTGGTGGGGAAAGCGGCTTGGCCTGCGAAGCGGGCGCGGGCTGCGATTCTGACCTGGCAGGATACGTTCCCGCTGATCGAAACTTCGCCTTCGATTCTGGTTGCCGCCCTCGACCTTGCCGCCGACCATGGCCTGAACATCTGGGATGCGATCATCTTCTCGGCCGCGGCTGAGGCCGGATGCCGGTTGCTGCTCTCCGAGGATTTGCAAGAAGGATTCACGTGGGGCGGGGTCACGGTGGTGAATCCGTTTGCCGCGAAGAAGCATGAGTCGCTCGTGCGATTACTGGCGGAGTAACGCTTATCGGAAGTATCAGAGGGTGACCGCCCCGGCAAGCGAGCAATATTTCCTCGTCCTCGTCTTCCTCACTTAGGCCTTATCGTTTGACCCAACATGTCGAACCCAGCCTGCTTGTGAAAAATAATTTCCCCTCGGATGATCCGCTTCTCACCGTTTTTACGCTTTATACGTTGTAGGGATGTGGAAGATGGGGGCTGGGAGTATGGGTTCATTCCGGGAAAAGCTTTTTTATCAGGAAAATGGGGCTTCGTGCTTGACTGCGAGTGTACCTTGTGATAAACCGTTGCACCACGACCCGTAGGGTCAGATTTCGACACGTCTGGCCACCCCTTCGGGCTTGGGGGTCCCCTGACCGCTACGTTCCCCCGGTCGACTGCAATACCGAATTCGTAACTCTATTAAGGCACTTCCTCGAAACTCGAAAACTGCGAAGAAGTAGGGAGAAAACATGGCAAAACCGAGCACACAGCACAAATTGGACCGGGTGCGACCGCCCCGGGTTCAGATTACTTATGACGTTGAGACCGGCGGCGCGATTGAAATTAAAGAACTGCCGTTCGTGGTCGGCGTCCTTGGC
>CAYOVU010000197.1:0-7719 GCA_964407505.1 uncultured Acidobacteriaceae bacterium | reverse complement strand
GGCATCGGTGACAAAGGGAACTTCCATTACAAGAAGAGCCGACGGGGCGACGCAGAAATCGACCGGGCCATGACACACGTTCTCAAAAATAACACCGAGTCCCCTCAGATCTTGGAATTCTCGCCGTACGGGTATGACGAGAGGCAATATTGCTCGCCAGGTTTCAACCTTGCCGTCGGCTGCCTGATGCGCAGCGTGTGGGGCAGTTATCCCGAATATCACGCTTCCGCAGACGATCTCGATTTCATCAAGCCGGCACAGCTCGCCGAATCGGCGCGAGTCTGCGCTGCCGTTTTTGACGTCCTCGAACATAATCGAAGCTATCGAAATTTGAATCCCTATTGCGAGCCGCAATTGGGGCGCCGAAATCTATACCGTTCAACCGGTGGCCAGTCAATTGGCGCGGAGATTAATGCGCGCCTGTGGGTCCTGAATCTTTCCGACGGAGAGCACTCACTCTTGGATATTGCGGAACGCTCGGGTGTTCGGTTCGCGGCGATTCACCAGGCGGCCGACTTGCTGTTGCAGAATGACTTATTGTCTATCGTTCCGGGCGAGGAACCGCAAACACGCGTCAAGCGGCATCTCTCTCCTGAAGAAACTCTGCGCCGTTCCTAGCTGCTTTTCGCGACGATGAGATCGAATCAGTTTCAAAAAGGAGTCATATGAGAATCCTATTGACCGGTCACAAAGGCTATATCGGCACGGTCGCTGGACCAATGCTGCTTTCCGCCGGTCACGAAGTGGTCGGGCTCGATTCCGACCTTTTTGCTGGTTGCGACTTTGGGCAAGAGCCTCAGCCGATTCCGGAAATTCGGAAGGATCTTCGTGATCTCGCGCAAGCGGATCTCGATGGCTTCGACGGCGTTTTGCATTTCGCTGCCCTGTCGAACGATCCGCTCGGCGATATCGATCCGAGCCTGACCTACGACATAAACCACTTGGCTTCGGTGCATCTCGCTAAGCTGGCCAAAGCAGCGGGCGTGAAGCGCTTCGTGTTTTCGTCTTCGTGCAGCACCTATGGCGCTGCGGGAGAAGCGATCCATGACGAGACGGCGCCGCTCAATCCTGTTACCCCGTACGGCGAGTCCAAGGTGTTGGCCGAACGCGACATCGCGCTCTTGGCGGACGATGATTTCAGCCCCACCTTTATGAGGAACGCCACCGCCTACGGCGCATCCCCGCGTTTGAGATTAGATATCGTGTTGAACGACCTCGTCGCTTCCGCGCTGACCACTGGCAGTGTCTTAATTAAGAGTGATGGCACTCCCTGGCGGCCCATCGTACACATCCGCGATATCATCGCCGCAGCAATTGCCGCCCTTGAGGCATCGCAAGGCGCAATTCACAATGAGACGTTTAATGTTGGTCGGCAGGAGGAGAACTACCGGGTTCGCGAGTTGGCCGCGATCGTCGCTGAGACGGTTCCGGGGTGTCACGTGGACTATGCCCCGGGAGGGGGTCCGGACACTCGCTGCTACCGTATCAGCTGTGAGAAAATCACCCGTTTGTTACCAGCTTTCCGCCCACAATGGACTGCCCGTAAAGGAGCGCTCGAACTCTATGAGGCCTATCGAGCCGCCGGCCTCACCCAGAACGACCTGACAGGCAATCGCTATGTCCGCCTCCGCCAGATCCGAGCGCTTTTGAAAGACGGAAAATTGGATCCTTCCCTGCGCTGGCCACTTAGTGGAAAGGTTTTTCCCCAAAATGGTGGAAACGCGTCCATCTTATCGAGGAATTCCCGCTGAGAGAATCCATGATTTCATTGTAAGTCCTTATTGAGCAGGCGCTTACAACAACTCCAATGATCACTCCCGGCGCATGCCTAGGGTCTACTTTGGCAGGTCAATTGCGAGTTCATTCCCAAAGTGGCCCTTAATCCGTGTGACTTTATCGGCGGTAGCTCGTCTGCGATTTGACAATACGTAAATTCAGGAATTGCGATGGAGTATAGAGACACATGGCATCGATAACGCTAACGAACAACACTCAACCGAGCACCTCTGCGGAATCCTGCCGATTCTGTGGTGGAGAACTCGTGCGAACGTTTGTTGATCTGGGGACCTCTCCGCTTTGCGAAAGTTATCCGTCAGCCGCCGACTTGAACCGCGGAGAGGTTTATTATCCGTTGCACGTCTATGTTTGCGAACGCTGTTTCTTGGTGCAGCTGGAAGCATATGAGACTGCCGAGAATATTTTCAGCGATTACGCATATTTCTCGTCGTACTCAGACTCCTGGCTCAAGCACGCTGACAACTACTGCGAGAAGATGACCAGGCAGTTTGGCCTGAATGGGCAGAGTTTCGTTGTCGAGGTCGCCAGCAACGACGGTTATCTGCTGCAATATTTCGTGCAGCGAAAAGTACCGGTGTTGGGAATTGAGCCGGCGGCGAATGTGGCCAAAGTGGCGGTCGAAAAGGGAGTCCCAACGCTCGTGCGATTCTTTGGCGCACAGCTGGCGAGCGAATTGTCAGCCGAAGGCCGCTGCGCTGATCTAGTCTTGGGAAATAACGTACTGGCGCAGGTACCGGATCTGAATGATTTCGTAAAGGGGCTAAAGATACTACTCAAACCCGAGGGAGTGCTGACGCTCGAATTCCCTCACCTGCTGCGGCTGATCGAGCACAACGAGTTCGACACGATTTACCATGAGCACTTCTCGTACTTCTCGATGCTCACTACGGTCCGCATCCTCGAAGCGCATGGTTTGAAGGCGTTCGACGTGGAAGAGCTTGCGACACACGGCGGCTCGCTGCGTGTTTATGCTTGCCGCGCGGAAGCTCAGACGCATGACGTCGCGAAGAATATTTCAAAAGTGATCGCGGATGAAAAAAAGGCTGGATTGGCCTCGCTTGATGGCTACGCCAGTTTCGCGCTGCAGGTAAGGCAGACCAAGTGGGCGCTGACGGAATTTCTGCTTACTGCCGCGAAACAGGGCAAGCGCGTCGCGGGATATGGAGCCCCCGGAAAGAGTGCAACGCTTCTGAATTACTGCGGAATTGGAAAAGATCTCATTGAATACACGGTGGATCGAAGTCCTTACAAGCAGGGACGGTTCCTACCCGGCAGTCGCATCCCGATTTTCCATCCGGATCGGATCCGCGAGACGAAGCCCGACTACGTCGTGATCCTGCCGTGGAACCTGAAAGACGAGATCATACAGCAGTTGCAATACATCCGAGAGTGGGGCGGCCGCTTCGTGGTACCGATCCCCAAACTCACCATCGAATGAACGACAAGAGCGGAGGTCAGTAATGAAGGTAGTTCTTTTTTGCGGCGGGCAGGGCATGCGACTCAGAGGCTACGCCGACGACATCCCGAAGCCTATGGTGGCAATCGGAAATCGGCCGATTCTTTGGCACATTATGAAGTACTACGCCCACTTCGGACACAAAGAGTTCATCCTTTGCTTGGGATACAAAGGTAACCACATCAAGGACTACTTCCTCCACTACGATGAGTCGGTTTCCAATGACTTCGTTTGGTCCAAGGGCGGAAAGAGTGTCCAGTTTCTGAATCGCGACATTGATGACTGGACCGTCACATTCGTGGAAACCGGTGACAATGCAAATATCGGTGAGCGCCTGAAGGCAGTAGAGCCCTACCTCAAAGATGAGGAAATCTTCCTAGCAAATTATGGTGACGGGCTGAGCGATGTTCCGCTCCCGCCCATGTTGGAATCATTCAAGCAGAGCAACGCAATCGCCTCCCTGCTATTGGTACAGCCTACTGCGAGTTTCGATATCGTCCATGCCAACGCCGAAGGAAAGGTCACGGATGTCTGCGCCCTTTCCCGAAGCGACATATGGATCAACGGCGGTTTCCTCCAGATGCGCAGGGAAATTTTCGAATATCTTCGCCCTGGCGAAGAGTTGGTGCGCGAACCGTTCCAGCGCCTGATCGAGAAGCAGGCGCTACTGGCATACAAATACACAGGCTTCTGGCAGTGTATGGACACGTTCAAAGACAAGCAGCGCCTCGACGAACTCAACACGGGCGCGGCACCATGGAAAATCTGGGGTCCGGCAACTAGTCCAGTTCCCAGCGCGCCGCAGGTCATATCGGTTCGTCCATGATGCGCTTAAAATTGGCGCACGGCAGCGCCGACGGGCCAACAATTCTGTGCCTCGGCTCCCATTCCGATGATATCGAAATCGGTTGCGGCGGCACGATTCTCCGGTTGATCCAGGAATACCCGAACTGTAAGTTGCACTGGGTTGTATTTAGCGCTGTGGGGATCAGGTTGGCCGAGGCCAAGCGTGCTGCTGAACTGTTCGCCGGCCATCGCCATCTGAAGCCTCCGCTGCTGCAGTCGTTTCAAGACGGCTTCATGCCATTTGTGGGCGCTGAGATCAAGAAGGTGTTTGAGGATCTCAAGGCGGTTTCGCCGGACCTTATATTCACGCATAACCGGAAGGATGCGCATCAAGACCATCGACTGACAGCGGAATTGACGTGGAATACCTTTCGCGATCACGCAATTCTAGAATACGAGATTCCAAAGTATGACGGTGACATGGGACAGCCAAATGTCTTCGTCCCACTCGAAGCGGACCACTACCAGACGAAAATCCGTTTCCTTATGGATGCATTTAAATCGCAACATGCCAGGCGGTGGTTTCGAGAGGACACATTTCTCGCGCTCATGCGCTTGCGTGGGATGGAATGTAACTCTCCCAGCGGCTACGCCGAGGCTTTTTACGGTCACAAGTTGGTGTGGTGAAATTGGTATATTGAGCCCCGTCAAATCATAAGCATCTGCGCGACAACATGGAGGGAGATTGCAAGGGCTCCAAGCGTGGGATCTGCTGAGAGTTCTAAGTCAACGAATGCGCCAGCAGAAGTCGCGCGCCATTTCCTATGTACCGCGCTCTTGCACGCGAGATGCACCCCCTAATCTGATGAGATTCCGATGAAGGATCTGAAACAGCGCGCGATACGCGGAGGACTCGCAAAAGTCTGCGCTCAGGGCACCGGGTTTCTGATCCGCGTGGGCTCCCTGATGATACTGGCCCGGCTGCTGGATCCCAAGGACTTTGGACTTGTCGGGATGGTTACCGCTGTAATTGGGCTGTTGAATCTTTTTCGAGATTTCGGGTTGTCCACCGCCGCCGTGCAGCGCGTCGGCGTCACCGAAGAACAGGCTTCAACTTTATTCTGGGTCAACCTGTTGGTCGGCACGGTACTTTGTCTGCTGTCCATCGCAATGGCTCCCTTCCTCGCCCGGTTTTATCACGAGCCTCGCCTAGTCTGGGTAACGATCGCTCTCTCCTTGGGGTTCATTTTCAACGCAGCCGGGGTTCAACATTCGTCGCGTCTTGAGCGCGAGATGCATTTCACGTCCCTTTCGGTGATCGATATTCTTTCGCAGTGCGCCAGCACGGCCGTGGGAATCACCATGGCCTTGCGCGGCTACGGCTATTGGGCTCTGGTGGGGATGACCTTGCTTTCGCCAGTCATTTACACCGCGTGCCTCTGGTTTACCACCAAATGGACGCCCGGAAGACCCCGTCGCGGAGTGGGGATCGGATCGATGTTGCGTTTCGGTGGTACCGTGACGTTGAACGGGCTTGTCGTATATGTCGCCTACAATCTTGAAAAAATATTGCTCGGCCGCTATTGGGGCGCAGAAACCGTCGGGATTTACGGAAGAGCCTACCAGCTCTCTACCATCCCGACCGACAATCTTAATTCATCGGTTGGCGGAGTGGCGTTTTCAGCTCTCTCGCGGCTCCAGCACGACCCTGACCGTATCAGGACGTCCTTTCTGAAGATTTATTCTCTTATTTTGGCGTTAACACTTCCTATCACTATTATCTTCGCGATATTCGCCAAGGATGCAGTCGCCGTCGTCCTGGGTCCTAAGTGGCAGCAAGCTGTCCCGATTCTGCGCCTCCTTGCCCCCACAGTCGTCTGTTTCGCGATGATCAATCCTTTCTCGTGGCTGCTGTTCGCGCTCGGGCGCGTCGAACGAAGCCTCAAGATAGCGCTCGTGATAGCTCCCCTGGTCATCACCGGATACCTCATCGGATTGCCCTTCGGCCCGAAGGGTGTGGCCTTGGGCTATTCCGTAGCAATGTCTCTGTGGGTGTTACCCAATATCGTGTGGTGTGTGCACGGCACCGCAATTTCCGTAAAAGATATACTTCTGGTAATTCGCCGCCCCGTGCTGGCAGGAGGCGTGGCGGGCGCGGCAAGCCTCGCGCTGCAATTGTCCTTTGGTGGACTTCTCCATCCATTGGCAAGGCTAGTGGTGGGCGTTGGCGCGTTCGGAGTCGCATACCTGGGAATGTTGCTTTACGGCCTGGGCCAGAAGGACTTTTATTTGGAGATCGTTCGCGGCTTGCGCGGGCGTGCAACGGTTGATGAGAAAATTCCGGTAACGGTTTAACTGACTCGAGAGCATGAATCGCAAACATCAGCCGATGGTCAGCGTGGTCGTTCCCGCCCATAACGAGGCTCAAAATATCGGCGAGTGCATTGAGAGCGTTCTCGCGCAGACGCATCAGAACTGGGAGTGCATAATTGTCGATAATTGCAGCACGGACGGCACCGGCGAAATAGCGCGTCAATACGCGGCAAAGGACCCGCGAATTCGCGTGCGCGAGAACAAGGAACTCCTTCGCGCCGTCGCGAATTTCAACAGCGCCTTGCGGCAAATCTCGGGTGAAAGCAAATACTGCAAAGTCGTGTTTGCGGACGATTGGATATTCCCGGAGTGCTTGGAGCGGATGGTTGCCGTTGCCGAGGAACAACCCTCCGTCGGAATCGTAGGAGCGTATGGGCTTCAAGGGCGCGACGTTATGTGGACGGGGCTGCCCTATCCGAGCACGCTGGTTCCGGGCCGGGAAATGGGCCGCAAGCTGTTCCTGGAGGACCTGTACGTCTTTGGGACAGCCACCTCGCTCCTAGTCCGCTCGAGTCTAGTTCGGGAGCGAAACCCTTTTTATAATGAATCAAACCTCCACGCCGATTCGGAAGTCTGCCTCGCTCTCTTGAGAACGTGCGACTTCGGATTCGTCAATCAGGTTCTCACCTTTACCAGGGTTCGTGCGGGCTCACTCACCTCGTTCACCAACGAAATCAACACGCTTATTGCTGGGCGATTGCACGATCTGGTCACATTTGGCCGCGATTATTTGGCGCCACGAGAGTTCGAAGCGTGCCTGGATCTGTTGCTATCCAGATACTACAACTTCCTGGCGCGCAATCTGAGGCATCGTCGAGACGCCAAGTTCTGGGATTATCACAAAAGAAAGCTCAACGAAGCAGGCGTCGGTTTCAGCAGATTGCGATTATCCCGCGCCTTTCTCGGCAAACTCGCCTCCGCGCTGCTCAATCCGAAAGATTCAATCACGAAATTAATCAGGGGAGCAGCGCCTCCTGACGGTCACGCCTTGGACGCTTCCGAGGAGCCGAGGCAATCTCGCTCACCGAAGTGTCCCGAGCCGATTCGCGTAGCGAAGTCGTAGGCATGGATAGGCAGAAAGGCCATCGAGTGCTTCAGCACGCGGCCGCCGGCAATCACAAAGTGAGAATGCAATGCCCTCTAGTAGCGCAAGCCACAATCACAAATTGGACCTGAAGGCCGGAGAATGGGTGGAGGTTCGCACTCAGGCTGAAATTCTTGCGACGCTCGACCCGCGTGGCCGCCTGGAAAACCTGGCTTTCATGCCGGAGATGTCGCAGTACTGCGGCCGCAGGTTTCGAGTATTC
>CAYOVU010000196.1:0-3773 GCA_964407505.1 uncultured Acidobacteriaceae bacterium | reverse complement strand
GGTGGCGCTGTTCTCCAGCTTTCTTTCCGGTCTTGCGCCCGCGCTGCGTTCGGCGTCGCCGCGATTGAGCGAAGCCTTCAAGCCCGGCATCGGGACCTCCGCCGGCGGCCGCGATCGGATTCAGAGCATGCTTGTGGTCGGTGAAATTGCACTGGCGTTGACGTTGATGACGGGGGCTGGATTGCTGATCCGGAGTGCGGTGCTGGTGTTGCACCTGAATCCGGGGTTCGACACCGCAAACCTCGTAGTCGGTCGCGTCGGGCTGCCGGATGCCGCCTATCACGACCCCACCTTTGCGCGACAGACTTTCGAGCGCATGATCGAGGCGTCGGCGGCTCTACCGGGAGTTCAGTCGTCTGCAGTCGTATCCCGTGCTCCGCTCGCAGGCGGGGGAAGCAGCAACGGCCTGATCGCGGAAGGCAAGGCGCTTGATCCATCGAATCTGGTTAACGCGCGATTGCAAATCGTCTCCGCGAGCTATCTCTCGACCGCTCGTGTGCCGCTGAAGGCCGGACGCGACTTCTCCACACAGGACACGCGTGACAAGACGCTGGTCACCATCGTCAATGAGACACTGGCTCGCACGATGTGGCCGGGTCAGAACCCGATTGGCAAGCGCTTCGCATGTTGCGAGGACAATGGGCCGAAAGGGCGCATGAATCCGGTGTGGCACGAGATCGTCGGTATTGTGGGAGACGTGCGTGCCCAGGGGCTGGATCGCCAGGTCGAGCCTGAGTTTTACCTTCCCTTGGCGCAGATACCGCCCAGTGCCTGGGACTGGATCGGGCGGACCATGGACTTGGTACTGCGGACGCGCGGAGGAACATTTCCGGCCAACGATTTGCGAACTACCGTGGCCCTGATTGCGCCGGGGGTACCGGTCTATCAACTCTCGACGGTGCAGCAGAAGATTGAGGGCACGCTGGAAGAATCGCACTTCGAGACGTTTCTACTGGCAATGTTTGCCGGGATAGCGCTGTTGTTATGCTCGGTGGGAATTTATGGAGTGCTGTCGCATGTGTTCGCACAACGCACGCGTGAGATCGGCCTGCGTATGGCGCTTGGCGCAACGCGCGGTCAGATCGCGCGCCACGTCTTGAGGTCCGGGTTGCAGCTTACCGGAATTGGTATCGCGCTCGGGATTACGTGCGCATTTGCGTGTGCCCACCTTGTGTCTTCTTTGCTCTACGGTGTGCGTTCCACTGACGCTGTCGCGTTTGGGGGTGCATCGTTGGTTCTTGCTTCTGTTGGGCTGATGGCCAGCTACATTCCGGCTCGGCGTGCGATGCGTGTCGACCCCATGGTGGCGCTGCGGTATGAGTAGTGCGCCGAGTGGATTTGAGCGCATTCACAGCACGTACATTCGCAGCATCCACCAGACGAGGAGTATAGCGACGATGGCCCCTGCGATGTGAACGATCCAGTCACCAGCTGTTTTTGGTTTTCCAAAATTAAACATGCGGCCATGGTAACAGGCCCGCCACGGGCATCAGGTGTGCACAAAAAAGTGCGGGGCTGCGTTCCCGGACGAGTCCGCTACTCAATGGGAACCCCAGAGACCTCTATCCGGGATTGGGGGCATCAGGATGTAAATGGATTTTTCATTTGAGCAGCGCATCGCGACCGGGCGATCTTTTCGCATGTCCTTGGCCAGGTACTGGGCCGATTTGTCTGTCACCCTCTACAGCCGCTTTCATCAGACCTGGAGCACATCGCCCTCGTCGGCAACCATCTCGTACAACACGGGATTGACGAAAAATCCGATGAACAGCCGAGAGATGAGACCGGCGACGATAACAATGGCGAAGGGTCTTTGCGTATCCGATCCAATGCCGGTGGAAAGAGCCGCCGGCAGCAATCCCAGGCACGCGACCAGAGCCGTCATCATGATCGGGCGAAGCCGCAAGAGCGACGCTTCCCGGATGGCCGGGCGGATCCCCATTCCTTCCTGGCGCAGCTTGTTGATGTAAGAGACCAGAATGACGGCCGTTTCCACTGATACCCCGAGCAATGCCAGAAGACCCAGGACCGAAGAAACGCTGAAGGGAGTGTGTGTGAGTTTCAGTGCAACCAGCGCACCCACCGGCTCAGTCATGATCACACCCAGAGCAATGGTCACGGGGAATTTGAAATTTCCGTAAAGCGCAAACAAGATCATGAAGATCAGCACTACAGCGAGCGGACCTATAAAGTACATCTGTGACTTGGCGTCGAGAAACTGGCTGTATTCTCCGCCCCATTCCATCCGGTAGCCTTGAGGCAAGGTCACGACCTTCTTTACTGCCGCCTGGCCGTCTTGCACCGCCCGCTCCAGATCGCGGCCCTCGACGCTATACTGCACGCCGATGTAGCGGGAGTTGTTTTCGCGATAAATAAAGGACGCACCGTTTCCCTGCGTAATATTGGCGAGTTGGCTCAGCGGAATCTGCTGTCCATCGGGCGTGCCCACCAGCAAGTTTCCAATCTCATGGGCGCTGCTACGGAATTGCGGCTGCATGCGGACCACCAGATCGAACAGCTTTTCTCCTTGAATAACCTGGGTGACGGCCTGCCCGCCCACCGCGGCCGAAATCACGGCTTCTACATCTGCAACGTTGATGCCGTACCGTGCGATCTTGTCTCGATCGACGTCGACCAGCAGGCTGGGCTGGCCGAGTTCTCGCACGACCGTGAGGTCGGTGAAGCCGGGCACGCTGGCGAGAGTGTTCTTGATCTGTATCGCCTTGTCCTGAAGTACGTTCAGATCCTCACCATAGACCTTAACCGCCAAGGAACTCTTAAGACCGGTCAGTGCCTCGTCCACGGCGTCTTCCGCAGGCTGGGTATAGTTGAAAATGATTCCCGGATACGCGGTGAGTTTCTTATTAATCGACTCGATGAGTTCCTGTTTCTTGCTGATCTCACCCGTCCATGCCTTGTCCTTATATGGCTTCAGGCCGACGTAGAATTCGCAGTTGAAAAAGCCGGTGGGGTCGGTGCCGTCGTCGGGACGTCCTAACTCTGAACCCACCACGGTGACCTGCGGGTACGACATAAGAATGTCGCGTATCTGAGGAGCGATGCTGCTCGCCTCCTCGAAAGAAATGGTGTAGGGCATGGTAGCCCGCACCCAGAGCGCGCCTTCATCGAGGTGGGGCATGAACTCGCCGCCAATGAACGGTACGAGCAGCAAGGCCGCTGCGAAGATCAGGCTCGCAATCAACATAGTTGTTTTGGGCCGGTTGAGTGACCAATCCAGCTGGACGGCGTATTTCCGTTTCATCCACTCGAATGCACGATTCGGTTTCTCGCGCACTCCCTTCTTGAACCAGTAGGAGGCGAGCACGGGGATCAGAGTGAGGGTCAAGATGAGCGCGCCGACCAGGGCAAATGACATGGTTTCGGCCATGGGGTGGAAGAGCTTTCCCGACGGGCCGCTGAGTGCATAAATCGGCAGATATCCGGCGAGAATAACGGCCACCGAATAGAAGATCGGGCGGTCCACATCTTTCGCTGCCGCAAGAATGACTTCGTTCAGCTTGTACTGCTGACCTTCCCGCAGTGCTAACTCGCGGTAAATATTTTCAATCATCACCACGGTGCCATCGATGACAATTCCGAAATCAATAGCTCCGATGGAAAGCAAGTTTGCGGCAACGTCGTGCGCGTGGAGCACGATGAAGGCAAACAGAAGCGAGAGCGGAATGGTGAGGGCTACAATGACCGCAGCACGGAAGCTGACCAGGAAGAAAATCAGCACGACCAACACCAGCACCATCCCCCGAAGCAAGTTC
>CAYOVU010000195.1:0-18347 GCA_964407505.1 uncultured Acidobacteriaceae bacterium | reverse complement strand
AATCGAGTCATTGTCATGTTTCCCCCAGTCATGCCTCCCCCAGGATAATGGTTACCGCTTGCGAAACTTCGCGCCAGTGGGCGCGATCCTTACTCAGAACCTTGCGTCCGGATTCTGTGATGCGATAGTAACGGCGCGGGCGGCCGTTCTCGACGCTGTTATGCGACTTCACCAGACCGTCGTTTTCCAACTTGTGCAGCGCGGGATAGAGAGTGCCCTCTTTGAAGTCCAATACGCCCCGGGAGCGTTCCTTGATCTGTTGCGCGATGCGGTAGCCGTGGGTGGGCTCGTGCCGCAGGGCTTCCAGGATCAAGGTGGGCAGGGTTCCTTTGAAGTTCATTCTATACCTCTAATACCTATGCATAGGAATAGAATAGTTGCGGGGGGATTGTCAAGAGAATTTTGTTGTGGGAGGCGTGGGCGCATGATTCGCCCGGTAGAGAGCCTGATCCATTAGCGCATGGTTCCGGCATCCTACGGGATGCGGTTGTGTCCGTTGTTTCTTCGACCCGGCGTTGAAACGCCGAGCTATTTTCAGGCGTCCTTCGGACGTGTTCAGGGCGGGCTCTTCGGACACGGCGGCCCGATAAGCACGAGGGATATCCTTCACTTCGCCTGAAGAACGGCTCTGTTCAGGATGACGCCGCTATTTCGATGATGGAGTTACAGCTCTGACGAAATCAGCGAGCATGCCGTAAGCGGTGGCATAGAGGCCGGGATTTTCTTCGGTGATGGCTAGGCCGGGAAAGATGTCGGTTTCGAAATAGATGTAGGAAGAGGCGCCGGTGATTTTGCCCATGGGGCTGCTGCTTAGCACTTTCTTGGGAGCGACGGTTGCCTTTACGCCATTGCCCGCGCGTTGCGCGCGGCAGACCAGTTTGAAGGGCCAGCCATCGCGGCGTCCGTTGCGAACGGCGTTGGTGGTTAAATCGCGAATGCCCTCGCGATAAATATCTTCGAGACGCACGGGAAAATCCATCAGGACGGTGATCAGCACGGCAGTTTTTACGGCGGCGTCCCAGCCGTCGACGTCGTGCGTGGCATCGGTTTCGGCGATGCCTAGCGCTTGTGCCTTCTTCAGCGATTCGTCGAAGCTCAGGCCGGTCTCCATCTCGCTCAGGATTACGTTCGTCGTGGAATTCAGGATGCCGTGGAATCCTTTCAGGTGAATTGCGGGGAGCTGATCGAAGAGGGAGAAGATGGGGACGCCGTCCATCACGGTGGATTCGAAGAGGAAGCGCTTGCCGCGGGCGGCGGCCAGGTCGCGGAGTTCGCGGTAGGCGTGGACGATTGGTCCTTTGTTGGCGGTGATGGCGTGGGCTCCGTGCTCGAGGGCGGCGCGGATGTGGTCGATGGCGGGCTGGCCGGTTTGGACGTTGAGGGATGTGGCTTCGAAGAGGACGTCGGCTTGGGCGGCGGACAGCCAGGATTTAATATCGCGTGACGTCTCAGATGACTTTAAGGGAATCGCAGCCGAGGGCGGCTGCGCCACATGTGCATCTAGCCCTTCGGTGTCGGCGATCCATCCTAGGCTGCGGCTGGCGATTCCGGTGATGCGGAACGCGATGTTGTGGCGGTCGCGAAGTTCTTGCTCGCGGTCGCGCAGGAGCTGCACGAGAGTGCGGTTGACGTTGCCGAAGCCAAGGAAACAGAGGTTGTAGGAAGAAAGTTTCAAAGTTTCAGGTTTCATAGTTTCAAAGATTCCGGCTCCAAGAAATACCTTTGCGACCTCGAAACTTTGAAACTCCGAAACTTTCGATTCCTAGCCCATCACCTGAGTGTGCTCAGGTTTTATCTTGTAGAGGACGCGGACCTCGCCGGGCTGGCCGTAGGGATACTTATCCACGCCCAGGTATTTCTTGGCCATCTTGTCGATGTGGGCGCTCGCGCCGTCTTCGGTGATCTCGACCACGCGGCCGCGAATTTCAAGATAGCGGTAAGGATTCTCGGGATCGATGAGCGCGAGCGAGACGCGTGGGTCGCGGCGGACGTTGCGATCCTTCTGGCGTCCCTTCGCGGAGTTGAAGATTACGTGTTCCCCATCGAAGTCGACCCACACGGGCGTGACCTGCGGGCGGCCGTCGGGCATAAGAGTGCCGAGGCTGGCGAAAGCGCGTTTCTGAAACAGGTCGCGATATTTTTCAGGAATCGAGTCGGACATAAAGATCTCCTTGCAGTCGTGACGTAGGAATGACAGCACATTATAGCGAGGCTGCGTGAGATTTGCCGCATGGCAGCAAGTCCGCGTATTCTTGCAGACCACAGATCACAAATCAAACGGGAGGATGGGCATGCGGCTGAAGCCGCGGTTAACGTTTCTTGGACTTTGCGGCGCGAGTGAAGGACACGCGTTTTCAAAACTGAGTCGATGTGACGGCACCCTTCGGCGCGCTTCGCTTGCTCAGGGCAGGCTAAAGACTAAACGTTGTGCGCTTTCCGCTCTGCTCGCGTTGGTGTTTGTGGCGTCGCTGGCCACGGCGCAGACGGCGAAATATCCGCCGACCATCGTCTTCATGACCGACTTTGGCGTGGTGGATGATTCTGTCGCGATCTGCCGCGGCGTGATGTATTCGGTCATGCCGGATGTGCGGATCGTTGACCTCAGCCACGAGGTAACACCGTTCTCCATTCTTGACGGAGCACGCTTCCTGGACGGCGCCACGCCGTACTACCCGGCGGGAACTGTGTTTGTGGTGGTGATCGATCCAGGCGTGGGCAGCACGCGCAAGGCGATTGTCGCCAAATCGAAGCGCGGGCAGTATTTCGTCCTGCCCGATAACGGCCTGCTCACGCTCGTGGAGCAACGGGACGGTATCGCTGCAGCCCGCGAGATCGCCAACCCGGATTGGATGATTGGCACCAAATTATCGTCCACGTTTCACGGGCGGGATATTTTCTCTCCCGCCGGAGCGCACGTGGCGCGGGGCGACGATTGGACGAAGGCGGGTCCGGAGGTCGCGGTTGCGTCGTTGGTGCGCCTGGACTTGAAGGCGGCGCGGCTCGATGACCGAGGAGTGACGGCCGAAGTGATTGCCACCGACGGTCCGTTCGGCAATCTCGTAACCAACCTGGACGCCGACGATTTTCTTAAACTCGGCTATCAGCACGGGCAGGACGTTCCGGTGAAGCTTGGTGGCAAAGAGATGAAGATCAAATTCGTGCGGACGTTTAGCGACGTGGCGCTGAAACAGCCGCTGCTGTTTATCGACTCACGAGGACAGTTTTCCTTCGCGGTGAATCAGGCTAGCTTTGCGGCAGTGTATGGCGTCACGCCTCCGGTGGAGTTTTTTATTCCGCGGGCCGGGAAGTAACCTCTGGCACCCGGGCATCCGAGGTACTAATCAACCCGCAAAAGGAGCGGCAAAATGAGTAATTTGATGAGTACTATACCCGCTGTGCGAGGGTTGTCTCAGTCGCGCTGGATCGCGATGTTGCTGTTAAGCTTCTGCGCGGTCTCAACGCAAAATCTTTCAGCACAAAATCACAACCATGGCGTTCGGAATATTGTTCTGGTTCACGGGGCCTGGGCAGACGGCTCCGGCTGGAAAGGGGTTTACGACATCCTCGCGAAGGATGGGTACAACGTCAGCATCGTGCAAGAGCCGGAGACGTCGTTCCAGGAGGATGTCGCCGCTGTCAAGCGTGTGCTTGCTCTGCAGGATGGACCGTGCATTCTTGCCGCTCACAGCTATGGTGGTGCCGTGATCACAGAGGCGGGGACCGATCCATCGGTTGCCGGTTTGGTGTACATCGCGGCCCACATGCCGGATGCGGGAGAGAATGAAGCTGACGACGGAAAGCGCTTCCCCAGTGACCTCAGCAAGTCCGGCGCGATCAAGAAGACGGCGGACGGCTTCACTTATCTTGATCCCGCGCAGTTTCATGAGTACTTCGCCGCCGACCTGCCTGCCGAGCAGGCCGCTTTCATGGCGCGGTCGCAGGTGCTGAACAAAGCCGAGAACTTCAAGGGAGTTATCACCACGGCGGCATGGAAAACCAAACCAAGCTGGATGTTGGTAGCGGCAGCAGACCGGACTATTAATCCCGACCTGGAACGGTGGTATGCCACGCGAGCCAACAGCCACAAGGTGGAAGTCGCGGGCGCCAGCCACTCAGTCTACGTCTCGCACCCGAAGGAAGTCGCGGCTCTGATCGAAGAAGCTGCATCGCACGCTCAGTAGAAGAGAGCCCAAAGTGTCGTGAGTGCTGCGGAGCGCTCAGTTAGTTGTAGTTTTCGATGCGCGGTAACACCGCGCGCAGCAGGGCTTCGAAGCTGGCTTTGACGCGTTCGCCGGTTTGGAGAACTTCTTCGTGCGAGAGCGGTTGATCGAGAATTCCGGCGGCCATGTTGGTGACGCAGGAGATCGCCAGCACTTTGATTCCCATGTGGCGCGCGGCAATCACTTCGAACACGGTCGACATGCCGACTAGGTCAGCGCCGATGGTCCGCAGATAATTGATTTCCGCCGGAGTTTCGAAGCTTGGGCCGCGCATGGCTGCGTAGACGCCTTCGTGCAGGTTCATCCCGAGCTTGCCGCCTTCTTCGCGCGCGATTGTCCGGTACTCTCTGGCATAGGCCTGCGTCATGTCAGGAAAGCGAAGGCCGAAGCGGTGGTCGTTGGGTCCGACGAGTGGATTGTCTCCCTGCAAGTTGATGTGATCGCGAATCAGTACGAGCGTGCCCTGCTGATAATTCGGATTGATGCCGCCCGCGGCGTTGGTCAGAATCACGGAACCAATTCCCATGCGGCCGAAGACTCGCATGGGAAACACAACTTCTTGCGCCGAATATCCTTCATAAAGATGCACGCGACCTTGCATCGCGGCTACGGGGACGGCGCCGGACTTGCCGATCACCAGTTGTCCGGCATGGCCGATGGCGGTTGAGCGCGGGAAGGCGGGAATGTCTGCGTAGGGGATGCGAATTGCGGCGGTGAGAGAGTCGGCGAAGCCACCGAGGCCGGAGCCTAATACCAATCCGATCTTTGGGCGAAGTGGGGTGCGCTGCAGTACGGATTTGGCGGCGGTTTCGGCGAGGGTGAATAGATCGTCCATATTCAGGTGCGTCTTAGGTACCTCAGGGGCTAAAGCCCTTGGTCATCACAGTCTCTGAAACGCAGCGCTGAAAGCGCTGCTCCACCCAACATCTTTATCAGAAATCTACTACTTGCGTCCGGATGCAAGCAGTACACCTTGCCGATTAATACTTCTTCTCGAACTTCGCGAACTCGGATTCCAGCTTCCATTGCATGCGGGCGCGTTCGTTGGCGGCGAGGAATTCTTCGCACGCGGACGAAGGCTTCTCCGCTGCCGGCGGATCGCTCGCGCAGGCCGGCGTGATGCGAAATACCAGCTTCGTATCTGCCCAGAGACTCTGACCCGGAAGAAAGCTGTGCTCCAGGCTTTGGCGAGCCATGCGCTTGAGGTCGAAATATGACAGACGGTAGGTCTCAACCGCGCGCAAGTATTCGTGTGTCATGTCGGATCGGTTTACGCCCTCGTCATCCGTCGCAAGGGCCACGGGAACGCCGTACTTCATATAGACCGGCAGGGGATGATCATCTCCGCTGACACCCAGAATTACATCATTCGATGTTAGCGAGATTTCGACGAGCACGTTGCGCTCGGCCATCTCATGCAGCAGGCTCATGGGATCTTTTTCGTTCATCACGTCGACCCCGTGGCCGATGCGCTCGGCGTGGCCGCGCTCGACTGAGGCGCGAATGTGAAACGCCAGATCCTCGGGAGGCACAAGGCCGATAGCCAGTTCGCCCGCATGCAATGTGATGTGCACCTTGGGATAGATTCCGTGCAAATAATCGAGCATGGCCATGTGCTCGTTGAAGTCGTGGATAGGGACGTACCAATCTTCGGGCATAACCAGATTCAGGCCCACAAATTGCGGATCAGACGAGGCCAGTTCGAAGCCCAGTAGAATCTGCGCGAAGACGACTTCGTGCGGCAAGCCGCGCAGCACCTGATAAAGATAGCGTACCGTTACCTCGCATCCCGGCGCGGCATCCGCGGTTCCGCACTTGAGGATTTCTTTGGCGCGGGCTTCATCGGCGGCGAGCCGTTTCCCGGCGTCCGCCGCAACATCTTTCAAACCAGCGCTGAGTAGCGCGTCCCGCATTTTGGCCAGATCTGGATTCCAGTCAACCTTTCCTGCGAGTTGCGCGGCACCGCCGGCATCGGCGGTGTGCATGAATTCGACGTACTGCAGGTGATCCATTCCGGCGCGATTCAGCGCAGCGGCAATTGCTTCCGCAGTGTGCGTACCCGCTGCGAGTCCGAACTTGTCGAATGTGGCAAAGAAATGATCGTGGCCTGACTCGTCGCCCGGCTTCCAGTTGCGCATCGACCAGGCGTCGATCATCTGGTTGTAAAGGACATGATCGCCGTAAGCGCAGCGGGCCGCGGGCTTGGCAGTGTAGTTCTCGCAGGAGTCGCAGGGCGGGGCCAGCAATCGCGATGACGTGCGGTCGACGCAGAGTCCACCGGAGGCGGCGAAATCGACCAGATCTTCGGCATAGATCGCGCCGGAGAGATGATTGTGCAGATCTCCACCTTTCGGCAGGTCGTGCACAAACGCCAATAGCAGCGGCGGTTGCTTGCGAATGGAGTCGAGATAGCGGGCGGTACGCTTCTCGAAACTCTGGGCAGTGGTCAGCGTGCTGAGCAGAACCAGCAGGCCGCCGGTCAGGACCTTGCGCATGATTGGTGGCAGCGTTGGCAGCAACATCAACCTCCCAGGTCATCTTTGGAGTCAGGAAAGGAATTGTAATCTGTTGCGCGGCGCGAGGTTTACGGAAAAGAGAGAAAAAGAGAATCGGGCTGAGGAATTGGCAGGTCAGCGCAGCCAGACGATTGCGCCGATGACGAGGGCGACCATGAGCAGCGATCCCAAAACGTACTTGTTGGCTGCGAGCCAGGACTGGGGCTGCGCAACCGAACTTAAGAATGGAGTGGAGTCGTCGGAGGTAATCTCTGCCTTTGAAACTGTAGGTGCTGACATTTCGGAAGTTTGCGCTGCCAGAGGTTGCGCCGCGATTGGAGCAGACGACAGCTCCTCAGTCGTCGCGACCGCAACTGCCGGAGCAAGGCTTGCCGATTCACTGCCCACTTCGCCGACGGGAGCAGAAGTCAGAACTGAAACAGACATCGACGCGGCAAGTTCAGGAACGCCTGGCGGTGCAAGAGCGACTCGGGTTTCCAGCCGGTTGCTTCGTGACTCCCGAGAAGCCTCAACCTCAGGCTGCGGCGAGCGCTGGCCTCGCCACTGTTTTTCCTCGCATTCCACGCAGAAGGCACGCCCGGGCGATACGGGAAAACCGCAGGCCCCGCACTTCGGCAACTTTCTCAGCACTGGAGGCACAGTCACGGGTTCGGCGGCTTTCTCGCTCGCGTGCGAGTTGTCCTGAGCGCGCATTGCGGCCGACCAGAACAGCGGCTTCGTGGTGGACGGTACGGCTGCCGTTTCTTCTTTCGGAAGAGTTTTTGGGATATCCTTTTGCGGAGACGGAGCAGGATTGGCGACCACTGCCTGAGTCCGAGATCTGGCTTGAGGCACAGCTGCGATGACGACTCGTCTTTTTTCTTCGGCAGCCAGATGATGACTCGGCGCGAAACCGAGCACCGGAGCCTGCGCCGCAATGGCATGCTTCACGGCAGTCTCCACCATTTCGCCCAGGCGCTGCAGCGCGGAGACATCGCGGTCATCGAAAGCATGCGGCTTTCCGGAAAAAAGTTCGAAAACGCCAAGTACCTGGCGGTCGCTGATGATGGGCATGATCAATACCGACGCGATCCCCAACTGGCGGCAACCTTCCCGATTCACCCGCGGATCGCGCTCGGCGTCGTCACAACGCAGAGACCGGCCGGTGCGGACGCTCTCACCCGAGAGTCCGTATTCCATGGAGAGCAACGATCCCAGTTCCGGCGCATTCAAACCGGCGCTGGCCCGGCAAAGCATGTCGGCATGCTCTCCGCGGCGTAGTGCGATGGCGGCGCCGCTGGCTCCGGTTATGTATTGGCCGCGGTCGGCCAGCAACTGCAAGGCTGCGTCGAGGTCGCTCTGCGCGATTTCGGCGAGCGAGCGGCCGCCATCTTCGCCGGGAAAACGCGGAGTCTTTTCGGTGAAGGTTTTTTCAGAAGACAGAGTCGAGAGCAGGTTGGCAGCTGCGATTCCCGCAGAAACGCTTGCGGCAGAACCGGAGTCGAGAATCGCTTGCTGATCCGTTGTCGAAAAGTTCATGGCTGGCGTTCTGATCTTTCCTAGTCGAGGCCCAGTCGTGGCCTAGTCGCGGCCAGATTTGCCCCCTCGGCGGGCCGCGAGTCACTTAATTTTCAGAGTGCAATACTTTGCAGTCTCATCCCGCGGCGAGGACGGTGTCAAGATTTCCAAAACACGAAAGTCGTAGTCCCGAGGTGTCGAGTGAGGTTCGGAGAGGCAGTTGGCAATTAGCAGTTAGCCATTAGCGACCAAGGCTAGGGCTAGTTGCCAATTGCTAATTGCCAACTGTGATCATGGTTACACGTTTCTCTTGCGCACCGCGGAGTTGGCAAGTCGATTGGCCTCGGCGTTGCTTTCCCGCGGGACGTGAGAAATCGAGAAATTCAGGGCGCGGGCCAGTTTGCGGCAGGTCCAGTGCAGGGAGTAAAGGCGTGCGCTGCGGCAGGTGTATTCGCCGCTCATCTGGCGGACGACCACTTCTGAATCGGAGTACACGTGCAGAGTCTTTGCCTTGAGAGAGACCGCGCACTGCAGGGCTTCCATCAGCGCGACGTATTCGGCGACGTTGTTATCCTGGTGGCCGATCCATTTGGCGATGCGGATGGGGCCGCTCTCGCAGCCGTCGATGATTACCCCAATACCCGAAGGCCCCGGATTTCCCAGGGAACCACCATCCACATAGGCCACGAGTTCTGACATCACAGCTGGTCCACTCACAGCAAGATGCGCTGAGAAAGTTGCCGAGTCAAGATGATTCTTGGGTACGGCCTGTGAATTTTCCAAATCGGAGACATGTGCAAGCCGCTGTGAAAAACTAGTCTCTATTACTGGGACGAACCTGTAAATAATGGCGGGGCAATCGTTTGCATCGCTCGATATCCACAGCCGCGAGCGATTGCATTGCACCAATAGTTTGCGTTGACTTTTGTGAACGCTCTGTTAAGGTTGCTCCCGTCGACGGTTGAAAGGGACAGCGAAATAAACCTTGCTGACCCGAAGTAGACTGGGTGATCAGCTCAGCGGGGCAACCTGAGGAGCAGCCAAACCTGAAAAAACCGACGGCTCTGCGAGGGGCAGTTGGGGTTTGGGACTGCGAAAGCAGTGATCGCATCAAGGGGCTGTGACGGTACATGCGTCCACGCTGTTGGCTCCCTCGCAGGAGGCGGCAGCTAGAGCATAACCAATGTCACGGCCCTTTCAATTTTTTTCCTACCGCTTTACTCCCTTCCCGAATGTAGTTCCTGTCCTGATCCTCGCCTTGGCGCGGGAAGCCCGTAGACTGTACCTCAACCTAGAATCAGTGCCACAGCTACTGCGGCGAGAGCAAGCTTGACCAGCCATCCCAAGGCGTATGACGTCGCGATCGCGGGAGCAAGTTTCAACCACAGGGCGTTCGCAATGGTCAACGGCAGCGGTCCAATGAACCAAACAGCCACGGCTAGTCTCAGAGTTGCGTTGTACGAATAGAGATGCAGGCCGCTGCAGACCAGAGCGAAGACCCCGCAGGTGAGAAAAGGCAGCAGGCTGGACCAGAGGATGGCTTTGCCCTCTCCCTGGCCGCTTCGATATCGCCAGATTTCGGGATTCCGGTCGTAGCGCTTGTAGAGCCAGTCGCCCATGAACAGCCAGTCCGTCATCGACGCCACCACGCCGCTGACCAACGCAGCCATCGCAATGCGAACCCAAGGCATATCAGTGGTCAGGCAGCGATTTCGCCGGCGATCATTTCATCCACGTAACACCAGATCCAATCTTCTCCCGGCTCAATCGAACGCATGACGGGATGCGCAGTGTGGCGGAAATGTTTGGTGGCGTGCTTGTTCTTTGACGAATCGCAGCAGCCTACGTTTCCGCACGAGAGACATAGCCGCAGGTGAACCCAGGTGTCGCCAAGTTTCACGCACTCCTCGCACACGCGGGTGGTGGTGGTTCTGATTTTGATCTGATCCAGGTGCTTGCATTTCTTTGACATTCAGGAATCTCCTCGTCAGACGCTTGGCGTTGCTTGCGTGGTCATTTTATCGCGTAACGGTGCTGCCCGGCTCCGTTTCCGTGCCGCGTTCCTTATAATGGCATTTCTCATGTCAACGTTCGCGCCGGTAGAGGAACAACTCACTTATCTCAAGAAGGGCTCGGCGGAAATCATTCGCGAGTCCGATCTCCGCGCCAAGCTAGAGAAGTCGCGCGCCAGCGGCAAACCGCTGCGGGTGAAGCTTGGCATGGACCCGACCGCTCCCGACCTGCACCTCGGACATACCGTGGTGCTGCGAAAGCTCAAACACTTTCAGGACCTCGGCCACACTGCCATTTTCTTGATCGGCGATTTCACGGGGATGATTGGCGACCCCACGGGGCGGTCGGTGACGCGTCCGCCGCTTACCCGTGAGCAGATCGAGCTGAATGCCGAGACTTACAAAGCGCAAGTTTTCAAGATTCTCGATCCGCAGAAAACCGTGATCGACTTCAACCGGCGCTGGATGGGACAGTTCAGCTCCGACGATTTCGTGCGCCTGATGGCGAAGTACACCGTCTCACAATTGCTGGAGCGTGAGGACTTTCACCAGCGATTCAAGAACGAGAAGCCTATTTCAGTTCACGAGTTGCTCTACCCGCTGGTGCAAGGCTACGACTCGGTCGCACTCGAAGCCGACGTGGAGCTAGGCGGCACCGATCAGAAATTTAATCTGCTGGTGGGACGCGAGTTGCAGCGGGCTTATGGACAGGAGTCGCAGGTCGTGCTGACGACGCCGATTCTGGAAGGCCTCGACGGCGTGCAGAAAATGTCGAAGTCGCTGGGCAATGCGATCGGGATTCACGAAGCGCCGCTGGAGATGTATGGGAAGGTGATGAGCATTTCCGACGAAATGATGTGGAGATATTACGAGTTGCTGACGGATGTGCAGGTGGCAGACATCGAGAAGATGAAGCGGGAAATGCATCCGATGCAGGCGAAGAAAGAGCTGGCGCGGAGGATCGTGGAGGATTTTCATTCGGCGGAGGCGGCAACCAAAGCGGGAGAGGATTGGGCCAAGCAGTTTCAGAAGGATGAGGTGCCGGAGGATGTGCAAGAAATCTTCATCTCGCTCGCTGAGATCGGAGGACATATTGTTAATACCGAGCGCGGCGCCGCTGCAACAGTAAGAGCAGATCGCCTTTTGGTTCGGTGCGGGCTCGCGAGTTCCATAACCGATGCTGGCAGAAAACTGAAGCAGGGTGCGGTGAGAGTCGACGATCATGTGCTCAAGGAACCCTTCTTCACGCAAACTGCGCCATCCCCTATGAGGTTGCCGCTAAGGGTAAAGGTTGGCAAGCAGTTAAAAATCGCAATCGTCACCTGGTGAGCACCACTGCCCATCGGCGGTGTGATTTCATTTTCCGATGCAGAAGGTGCTGAAGATTAAGTTCAGAATGTCGTCGGTGGTGGTAGCCCCAGTCACGGCATCGAGCGGGCGAAGGGCATTATAGAGATCGAGCAGCAGCATCTCGTGCGGTACTTTGGCGGCCACAGCGCTGGTGGCGGCGGTGAGGGCAGCGAGCGATTCCTCCACCAGGGCTTGATGACGGATGTTGGTTAGAAAACCGGCCTCCATCTGGGCTCCGGTTTCGCCGCCGATGTGGCGCAAAATCTCGCCACGAAGTTCGGCGATGCCTTCGCCGGTCAGGGCAGAGGCGCGAATTTGTGGAGACGGACCGCCGATCCCTGCCCCCTCACCACTCGCCGTCAAGTCGCATTTATTTCCTACGACGATTACCGGCCGACCCTGTGTTTGCCGTATCAAGGCATCGTCTTCCGCCGTGGCTGGTTGCGAGAGGTCGAGCACAACCAACACGATGCCGGCATCCGCCAGAGCTTCCATGGATTTGCGGATGCCGATGGATTCAGCTTCGTCCAGGGACTGACGGATTCCAGCTGTGTCGACGAGTTGGATTGGAATGCCACCGATGGAAACGGTTTCACTGACAAGATCCCGCGTAGTGCCGGGGGTTGAAGTTACGATCGCGCGCTCACGCTCGACCAGACGATTGAACAAACTTGATTTGCCAACGTTGGGGCGGCCGACGATGGCGAGCGTCAGTCCTTGATGCACGATCTTGCCGTAGACAAAAGTTGTGGCCAATTGTTCAAGAGGCTGTCGGACCGCGGCGATGCGCTCAAGAATAGTGGCGTCCGGCAAGACCGAAACGTCGTCTTCTGCGAAGTCGATGCCCGCTTCGAGCACCGCGATCAGCTCGATAAGTTTTTGCTTGACCGGCTGCAGGCGTTTTGACAACGCACCTTCGAGTTGCTGCGCGGCGATTTTTGCCTGGTACAGCGTCTGGGAGTCGATGAGATCGCGAACGGCTTCGGCCTGGGTGAGATCGATGCGGCCGTTGAGGAAGGCTCGCATGGTAAATTCACCGGGCTCGGCGAGCCGCGCCCCTGCGGCGATGCAGAGTTCGACGATGTGGCGAAGCACGACCGGAGAACCGTGAGCGGCAATTTCGACGATGTCGTCGGTGGTGTAGGTGTGTGGTTTGGCGAAGTAGGTGACGATGACTTCATCGATGCGTGTGGGGACAGCCACTCCCGGCTGCCTGCCCTGAGCGTTGTCAAGGGTCCTGCCAAACGAAGTCCGGCCAAACGAAGCTCGGCAGAATCACCACTTACTTCGATTAGCTCGCCGAAAATAGCGCGGCCTGGCTCGAGATCGTGCTTCAAGCGGAGCATCGGGAGCGCAATCACTCGCGCTTGTGGTCCCGCGATGCGCACAACTCCAATCCCTCCCCGGCCGGGCGGCGTCGCGATGGCGACGATTGTATCGTCGAGGTTCACGGGGCGATTGTAGCGGTTACACTGGAAGGACAACTAGTGGCCGCACGGAGTGAAATGGAATCTGCGTGCAGCTGGATTACTTTTTCTATACGGCTGAAAAAATCACTCTAGCGGGGTAGAGCAGACCTCAGGCGCTGAAGCGCGGCTGACCTTAGGGAACTTAACGGCACGACTGAAGTCGTGCCCTTCCCAAGACCTCCCCGAAAACGAGTTTCAAATAGCTGGATAGACATCGAGAATGAGAGAGGCCGAACAAAATTGTCAGTCGCAGACGAACTGCTGAAAGCCAACCAGGAATTCGTAAAGAACTTTAACCTTGGAGACCTGGCAGTCAAGCCGCGCCGCCGCGTGGCCGTGCTGGCGTGCATGGATTCGCGCATTCTCTTCGAGCGCTGCCTAGGTCTGCACCCCGGAGACGCACATATGATCCGCAACGCCGGCGGGATCGCCACGGAAGACGCGTTGCGGTCGCTGATTGTGTCGCACCACTTGCTCGACACGCAGGAGTTCATCATCATCAACCACACCGACTGCGGGCTGCTGAAAGTGCGGGAGGAAGAACTCAAGAAGAGGCTGGCGGAAAAGATGGGAACTCCGTTCGGCGCGCCCGCTCATTTCCATGCCTTTGACGATCTGGAAGAAAACGTCCGGAAGCAGGTGCGGCGGGTGAAATCGCATCCGTGGATTCCGAAGCATATCCCGGTGCGGGGATTTGTTTATGATGTGAAGACTGGGGCGCTCCGCGAAGTGGAAGCGAGCTAAATTCGCAAAAGCACGGGCCGTTTAACGCGCTACCACCTTCTCGATCTCCGCCTTCAACTGGTCATATGGCAATGCCCCCGGATGATACATCGCCACTTTGCCGGAGCGGTCGAGCAGCACAAGCGTGGGAGTTGTCGAAGCGCCGTAGATGTCGAAATTGTATTTGCTGATGGGGACGGGCATGTCGAGCAAGCCTCCGTAGAAGCGCTTGCGGACGGCGTCGATGTAGGCAAGTTCGTCGCTCGGCGCGGCGTGTTCCACCTGCGCGGTGTAGCCGTAGAGCCGAGTAGGACCAAGCACGGTTAATCCCTTGGAGGCAAACTCTGTTCGCAGCTGCGTGATGATCGGGGCTTCCGCCTTGCAGTCACCACACCAGTGCGCCCAGAAAAAAAGCAGGACGGGCGAACCCTTGAGTTGAACCAGCGTCGGCGGCTTCGACCCAAGAAATTGTTCCAACTTCAGCGCGGGCGCGGGCCTGCCATCGAATGAGAGCAGGTTCAGATTTTTTTGTAGCCGGGCACGGATCGAAGTGTCGCCATAAGTGCGCAGCGCGGTCTGAAGAACGGCTGCCGCTTTTTCGCGCTGGCCGCGCGCCGCCAGCATCTGTGCTTCGACCTCGATCGCGGCGCCTAGGCCGATCGGCAGGTGCGGTTCGGCGTCCAGCGGATGCTGCTTGATCTGTTCCGCCGCGAGGTCTTCGGTTTGCTTGGCGTAGGCGGCTGCCTGGTCGTAGTCGCGATTATTGAAAGCGGTGCGAGCCATCCACGAGTAGGCCTCGACATATTCGCCGGTGACGCCGTTCTTGGCGCGGTAGCCCTTCAGGTATATGTCTGCCGCAGTAAAACTATTCTGAGCCAGAGCTTCGCGGACATCTTCGACGATCCCGGCCCACGCCGGAGTCGCAAGCGCGATAAAGATTAGAATTTTTCGCCAATGCATTCTTAGATGATGTATCTTTTGAGGCCCCGCTGGCAAATCGCGGATCGGCGGCGCGAACCAAAGCTTCGGCAAACCACTGAAAAATAAGCACTTAAAGCTGTGCCGACAGAAAAATTGTAGCTTTTTCAGGGCACTTATCCTACAATTTAGCTGCGTTAACTTTAGAGTTCTTTCGCAGTATCCAGTATCTCCGCTAACCAGCGCGTGACCTGCCTGCAGAAGAAGCCTTCCAAAGTTTCAGCGCTACATCAACAACAAAGGAATTTGCAACACATGGAAACAGGAACAGTGAAGTGGTTTAATGACGCCAAGGGCTACGGGTTTATCAGCCGCCAGAACGGCGAAGATGTATTCGTGCACTTCTCGGCTATTCAGGCGAGCGGCTTCCGCAGCCTGCAGGAAGGCCAGCAGGTGCAGTTCGACGTGGTCAAAGGCCCGAAGGGCTGGCAGGCCGAGAACGTGAAGGGTGCATAAACTACTTCGCAGCTAACAATTCGCAGCGGGAAAACGGCGGCCAGAAATGGCCGCCTTTTGAATTTCTGGAAGAGTTCTTTCGCTTGGGAGAATTGAGTAATTGCGGAATTCAGGAATTGAGTAATTTAAAATCGGCAATACGTCGGGGAAGATTTCAAATTCCTCAATTACTCAATTTCCCAATTACTCAATGATTTTCTCGTATCAGCACCACATCGGACTCGTTGTGGCCGCGCACCATCGCCAACTGCTTGCCATCGAACGACCAGTGGAAGTCGTAAATGCGCTCAGAGGTGAACCCCGTAATCTGTTTGCCTTTGGAACCATCCAAAGGCTGCATCCACAGATTGTCGGCGCCGTTCTCTCGAGTCGTGTAAACCACGGCCTTTCCGTCCGGGCTGAAGCGCACCAATCCAAAGAGTTCCCGCTCAAAATCCATCATCTTGGCCTGGCCTGAATCCGTGTCGACCAGCACCAGCTTTTCTTTGTGGTTTGAGTGCTCAAGGGTGGCGAAGGCTGCCAGCTTTCCGTCCGGCGAAATATCGATTTGGCTCTCAACAATGGGCAAATTGGAAAGGATCTGCGGAGTCCCACCATCAATCGAGACCCGGGCAAGCTTCGCTTCGTCCTGTTGTTGCATGAAGTACACCCAGCGGCCATCGCCGGAACAAACAGAGTGCATATCGTTCCGGCCGTTGGTCAGCTGTTTCAGATTTCCGCCCGCAGAATCCATTCGCCAAAGATTGTCGTCGTTCGCGCCCCCGCGGAAGCCCAGCTCGAAAATAATGTAGCGTCCATCGGCACAGGCTTCGGGATTGCCACTCACGCTGCTTTCTTCGGTTGCAACCGCAGTTTTCTCACCGGACGCGGGATCGATGCGGTTCAGCTTCGTACCCTGATCGCTGACCAAAAATCCCTCTCGCGTCCAGGTGAAATTGGTAAATGCCTCGGACGACGTTACCAGGTGCGGTTGCGCTTCCGTCGGAGGCGACGGCATGGTGAAGATACTCCATCTGCCTTCGCTCAATACGGCGCTCAATACGCGGCCGTTTCCGGCCACACTCAGATACGAATATGTGTTGGTGTCGTGCGTGATGGGCGACAACTTCCCGCCGGGATAAGAGACGAAGGCAATCTGGGTTCGATTAAAGCCGGGCCCCACCCCATGCAAGATTCCGATCAGGCCACTGCCGTCCGGCATCCAGGTTGGGTTTTCGAATAGCTGTGCATTCGAGCCAAAGAAAACTTTCTTAGCCCCGCTCCCGGGATCCACCGCGGTCAGGCTAGTGAAGACACCGTTCACGTTCAACTCGTTACAAACGATCGTCTTTCCATCCGGAGACCAGACGGGATTGTGAAGGCTGTGGCTATTGGGGCCGCTGGCGAGAACGCGTTCGTCGGCATCCCCGCCATTCACGGGACGCACGATCAGCCGGAATTTACCCGGCTCCGGATTGTCAGCTCGAATGAAAGCGAACTGCTTTCCATCGGGAGAAAAAGTGACGTTGGAATCGACATCGTTCGCGAGTTTTTGGGCCACGCCCCCGAGCAGCGGAGCGCGGTACAAAAACTGCAGCTCGTCGTTCCCGGGGTCGCTGTGCACGAAGTAAAAATAGTTTCCGTCCGGCGCAAAGCGCAGTCCGTTGTAATACACATCCTCGGCGGGCTGCACCTGCACGTTGCTGTTGGTCGGCACGTTTTTAAGCCATAGGCTCGCGAGCCCGTTCTTCCTTGTGATTACGAGGATGTACTGGCCATCGGGAGAGATCGCCGCTCCGATTACATCACCAGTGTCGGTAACTCGAGTGGCTGTAATGTCCTGAAATGGCGTAGAGTGCTTGCGGAAAAAAATGGAGTAAACAAGGAGGCCCGCCAGCAACAAGGCCACGCCGGTCCCGAGGAAGCGAAAGGGAAATCTCGTCTTCGAACCCCCAGTCGCGGCCGCAGCCGTTTGACTTGCGGCTGAAGCGGCCAGTGGAGCGCTCGAAGGTCGATCAACGCTTGCGGCGGAAGACGCCTGTGTCCCCGACGAACTCGAACCCGACGCCGCACGCGCGCCTGTCGATCCCGATTGCGCCGTCCTTCGGCCCGATTCGGTATCCCGCTTCAGCCGCCTGAGATCACCGCGCAGATCGGCAGCGGATTGATAGCGCAAATCGCGGTCTTTCTCCAGCGCTTTAGCGATGATTTCGTCCAGTCGCGGCGGCAGCGTGGCATTCAACTGCAAAGCCGGAACTGGATCAAGTTCAAGAATGGCGTGGAAAACCACCGCGGAGGTAGCGCCCGAAAACGGCAACCGTCCCGTGGCCATCTGGTAGAGGACGACTCCGAGGGAAAAGAGATCGGTGCGTGGGTTGAGATCCTCTCCCCGCGCCTGCTCTGGCGACATGTAAGCGATGGTGCCGACCGTCGATCCCGGACTGGTGAGTTGCAACGGCCCCGGCGTATCCTGCGTCGCGCCGATGGTTTCCATTTGCATCTCAGGATGCGAGAGCTTGGCGAGGCCGAAGTCGAGCACTTTGACCTGGCCGCGCTGCGTGACAAAAATGTTGGCGGGCTTGATGTCGCGATGAATAATTCCCTTGGCATGGGCCGCGTCGAGCGCATCGGCCAACTGAATTCCCCAATCAAGCAGTCGATCCAGCGGTAACGGACCGGCGGTCAGCCGACGGTCGAGTGTTTCGCCTTCCAGCAGTTCCATCGCGATGAACAACTGGTCCGCTCCGTTTTCGAGGCGAACTTTCTCGACGGCATAAATCGTGCAGATATTGGGATGGTTCAAGGCGGAGGCGGTGCGAGCCTCCAAAAGGAAACGGTCCAGAGCGTTTTCGTCGCGGGCGAGTTGTGGCGGCAGGAACTTCAGCGCAACCCGGCGTCCCAGGTCGATATCCTGCGCCTCATAGACAATCCCCATCCCGCCGCTCCCAAGCTGGCTGGTGATGCGGTAATGCGAGATGGTCTGGCCGATCATAATTTAGGCTATGGTTTCTCGGGATGATGCTTCGAGGGACAATCTTAGGAGGGATGCCGCAGGCAGTCAAACCACATCTCGCTGGAAGTACGCTCTATGCGGCGCAGGCCTGCTCTGCCGCGCTCACGGAATCGAAAAAATGGAAGAACTGCTCG
>CAYOVU010000194.1:0-3342 GCA_964407505.1 uncultured Acidobacteriaceae bacterium | reverse complement strand
ATGTTTCCGTTAACCTTGCCCATGACCACAACCTCGGCGGCAACAATGTTGGCCTGCACAATGCCGTTGCGGCCAATGGTGACGCGGTTGTTGGGCAGGCTGATTTTGCCTTCGATGCGGCCATCCACGTAAAGCGCTTCCGCGCCGCTGATTTCGCCTTTGATGACGAGTGAACGCCCGATGGTGGCCTGCTCGATGGGCGCACTGACGGTCTTAACTGAGTTTGGTTGGGAGTTGGGGGTCGGAATTGGAGAATTGGGTTTGCCGTACGAGTACTCTGAGGGCTGAAGCATGCGACCTTCCTTATTCCCGCGCGGCAGGTCTTGGGCGCCGGCCCTGCGGTTGGTCTGGGATTTTCGGCTTCGGGATACTTCATTCCCTTTGGCCAATCCGACTATCGCACAGAAGTAAGTAATCCTCCGAGATTACGGAAGAGAGTGTACGGTCGGGTGGGTTGACTCTAGGGTAGCTAATTGCCAACCACGATCTGATTAAAGACTACATTCAGCGGGGTTCCATCGCTGCCGTGGATCTCAAGGCTGTATAGCGCGCCAGCAGCTGCGTCGAAATTTGCAAATCGAATGGTTAACGGAACCTGTAATCGTGGGCGAAGGTCGTAGAAGAACTGGCCTGTTTCCGGACTCCCCTGGTTGGCTAGAAAGATCTGACTTGCCACGTATTCGTTTGCTTGTTCGTCTATTGCCTTTGTCTTTCCGAGACCGTCGAGGGCAGTTGAACGAATGCCTCCCCGCTGCCCCGAAATCAAAAGGATTCGTCGAGTCGTACTTCCACCGTTTGTGACGAATCCGTAACACGCTAGGGAAGAGTTGCCTTCGCGCTTGCACGATTCGATACGATAGGTAATCTGCCCTTGATCGACCGGAAGAGGAATTTTTGCAGTCCGGTACACAGGTGGCTCGGCACGGCCTCGCTTGACAGCATCGTTGTTCGATTCTGACGCAGTCCCAGAATCCGCGGGCGCGGCTGACCCACGCGCAGGCGGCATCGGTTCGGAAGCTAGCTTCTGTAATGGAATGATCAATCGATCCAAAGGCGGACTAACGCTTTCATCGTAAACCTTGTAGCCAGCCCTGCTCACGCGAACTCGAAGTAGTGTAGCGTCCTCCTCTTTCGCGGTAATCTCGATCTTAAAATTTCCGTTATCTTCGGTTAAATAGGCTTCGGCTCTACCGGAAAGAATCATTCTGGCTTGTCCGATTCCTTCATTGCTTTCTGAATCTACGACTGTGCCGGAAATGCGCATAGCCCGGTTGGGCCAAGGATAATAGTGAATCAAGGCGACCACTATTGCCGCGATCGCAGCGATAAGCGCCGCGACGACAGTTGCTTTCGAGTCACTCTTTGACACGTTCACATTCTAGTATGGTTTAGCACAGGGACATAACTTGGCGAGCAGCTCCATAACTCTCCAGTGCGGATAAAAGGCTCTTAGATCTCGCGGCCCGGGGTCACTCCTGGAGAGACTGGCTGAGATCTTCCCATTCGCGCAGAAGCGCAGCGTGTGCGGTTTTCTGCTGATCGAGCTCCTGCGACTGGCGCAGGCTCTCGTCGGCGCTGACGAAATCCTGCATGGCGGTTTCGCACCGCGCGATTGCGGTTTCGGCGCGGCTGATTCCCGCCTCCAATTCGTGGATGCGATCCTCTATCTTTTTGCGCTTGATGGGATTCAGACGCTTCGCCTTAGCCGTAGGCGCTGAATCGGCGGGGGCAGAATGATTGCCGTTGGAAGGAGCCTCCGGGGCGGGCTCGACTGCGTGTAGTTGCTGGCGAATGGCTTCGTTCTGTTTTGCGCTGCCGCCTTGTTTTCGCCAGAGATAATCCTCGTAGTTGCCGGGATAGACTTCGACGTTTCCCTCTCCAATTTCAAAAACCCGCGTCGCTAGCTTGTCGATAAAGTAGCGATCGTGCGAGACGAAAACGACGGTGCCGGTGTATTCCATGAGCGCATCGAGGAGGACATCTTTGGCGCGTAGATCGAGGTGGTTGGTGGGTTCGTCGAGCAGCAGAAAGTTCGCCGGATGCAATAGCAGACGAAGCAGGGCGTAGCGTCCGCGCTCTCCCCCGGAGAGGACGCCGATCTTTTTGAATACGTCGTCCTCGGAGAAAAGAAAACATCCAAGCAGGCTGCGTAATTCGGTTTGCGTGGAGCGGGGCGAGGTTGACCCGAGATCGTCGAGAAGGCTTGCCTTGGGATTCAGCTCCTTATATTGATCCTGCGCGAAGTAATCGGCCTGGACGTTGTGGCCTAGGCGGAATTTGCCTTCGGTAAGCGGCTCGGTGCCCGCCAGCAGCTTGATCAGAGTGGACTTGCCCGCGCCGTTCACTCCAACCAGCGCGATGCGGTCGCCCTTCTCGATGAGAAAGTTGACGTTGCGAAAGACTTCTTTTTCGGCAGCGTTATTCGAGTTGCCGTTGGTCTTCGCGATGTTCGCTTTCGCGTCGCTCTTGTGTGGCTCAACTCTACGCGGATAACTCTTGGCCACGCCTTCGAACTCGGCCACGATGCGTCCACTCGGCTTAGGCTGCGGAAACGAGAAGTGGATCGTCTTTTCTTCCGGCGGGACTTCGATGCGCTCGATCTTCTCCAGCTCTTTGATTCGGCTCTGCACCTGCTTGGCCTTGGTCGCCTGGTAGCGAAAGCGATTGATGAAGACTTCCAGTTGCTCGATCCGGTCGCGCTGGTTGCGGTAGGCGGCTTGCAACTGCTCATTGCGCTGCGTCTTCTGCGCCAGAAACTTATCGTAATTGCCGGTGTAAAACCAGAACCGCTTGTTCCAGATTTCCGCAATCTTGTTGACAGTCACGTCTAGAAAATAACGGTCGTGCGAAATCAGCACGAAGGCATGCGGATAATTATGCAGATACTCTTCCAGCCAGTTGCGGGCTTCGAGGTCGAGATGATTCGTAGGCTCGTCGAGCAACAGCAGGTTTGGTTTTTGCAGAAGCAGTTTGGCGAGGGCGAGCCGCATCTGCCAGCCGCCGGAAAATTCGTCGGTTTGCCGCTCCCAATCTTCTTTGGAAAAGCCCAACCCCATCAGAACCCTGCCGACTTCCGATTCGATTGAATAGCCACCGCGGGTGCGGAATTCGTGCTCCAGACTGTGATAGCGGTCGGCGACTTCGGCATATTCGTCGCCGGTGTGGTCGAGTTCGGAGATGCGATGCGTGAGCGTTTCGAGCTCCCGCTCCATGGCGTGAAGGTCGCTGAAAACTTCCATGCATTCGGCGAAAACGGTGCGGCCGGAAAGCGTGAGGCCATCCTGTGGCAAATAGCCGGCAGTCGTGCCTTTGGCGACGCTGATCGAGCCGTAGTCGAAGGTG
>CAYOVU010000193.1:0-22540 GCA_964407505.1 uncultured Acidobacteriaceae bacterium | reverse complement strand
AATCCGTGGCTACGAGCGATGATTCCGGCGAGCTCTCTCAGGTCCGGGTCGAATGGCCCGAACGGAATTACTCCGCCGTCGGTGCCTGGAAATCCGACCGTCGCGAATTCGTACGCCAGCTGTGGGTGCTGCTCTCTGATAAATTCCCCGATCAACTTGCGATCAGTTTCGGTCAGGTTCTTGTAATGGTCGAAGGGGTCTCTTACAAGAGCTTGGGGGGCGCCGGTGTCGTCGGCGCCGAAGACCTGTATGAGTTTGCGGTCGTCCCAGTGCTTGGCGGTGGTTAGGAATTCGCGCCATGGGCCCGCCCACCTAGGGGCCCCAAGCAAGGACTGGAAACCCGCTTCGCTAAGATGGAGGGCCAGGTCGTGGAGTAAGGCTGAGAATGTGAGGACTGCTGCGTCTTCGGCTGAGAATAGCTTGCGGGCGCCTTCGGCAATCAGCCTGTCGGCTATATCGAGAACTTTGTTGAGGTGTGGCGCGCCGTGCTCGGTGTAGTCGGGAAAGAAGGGCAGCTTACTGATCTGAAGAATATCGGATACGAGCGTGAGCGAGGAATCGATTGCCGAACGCACCCTCAAGTTAGCCTTAAGCTTCTCGTCGAAGAGCTCTGGATACTCAAGCAGCGAAGACGGCATATTGGCAACGTCAAATTCGATGGTATTCTCTCACGGCGTCGCTGACTTCGGGTTCGCAAAAACCGTCGCCGTGCCGTGTGGGTAAAGGGTCGGAGTGCGGAGCGTGGTTGGATATTGATTCGGAGGCGGTTCGGTCCGCAGTCGTTTGTGCCGTCCCTACGGGACTTGGTTCCATTTTTTCGAACTTACCCCGGACTTACGTCCGGGGCTACTATCTGCCGCCCCTACGGGGCTGGAGTCGGGTGATTCCGATCTGTGGGTTCTCCCTGGATTCAGCTCTCTTGGGTGCGCGTCGAGTGCCTTTTGCGATTTTCCAAAAGCAAGGTCAAAGGCGACGGACAGGAGTGTCCGTCCCACACGAGCGAACCTCAGGGGCTTGAAGCCCGGATTCTCTTGGGCCATTTGCGGCACGACTGAAAGTCGTGCCCTTCCCGATCTCGCTCTTGCACGCGCAGTGGTGGAAGGGAAATGCATAGGTCCCTTCGGCAGGCTCAAGGCAGGCTCTGGGCTCTCGTCTGCCGTCCCACACGTGCTACCTCAGGGGCTGAAGCCCGCAATCTTGTAGGCCATTTGCGGCACGACTGAAAGTCGTGCCCTTCCCGATCTCGCTCTTTGCATGCGCAGTGGCGGCAGAAAAATGCATAGGTCCTTCGTTGGGAGTCGCTCGCTTCGCGCGCGACTCCGCTGCCTCAGGATGACAAGCGAATAAATGCAAAGTCAAAGGCGATGGGCAGGAGTGTCCGTCCCATAGGTGCCGTACCTCAGGGGCTGAAGCCCATATTCCTTACTCTTATTCGCTGTCGGCACGACTGAAGTCGTGCCCTTCCTGATTCAGGGAAGATGGGAAGGCTTGGGGATATCTACTGAGCGCTTACGATGTTCCAGACTGGGCTTAGCTGCCAGGCGCCGATCTTGCCGGGATGTCCCTCCATGGGATAGTGGAGATACGAAGGGTTATAAAAGGCGTAGCCGGTAGCCGTGATGCGGGTATGGTTGCCGGGGATATAGAGCCAAAGCACTTTGTCTAAGGCTTGTTCCTCCACACCTGAAAAGCCGAGGAGCGACGATCGAGCCTGGGCATAAGGCTGCTTATCTTGGATAAGTTCGCCGCCGCCAACGTTGGGGTCCGGTACGGCCAGGATAATCAAATGATCTGGTGCGTCGGCGTGCCCGGGAGAGGCAATCGTCAAGCGTAGCGTGCCGGTGACGCCGTCTTCCTGAACAGCGTATATGTCGCCGGTGATTTGCAGGACTTTATTCTCACGCTCGTCTACCGGTCCTTCGGAACTCATGGCTTGAGGTTCGCTGATGGCGACGCGTGGCCAATTGAACAACTCGTCGACGGTAACGGGTTGCGGGGTCTGCGATTGATTTGGCTCGCGATACTTCATCGAGGCGCGGCGTGAAGACGCGCGGGATGGCGCTGAAGGCCCACCCCCGGGAAGACTCGGCGCCCCCTGGGCTGCGATGAATTTCTCGATGTTGTGGTTGGGATCATCCAGCAAGCCGAGCTTCACAAAAAAAGCGAGGTTCCTCGCACTGTCAGATTCGTTGGTTTTGATCGCCTGTAAGATCAAATCCGATTGGCCCTTGAGCTTCTCGGCCGCGATATTTTCCCTGCCCTGTATGAAAGTAACTGTCAGGTTTCCAACCAGGCCAACCACGGCTGCCACAATTGCGAGAAACAGCGGGTCGCGCCATCGGCTTCGCTGCGAGTCTTTTTCGCGAAGGTCCGCGAGACGCTCACGCAGGGAAACTTCCTCTTCGCGGATTTCGACTTGGCTTTCACGAAGGTCCACAGCGGAGGGCGCGGTCGTCGGTGGTCCGGATGTATCCGCGGCAGATGGCGAAGTCGGATTGGAGTCGTTCATCACACCAAGTTGGATCAAGTATTTTCCGTTGTCGCCAGTGATACAAGTCCCTTTCTAGAAACCTTGTGTAGGTGACGGATATGTTCCAGGCGCGGATCAGTAGTTGTGTATTAACGGGATCGGGTGTACATTCCACCTCGCACTGAATGCGGGTCGCCGAGGAGGCTTCACTATGGGATTTCTCGTATGGATCATTGTGGGACTGATCGCGGGTTGGCTGGCTGGGCAGGTGATGAAGGGCGGCGGCTATGGCGTGGTTGTGGACATCATTCTCGGCATCCTCGGCGGTATCATCGGAGGCTGGGTCTTTGGGATGCTGGGAATCTGGCCTGGTGGCGGAATGATCGGGGCGATTATCGTTGCGTTTGTTGGAGCGGTAATTTTGGTCGGGCTTACGCGGTTGTTGAAAAGAGCTTGAGGCGAAACCCCAAGTGCCAGTTTGACTGCTTCCAGGTCTGAGCCTGCACAACCAATAAAATGGTCGCCCACTCAAATAGGGAGCAAGATATTTCGGCGCGCCGGGCGAATTACATCCGCCCGGCATGCCGGCAAGTTAGGCGACTCTTTCGGCTGGCATGGCTGTTTTTTCGCCATGAGCTTCACCCGTGGATGAAATATGCTGAGCGCCGGTACGTTCAAGTATGACCTTCGCCCTCTTGGTTTCGTCGGAACTGTCTGAGTGAACAGAAAGCAGAATCCCGCCGTCTTTGACGCGGCCTTCATAGCGCTTGGCCTCGTATTCTGGTATGCCCATACCGATCAAAGCGCCGGTGAGACCGCCCACCGCGCCCCCAACGCCGACGCCCGCCAGCGCGGCCACGATTGGACCGGCAGCGATGAGTGGTCCAACGCCGGGAATCGCCAGCGCGCCAATTCCGACCAGCCAGCCCAAACCGCCGCCCAATAGTGCTCCGGTTCCTGCGCCTGTTGTTGCGCCCTCGGGCGCCTTAGTATTTTTTTCGTGAGCGAAATCCTTGGTGCTATCTTTTTCCGGAAACAGCGCGGACACGTCATTACTAGAAAAGCCGGCTGCCTTAAGAGCTTCCACGGCACTCTCCACGCTCGCTCGCTCCGAATAAATGCCAAAAACTGCTGTATTCTTTCCTGCCATTTGTGATCTCCTGTTCTTACTGCTTAGGTTTAACTTCCAGTTGGTTTGTTACTTTGTCCTTGCCGACGATTTCGGCTGCTTTGGCTTCGATGGCGGTTTTCTCTTCTTCCGACCGCACCGGGCCCTTGAGCGTAACCATGCCACCCTGCGAGATGATCTTCACGTTGTGGGCATAGGTGGACAGTGATTTGTCCTGCATGATTGAACGGCGAATATCGCGAGCCGTGTCGCGATCAGGCCGATTCTGTTTTTGTTGATCAGCCGTCGGCTCTCCCTGGCTCCGGTCCCGATCGTTGACCTTGGTGTTATCGGGGGCTGGCATAGTCGAGGAATCCTGTGCGCTGGCAAACATGGATGCCAGACTCAACAGGGAGGCAATTGCAAGAAAGTTGAATCCCGCTTTTAGAAATTGTTTCATGTGTGACCTCCTTAACTTTGTGTGCTACTCTCCGTCGCCGAAATTACTTCTGAAATACTTATAGAAAGCAGACTGAAGTAGTCATGGCTTGAGACGGCTTCGTGCCTAGGCTGCTTGGCTGGACTTCTTCTTGCTCCGGTCGGATTGCTGTTCTTTTCCCCCACTAGCGTTCGCTCGCGTATTAATTTCCTGCGCCAGTTCAGTGAGCTTATCGTTCGTTTCTTTTTCTTCCTCGAGCGTTTTGGTCAGCAATGAGACATGCTCCGTCTCTCCAAGTTCCTTGGCGAAGGCGCACATAGTTCCATACGCGGCAATTTCGTAGTGCTCGACGCGCTGTGCCGCGCCAATGAGCGCCGCATCCATGAGGCTGCCTTCGAAGTCCTCCTGCATTGTTTCCGCACCTTCCTCCATCAAGCCTTCCATGGCTTTGCACGTCTTACCCTTGGGGTTTTCACCCAGAGCCTTGAAAATCTTCTCCAAGCGTTGGGCGTGGCCTTTGGTTTGTTCTAGGTGCTCTTCGAATCCTTGTCGCAAGCCGTCGGATGATGCAGCCTTGGCCATTTTCGGCAGAGCCTTAATCAGTTGGTTTTCTGCGTTGTAAAGATCCTTCAGTTCATCGATGTAAAGTTCTTTCAATCCTTCAGGCATTTTTCCTCCAAGAGATTAATGATGAAATTGCTGTTTAGAGGCGTCCTTAGCCTCTCTAGAGTTAGTCTCACTGCCGCGTGGTGGTGCAGATTGAATATGTCCGCAACATCACTCCCAGTCCCACCTACTAGCCTGTGCCCTTGTAGGTCAATGCACCATGAGGTGAACAGGGTATTTCCCTGGTAAAAATGAAGAGCGCTCATACGGGTTAATTCGGAGTACACGCAATACGCCCTGCGAAATTGCTGCGCGACTGGATACTCATTTAGGTTGCTGGCTAAGATTGGAGGCGCACATTGACGAACAGCTTAGCGAGACCCATCGCGTGGCTGTCCCCACAAAAGTGCCGATCGAGGGCGGCGGCTTGCAAAATCGCTCCGGGTGGGGCAACCTCGGAGAGCATGCAGAGAACGTACAAATTCCTTCCTCTCTCTTCTTTCCTCATCATATTTTTCCTGATCTTTTTCCTGATCGGCGGCGACGGGCTGGTGTGGGCGCAGGCCGAGGCCGGGCCTGAAGAGGGTGGGCACGAGGTGCAGGTGTTTGCTGCGGGAGGATACTCGGTGCCGGGAGGGACTTCGCAGACGGGTGTATTCGATATGGGTGCGCGGTACGGGTGGGTGATTACGGGTCCGCATTGGCCGTGGATTTTGCACGGACGATTTGAGTATGCGGTGGATGTGGTGCCGGTGTATGAAGTTTTTCAGCCGGCGAATACGGCGTATGGATGGGGATTCGATCCTCTGGGGTTGAAGTGGAATTTTGTGCGGCGGGGAAAGCTGTCGCCGTATTTCGAGTTGACGGGTGGGACGCTATTCAGCCGACAGGATATTCCGACTTACACGAACACGGTGAACTTTACGCCGAGCGCGGCGTTGGGGACGCATGTGTTGGGAGAGAAATATAACTGGAGCGTCGAGGTGCGGTATCTGCATATTTCGAATGCGGGGCTGGCAACGCCAAATCCAGGGCTGAATACGGTGGAGGTGCGGCTGGGCGTGGGGAGGTTTTGGAAGAGGTAGTGGCGGGTTCTCTTGACGGATTCCCGGTCGAGAATGGAAAGGCCCCACCTCTCTCCAAAAGAAGAGTGAAATGGGGCACGCGTCGAGTGAACAGGTATTGTTAACCGGTGACGGTTACCGTTTTGGTCGCACTCTCTGTGGAACAGCAACTGACCACGTACTGGTAGACGTTCTGTCCGGGAGTTGTGTTCAGTCCGTGCGCGATCTGGATAATGGGATTGGCCAGGTTGGGGAAAACGATGTTGGGTCCATAGTTGAACGGCCACGTCGTGTTACCTGGGCTGATCGTGCAAGTTCCGACAATGCCGGTGAAATTGACCTGCTGGCCCATGAGGGCGTTGGTAATATCTGTGCATTTATCCACGTTAATCGGTGGAGGTGTATCGTCCCGTGTACTCTTCTTGTCCTTGTTGTCCTTGCCCGCATCTTTCGACATAAATGCTCCTTTGTAGTTTTTATCACTGAAGTCCAGGGGGTCCGCGGAGTATCGCAATCGCCAACTGGCCGCCCTCCAGCGGAATTTGCCGAGGATTTACTTAGACTTCATCAACTGCTGGTAGCCCGGAACATTCGACAAATTATCAAACTCGTGCAGAGCTCGAATCTTATCGGCCGTGTACCCGGCCTGCATCGTTTTGCTCAGCCATTCAAGAGCCAGGCCCGTTTCGCCTAACTGGTTATACACGCCCGCCGCGTCGAGCAGCACATCTTTGTCGTTGCGGCCATATTGAAGGGCTTGTCCAAGGTAACGGAGGGCGTTTTTGCGATCTCCAAGCATGGAGTAGTAGCTCGCCAGGCTGCTCAGCAGTTCGGCGTCGCGGGGATTGACGTTTAATTCTGATAATGCGAGTTCCACGGCCTTTCGGTGCGGAGCCGTCGCCTGATCCTTCTTTCCTCCATAGTAGAGAGCTGCGCCCAGGTTGCCCCATGTGACATGTTGTTGCGGATCGAGCTTGATTGCCTCTTGATAGGCTTGGGCTGCGTCGTCAAATTTATTGATGCCAAAGTAGGCGGCCCCGAGGTTAACGTATCCGGCATAGCTGGGCCGTATGGCGATCGATTTCTTTAAGGGATCGATCGCTTTCTCGTACTGACCCATCTCGTCGTAAATTGAACCAATGTTGGCATAGGTGCCATACCAATCGGGAGCGATTTCTGCGACCTTCCGATACATCTCCAACGCTTTGTCGTATTGGTTGCGATGAAGGTAGAACAGACCGAAAGAGTTGTAGCTGTAGCGGCTATTGGGATGGGCCTGGACAGCTTGCTGATAGGCCTTTTCGGCTTCGGTGATCTTGCCCTCATGCTCGTAAGAATTTGCCAGGCCGACGGCGGCTTCTTCATTCGTGGGTTCGAGACGGAGGGCGAGTTGGAATTCCGCAATGGCTTCAGGATAGTGGCCGGTACCATCGTCGATGCGGCCCAGGCATGCATGTCCCGCGGCGCCGGCATTGCCGAGTTTGACCGCATCGTTGCAGTCGACTTGAGCCGGGGCGATCCATTGCTTCTGCTTGGTGTCTGAATACTTCAACCATAAACTCTCGCCGAGAACGGCTTTGGCCATGCCGAAGTTGGGATCGAGCTTGAGGGCTTCGCGCCCCATCAGCCCGGCGTTGTCGAGGTTCTCAGCCTTGCTGCTGTCGAGCAGGTAGCCCTGGGCTTGCAGATAGTAGCGGTAGGCCGCTCCGTTGTCGGTGCCGTGATATTTCAGTGCGGCTTCTTCTTCCGGGCGCAGCTGCAGATGCAGAGCCTTTACGGTTCCTTCCGTGACATTTTGTTCCACGGTGAAGGCGTCGGCAACGGGAACGGTCAGGGAATCACCTCCCACGGTGTTGCCGGTTTGCGCGTCGAGCAGAGAGTAGGTAATCTTCAGCAACTCGTCGCCCTGAGGCTGGAGGCTAAGAGCCAGGCCGAGGTTTGCGCCGAACATGTGGGCAGCTTCGGGCAGCGTAGAAACTTTCCTTTCCAGCAGATTGCGCACGGGAACAACTTCGAAGGCGCGGTCCTCGGTCAGCTTGCTCAGCTTGGCGGCGAGGTTTTCAACCAGGCCCTCGCCAAGCGCAGTGAGCTTGGGGTCGGCATTGACGGCGGTGAAGGGAAGCACTGCAAGGATTTTGGTTTGTGGCAAGCCTGCGGCTTGCGGCGCGGCATTATTGGCCGCATGCGGTAAGAACAAACGACGCAGAGGACGATAGGCGAGGAGAACTACAACGACCAACACGACGATCGCAAGCGCAGCAACGGCGCGATATTGATGAAAACCGCCGGGTGACGAACCTGCGCGCTTGGGCTTTCCACCTTGTTCTACGCGACGAAGGTCTTCGAGCAAAGTGGCGGCGTTGGCATAGCGGAGGTTGGGATCTTTGGCCAGGGCGCGGGAGATAACTGCGGCGAGAGGTCCGGGAACGTTCTTGAGCGGCGGCGGATCGGTGTGGACGATGCGGGCGATGGTGGTGGCGAGGCTGGCGGTTTTAAAGGGCTGCTCGCCGCCGAGCATTTCGTAAAAGACGAGGCCGAGGGAGAAAAGATCGGAGCGTCCATCGTCAGGCTGCTGGAGCAGGACTTCCGGCGCCATGTAGGCGGGAGTCCCGCCGCTCGCTGTCATGGTCTGCATGCTCTGCGTGGCCTCGTCCGGAGTGCCGGCGCGCCAGGCGCGGCGGGCGACGCCGAAATCGAGAATCTTTACCCGGTTGCCGCCGGTGAGCATGATGTTTTCAGGCTTGATGTCGCCGTGAATGATGTCTTTTTCGTGAGCCGCTTGCAATCCTTCGCAGCATTGGGTAGCGATTGAAAAAAATTCTTCGGTCGAGATGGGCCGCTGGAGGCGGTCGCGCAAGGTTTCGCCTTCGACAAACTCCATGACGAGCCAGAGCTCGCCGGCATGCTCGACCACGTCGTACATGGAACCGACGTTGGGATGGTTGAGGGCGGAGGCGCGCTGAGCTTCCTTCAGCAGACGTCTGCGGTCGGCCTCGGTAGACTTGGCTTGCGGGGCCATGCGCTTGATGGCGACAAAACGCTTCAGGGTGGTGTCTTCAGCCCCGTAGACTTGGCCCATGCCTCCGGCTCCGAGGCGCTTGGAGATGACGAAGCGGCCAACGGTGGTGCCGGCCAGGGCATCCGCAGCAGAGTCCGCAGCTACTGCGGGAGGGGGCGTCTTGATCTGTTCTTCCATGGACGAAGGTGCCCGCCGAATTTCGTAATTCTAAACTTAGTTGCGAAGGAAAGCCAAAGCGAAAGTATAAAAGTGAACCGAGCCAGCGGCCTCGCTTGCTTCGCTTGCTCAGCGCCAGCTATTCTTCTCGCCTATGTCTACTCTGGTGGAGTGTGTGCCGAATTTTTCGGAGGGGCGCGACAAGGCGAAGGTTGATGCCATTGTTGAAGCCATGAAGACGGACGGAGTTTACCTGCTGGATCGCGAAATGGACGGGGATCACAACCGGTGCGTGATTACGCTGGTGGGTGAGCGCGAGGCGATTCAGGAGGCGGCGATTCGTGGAGTAGGGAAGGCTGCGGAGTTGATCGATCTTTGTGTGCATCAAGGGGCGCATCCGCGGATGGGCGCGGCCGATGTGGTGCCGTTTATACCGATCGATGGAGTGACGATTGAAGATTGCGTGGCCATGGCGCGGCACGTGGGGGCGGAGATCTGGAAGAGGTTTGAGATTCCGGTTTACTTGTATGAAGCGGCTGCGGCTACACCGGAGCGCCAGAATCTGGAGAACATCCGGCGCGGGCAGTTTGAGGGGATAAGAGCGGAAATTGCGACGAATGTGGCGCGGAAGCCAGACTTTGGCGAGGCGAAGGTGCATCCCACGGCGGGTGCGACGGTGGTGGGAGCGCGAAAGTTTCTGATCGCTTACAACGTTTTTCTGAATACTCCGGATGTCGATATCGCGAAGAAGATTGCCAAGGCCGTGCGGTTTTCAAGCGGTGGAATGCGGTTCGTGAAAGGCGCGGGATTTCTGGTGCGAGGTCAGGCGCAGGTCTCGATGAACCTGACGGACTTTGAGCAGACGCCGGTGCATCGTGTTTTTGAAATGGTGAAGCGCGAGGCGGAGCGGTATGGAGTGATGCCGGTGTCGAGCGAGATTGTGGGGCTGATTCCGAAGAAAGCTCTGGAGCAGGCCGCGGAGTGGTTCCTGCAGGTGGAGAATTTCGATTCGTCACTGATCTTAGAAAACCGTCTTACTGCGGTAATGGGCGGGAAGATGGCGGTTGGAGGATTGCGAGCGGGAGTCGAGCCATTTGTAGAGCAGCTTGCGGCGCCGACTGCTACGCCTGGCGGTGGAAGTGCGGCGGCGGCGGCAGGCGCAATGGCAGCGGGACTGGCGACGATGGTGGCCTCGATGTCGCGAGGGAAGAAAGCGTATCTGCAATATGAAGTGCAGTTGAGCGCGGCGATTGGATTACTGGGGAGTTTGCGGGAGGATCTGAAGGCTGCGATTGATGCGGATGCGGAGGCGTACAACTCCGTGATGAAGGCTTATAAGCAGGCGAAGACAGCGAGCGTGCAGGAAGGTGAGGCGTTGATCGAGGCTGGGTTGAAACAGGCGACGAGTGTTCCGCTTGGGATTGCAGAGAAGGCGCGCGAGGTCGCTCAGATTACGACGAGTCTTGATGGGATTACGAATCCGAATATGAAGTCTGATCTGACGACGGCGAAAGCGCTGGCACAGGCGGCGATTACCGGAGCGCTGGCGAACGTGGAGATTAATTTAGCGTCTATTAAGGATGCGGCGTTTGTGGTCGAAGTGCGCCGCAAGACGGAAACACTAAGAGGATAGGTGCGCGATTGCTTTGATTCCTGATCCTCTGTCACCACAGGCGATGTGATCGGAAGAGATAAACCAGAAGCACGACTGGACCCAGAAACAACAGGCAGATCAGCAGGCAGGCACCCACGACAAACAGCCAGTCTTGCCATGTGTGACGGCGCACGGTTTGCTGGTCTCGGATAAGCAGATTGTAGTTACGGCGATTCGCTTTCCAGGCGACGTGCGCGAAGTCGCCGACAATCGGGATTGCGCCAAGAATATTTTCAATCGTCAGGTTCAGCATCATGCGAAGGACGGTGATGCGTGCGGCACCGCGTTTCCATGCGGACGCAACTATGAACATTGAGGCGAATGCGGCGAGGGCATCACCTATGCCGGGAATCCAGCCAATCAGAGCGTCCAAGCCGAAGCGAATGCTCGTCCCAGGAATTTCAAATCGATCATCCAACCAAGTCGCAATGTAGTTGAGGTCCTCATTCGAGGCGATGCCAGCCGAGGTTTTTTCCGAGACATTGATCGACTTCGACAAAGGCGGAAGGATTTCTCCTCGAATATAGGTGGGTCGGGACATCGGAGACAGTTAGACGATCTAGCGATACTTCCGGTTGTGAGTACATTTAGAAACCGGGATGGACGTCGATGATGTTGGAACGCCCATCCCTGATAAACACATGCTGCTGCTCACGATACTTGTTAGTTAGGCTTCTTATCCTTCTCGTTTGGCGGTTCTTTCTTGCCGGGAGGAGGTGGTGGAGTCTTCGGTTTTGCTGGAGCCGGTTTCGCAGCCGGAGCCGGGTTTGCAGCGGGAGCGGGTTTTGCTGCCGGAGGAGGAGCAGTGGGCTTCGGCGCCGGTTTGGGCGCTGGGTGAGCTGCAGCGGGTGGCGGCGTTGCCGGTTTCACTGGTTGCGGATGGGCGGCGGGCTGTGATGGTTGGGGACGCGGAGCAGGTTGGGGATGAGCGGCAGGCGCTGGTTTTGCGGGCACCGGCGCTGGCTTTGGCGCAGGGGCAGCTGGGCGAGCCGGAGTGGCGGCAGGGCGTCCTGGCGCTGGAGCCGGTTGTGGACGATTTGGCTGTGGCGCCGGGTTATTAGGTGCCGGGGTGTTTGGACGAGCGTTGGCGGCGGCCGGTCGCGGCGGAGCTGCGGCGCGGGCAGGGATCACTGCTGCGATGGGTTTGCTCGCGGCGATGGGTTGAGCTGCTGCAACCACGGCCGGTTTGCCGTGATTGGCGGATGCGAACTGCTGACGATTCTGTGCTGCGGCTTGTTGGTGCTGTACCTGCGTGGCCATGGGAGGAATGCGCTGTTCGCGCACGGCGGCGACTTCGGTGGGCAGCGGCTGGCGAGTGACGCCCCCAGGTCCGTTGTAACTGACGCGCGTGTTCGTGACGTTGACGGTAGTGTTGTTAACGATGACCGTATTCGTCACGGTGCGGTTATAGACTTGGACATTGCTGACGTTGGTGACATTGTTGACGGAGCGGTTGTAGTCGAAACGATTGCCGTTCCAGTAGCCCCCTTGATACCCAACGCCGACATAGCCGAAGCCGTAGTTAACCCCGCCGTAGTAGCCGATGTGCCGGCCCCAATATCCGTAGTGGTAGCGGTATCGGCCGCCGGTGTAGCCCCAATATCCGGGCGTCCAAAGATAGCCGGACTCGGGCGGACGCGCCCACGCGCCGGGCACCCAGTAGTAGCCTTGCGGAGAATAGCTCCAATATCCGGGTGTCCAGAGATAGCCGTCGCCGGGGCAGTCAGGCTGCGAGTATTCGGGGAGCGGTGGCGGTGCGTCGGACGCTTCCAGGGCTGGCTGGCCGTAGGTTGAGTCCTCGTCGTCATCATTGTACGAATCGTCATCGGAATCGTTTCTGTCACGATTGTAGTTGTCGCGATCACGGTGGTCGCGGTCGTAGTTGCGTTGCGGCGGAGCAGAGCCTTGATTGGGCTGACTGGTTGCAGGCGCCGGAGCTGTAGCTGCTTGAGTGTCGCTTACGGGGGCGAGGTTGGCGGCTGCTGCTGGATCCTGCTGCGACTGGTCGGGCTGCGCCGGCTGAGTTTGGGCTGTATTGTCCGGGGTTTGGCTCTTGTTGCAGGCTGCCACGCTAAACGTCAGTGCGACGGATGCGGCGGTGCCAAGGAAAAGAGAAAACGGTCTGCTGTTTTTGATCATAGGGTGAGTTTCCTGGACATAGGATGCACGTTTCGATGGGAAGGTCGTGAAGGAAAATGGTTTGATTGCCAGCATGACGAATTGGAACTGCCCCGCGCGCAGGAAGCGCTGGCAACCTGGGCGCAGTGCTAGGCGCGAATGTGAGCTCGTAGCCAGGCCAAAGCAGTTTCGAAGTATTTGAGCGAGAGTCGCTAATCTCCCGCACTGGTTGCTGGGGCGGGATCAGGTTTGGATCGAGATTGCCACCAGGCGTCAAATCCCTGGTGAGCGAGTTTGAAGATGGTGGCACGGTTTTCGGAGATTACTTTCCACCAGGCGAAGCGGCCCAGCATAGGGAAATAGATTCCTCGGAAGCAGATGCGCGCAAGAAAAATGTTGACGCGATAGCCGAGCGGTTGATCGTCGAGCGAATCGACGGCGTGGGCAATGGCTCCTGGACCATAAGAGTGAGACCAGCCGTAGTTCACTTCGGCATGAGCCTCGTCGATGGTCATCTTGAGCGGGGTGTGGGCCATGTTAAAGGGGATGAACTCCTGCCAGTGCTTGGGACGGGTTAAGCGGCCCGCGACATCGAGCCGCTTGTAGAGTGGGGTGCCCGGCAAGGGTGTGAGCAGGCCAAAAATCGGCAGCCCTGGCGGCCAGGTGCGGACTTGCGTGAGCGTGCGCTCGGCGGCGCCAACGGTGTCATTATCCATGCCGAAGATGAACGATGTGATGGCGTAGACGTTGCGCTGGGCAAGGCGCTCGAGAACGCTGGCATATTCTTCCGGCTTGTTGAAACCTTTATTCACGTCTTTCAGGTTGGTGGGATCGATCGACTCCATGCCGATGAAGACCCACTTTCCGCCGGAGGCGGCGATCAGATCGACGAGTTCCTGATCGCGCAGAAGATTGGCGCTGATCTGGGCTACCCAGTGGACTTGTGCGCCGGCGGCGATAATATCGCGCAGCAGAGACTTGGTGCGCTTGAGGTTGATGGCGAAATTATCGTCGATAAAAAAGACGGCCATCTGGCCGCGCTCTTTGCGGGCGCGGGCTTTCAACAGCAGAAGTTCGTTGACCACGCTCTCGTTTGTGCGAAAACGGATGGAATCGCCGAAGAATCCCGTGACGGTGCAGAATTCGCAACCATAGGGACATCCGCGTCCCGATTCGACCGGAACGATGCGGAAAGTTCCCCAGCCCTCGCCAATTTTCTGCAGCCATCGTCTCGCGGATTCAGGCACCAGGTTGAACTGATTGAGATCGATGGTGTCCCAGGGAATTACGGGATAGGGTTTGAGCGATGGTTTGAGCTCTTTACCCGCTGAATCGACTGGCTCGTAAACGTCTTTCAATTCGCCTCGGATGGCATCTTCGACGATTCGCGGCCACGTGTCATCGGCTTCGCCGAGAGCGACGGCATCGGCGTGGCGAGGGCCGCCATCGCGGCCAAGGGCTTCGTCGGCCATTTCAGTGACGTGCGGTCCGCCCATTACCACGGGAATGCCGACGGCGCGCACGGCATCCGCCATGCGATAGGCTTTGGCGATCATGCGAGTCATGGCGCCGATGCCGACGAGATCGATTTTCTCTTTGACGACATAATGTGCGATCGCGGCTTCGTCCATGGGCTGAGCGTTGCCGTCGATCAGAACGACTTCATGGCCGGGAGGGGTGAGCGATTGCAACAGGAACATCCACAGGTGCGGCATGAAATTGCGCGTGACCCCGTTGTCGGGGTTGTACAGTAGGATTTTCAATCCTCTCCTGACTGTTGCTGAGATCGTTCTGTTGCCGGAAGTCGTTCTACAGAATCGTGCGCCCAGAGAACCTGGGGTCGTAAGTGCGGTATCGTACATAAGCATCTTACAGGTAATTCGGTCTGCCGGATTATTTAATTATTCCGAGGATGCAATGCGGCGACCCAAAGGCGACCCAAAATGGTCATAGGGCTAGCACCTTTGGCAGGGCCACAGACTGATTCGGTGGCTTAGAATGGGATGTTGGTGGTAACGGTAAGGGACGAACTCGCATCTAACCTGGGAAAGTTCACGCTGCAAGAGTCGGGCGATTTTGCGTTCGTTAGTGAGAGGGTCTGGTTGAATACAGCGAGTCCGTTAGAGGAAAACCCGTTTCAAGAAATTTTATTGATGAGGTTCGTGACTGTGATGAAAACCGCGAAGGCTTACTTGGGATCGATTCTGGGCGCTGCGATGGTGGCTGGATTATTGATGGGCACGGCGAGCGCCATACCAATGAATTCCTCGGCGCGTGCGGTGGTTCCCGCCGATCTGCAGCAGTTGATCTCGGTGGATTACCGCGCTTTGAAGGATTCACCCACGGCGATGCAGTTAAAGCAGCAGGTTCTGCCGGACAATTTGAAAGAGTTCGAGAGTGCGCTGAAGGGGATCGGAATCGATCCGGATAAAGATGTCGACTCTTTGACGTTTGCGGCGTTCCGCACTCCTAAGCAGGGAATCAAACAGGTCGGGGTGGCGGCGGGGCCGTTTGCCATGAAGACTGTGGTCAAGAAACTGACGACGATGAAGATCAAGCCGACCAAGTATCGCACCTCCAGTTACTATCCGATGGATGGCGGCATGGTGATGTGCTTCCTTGATGACAGCACGCTGTTGTTCGGGGAATCTTCGGCGGTGAAGATCGCACTGGATACTCGCGATGGCGAAGTGCTGGGCGTGGACACGAACTCAACCATGTCCGACATGATTTCGAACGTGGATTCGGCTCCGGTGTGGAGCATTCTGGATCAGCAGGGCACGCAGAATGTGATGCGGTCGGCGCTGGGCGATGCGGCCAAGGTGGCAGACTACGAGACGGTGAAGAAACGCTTGCTGGGGTCGCGGTATACGATGGATTTTTCGAGCGGCGTGAACTTCGACTTGACTGTGGTGACTTCAGATACGGTAACGGCGGCTACCATGTCATCGCTGGTGAAGGCGGGATTGCTCTATAAGAAGATGAGCGCCACGCCAACGGAAAAAATTGCGATGGAGAATACTACGATCGACTCCGACGGCTCGAACCTGTCAATGCATTTCAAGGCGAGCAACGCGCAGTTCCAGGGGCTGATGCACTCGGAATTATTTGCGGCGGTTTCGCACTAAGACAAAGCGATTTAACTACGGAAGCACTGAGACACGGAGGAAAACCGGGTCTTGGTGCTCTGCTGTTCTAGGGCAGCTTTTTTTCAGTGTTTCCGCGTCTCCGTGGTACCGGCGGCGCGCTTCTCGCGGGCCCAGTCTTGTTTCGTCATTTGGCGGGCGCGGCCGATGGCCAGTGCATCTTCTGGAACATTTTCGGTGATGCAAGATGCGGCTCCGACATAGGCGCCTTTGCCGACGCGCACGGGGGCGACCAGCGTGCTGTCGCTGCCGATGAAGACTCCATCTTCGATAACGGTGGTGTGCTTGTGAACGCCATCGTAGTTACAGGTGATGGTTCCGGCGCCGATGTTTACGCCTGCGCCGATTTCGGCGTCGCCAAGATATGTGAGGTGATTGGCTTTTGATCCCTTGCCCAGCTTGATCTTCTTCGTTTCGACAAAATTACCGACGTGCGCGCCTTCTCCGATTTCGCTGCCGGGGCGCAGGTGAGAGTAAGGACCGAGGACGGCGCCGGCGTCAATGCGTGCCCTTTCCAGAACACAGCCCGGACGAATGAGGACACCGTCGGCGACTTCCGAGTCGCGAATCACGGAATAAGACCGCACCCGGCAACTGGCACCGATGCGCGAGTCACCGAGAATCTGGACGAAAGGTTCGATCACGGTGTCGGGGGCGATTGCAACATCGTTATCGATGACGCAGGTTGCGGGATAAAAAATGGTGACGCCGTCGGCCATGAGTTGCTGGCACTTGCGCATGCGAATTTGGTAGTCGATGAAAGAGAGTTCGGCGCGAGTGTTGGCGCCAAGAACTTCGGCGGAGTTCTCCGTCTTCCAGACGACCACGCGCTGCCTGGTTTTACGAAAAACCTCGGCCATGTCGGTGAGGTAGTACTCAGCGTGAGCGTTGGCCGTGGACAGTTTCTCGATATGAGAGAAAAGCTGTGGGACGGCGAACACGTAGAAGCCGGCATTGATTTCGTGGATTTTTTTCTGCGCCGCGCTGGCGGATTTTTCTTCGACGATGGCTTGGACTTCGGCGCTGCGGGGGCTCTTACGGAGCACTCGGCCGTAGCCGGTGGGGTGGTCGAGGTCGGCGCTGAGTAAGGTCATCGCGGCTTGTTCATCGAGATGAAAGTTGAGCAACTGAGCGATCGTCTGAGGCGTGATTTGCGGAGCGTCGCCGGAAAGGACGATCACGTGATCATAGGCAGAAAGCGCCTCACGCGCGACCATAAGGGCATGGCCGGTGCCGCGCTGCTCGGATTGCAGGACAAAATTTACGCCGGTGTTGGAGACGGCGGAGCGGACGCGGCCAGCCTCATGACCGATGATGGCGAAAACATCCCGTGGAGGAACGACGCGCGTGGCTGCGGCGATTACATGGGCTAACAGAGACCTGCCGCCAACTTCATGCAGCACCTTTGGCAATAGCGATTTGAGGCGTGTGCCTTTGCCAGCGGCCATGATGGCGACGGCGACGCGGGGCGCGGTGGATGGGAAAAGCCTCGGAGAACCGGTGCCGCTTCTGGATTTATTCATTTGCCCCAATATACCTTGGAGAGTAACTCTACAGAAAGCGACGGAAGTGGTACAGATCAACTGGATAATTTCGGAAACGCAGAATAAAATCCTTGAGCAAGTCGTTGCTTGTCGGGCGGCCGAGCAGAAAGAGGAAGGAAATGCCAAAATACGTCATCGAGCGCGAGATACCCGGAGCGGGAAGTCTAAGTCAAGAACAAATACTGGCGATTTCGCAGAAATCCTGCAGCGTGTTGAAGAACCTTGGACCAGAGATTCAGTGGGTCGAAAGCTATGTTACCGGGGACAAGATTTACTGTGTCTACATTGCTCCCAATGAGGCGATGGTGAGGGAACATGCCAAGCAAGGCGGATTTCCTGCGAACTGCGTTTCGGAGGTGAAGCGGATGATCGACCCGACTTCAGCCGAGGCGTGAGGAAGGATTGAAAATGGATTCAGCGCCTGAAGGCGCGATTGTTTCCTTCGAGTGGTTTAGCGGCGCGGAAGCCGCGCCCTTCAGAATTAGTCCTCCGAGCACTCACCTTTCAAAACTCTCCAGAGGATGGTCACAGGCCCAGACCGCCGTCGACGGCCAGGATCTGGCCGGTAATAAATTGTGGCGCAGTAGCGAAGAACAGTACTGCCGCCGCAATTTCTTCTCCCTTGCCGTTGCGCTGCATAGGGGTCTGTTTGGCCATGCGGCGCATGAACGGCTTGGCCGCTTTTTCGCCGAGATAGATCATGCCGGGAGCGACCGCGTTGACAGCGATCTCTGGGGCCAGAGCTTTTGCCATCACCTTGGTCAGCATGTGCAAGGCGGCTTTTGAGGAGCAGTAATGCGCGTGCCTGGGCCAAGGGCGCAGGCCGCCGAGGGAACCCATGTGAATGATCTTCGCTTCGATGGGTTCAGAGCGCTGCGATCCAGTGCGCTTGCGGCGCATCCACTTCAGGGCTTCGCGAGAAACCAGGAATGGCCCGCGCGTGTTGGAGGCAAAAATTGCGTCCCATTCGCGTATGGTGAGGCGCTCGAAGTCGGCAGTGGAGTAATTGGCGGCGTTGTTGACCAGGATATCTATGCGGCCAAGTTCGCGTCCAGCCTCCTGCATCATAGACTTGACGCTGGCCTCGTCGGTGACGTCGCAGTGCAATGCAAAGGCACGCACGCCGTAGCTGGAGAGGTCGACGACGGTGCGGTGCGCTTCACGGGCAGAATTGCGAAACGTAATGGCGACATCGGCTCCGGCCTGAGCGAGCGCGAGGGCGGAGGCGCGTCCAAGACGCTGGGCGGCGCCAGTGATGAGACAAGTCTTGCCGCGCAGAGGTTTGCCAGGATCTTTGTGCATGAGCGGAATTCTACTTTAACGGGTATGCGAGTTGGGATTTCGGGAGACGGACGCGCAAAACCTTGGAGATGTGGATACGGCAAAAACGATTTGGCAAATATCACTGTTAGGATCTAAAAATAAAGCTTTGCTCTAAGTGGGCTCGGCCATTCGCCGCTGACAATTCTTTTTATTTCTAAACAATTTCTCACTGGAATCTCTACTCCAAGCGGGGCTACAATCCACCCGTGGATGAGTCTCGCCAGGTCGTAGTTTACTCGCGCAAGGGGTGTCACCTTTGTGAAGTGGTGAAAGAGAGTCTCGGTAAACTCTCGCGCCGCGGCGGGTTCACCTGGCAGGAAGTGGATGTCGACAGCGACACCGAACTGCGGCGGCAATTCAACGATGAAGTGCCGGTGGTATTTATCGATGGGCGGAAGGCCTTCAAGTACCGCATGGACGAACGCGAGTTTCTTCGCAAGCTAGCAAGCTGAACCGCTGGCATTTGCCTCCGTCACTTCAGGAATTAAGGAAAACGTACATCGAGACTGTAAATCTCCTGGGTGCTTCGATCGCGCATCAGGAGTGGGGAGTCGTCGGGCGCTAGTCCGACCCAGAATTCCCAGGGATCGAATCCACGCGGAATCTCTTTTAGACTCTGCAGGCGTTCCACTTTGCCATTCGCCGCATTGATGCGAACGATATCGTCGACCTTGTCGGAGTAGTCTTCCGCATAGAGATACTTTCCATCGTGCGACCAGTTCTCGAAAGCAAAGCGCGACACCGCAAGCTGCCTCCAAGTCTTTTTCGTCATGTCGTACAGCATTAGCTTGGTGGAGTCTGCAGAGAGCGCTGCAATATAGCGGCCATCGGGCGAGCAGCGGGGACTGAAAAGATTCTCTGAGCCGGGCACATCGAAGGCCTGCGAACTCTTTAGGTCAGCGATGTGAATGTTAGGACCAATTGCGTTCGTGTAATCCATCCAGGGTGTTCCCGCGTAGACGATTGCGTTGCCTGTCGGTATCCAGGAAGGATCGCTCTGATTGTGGTCTCCTGCGGTCGCTTCGTGTGCCGTGCCACCCTCGGCTGGCATCACGTAAATTTTCCAGGGCTTTCCCGGAAGCGATCCAACGAACGCGATCTGGGTGCCGTCGGGCGACCATCGCGGCATGTGCGCCTGCATTGGCGCATAGGTGAGTTGGGTGCGCAAGGTTCCGTCCGGCTTACTGCGCCACAGGGTGAGTTCGGGATGGGCCACGTAGGTAATCCGCTGACCGTCGGGAAGGGTATCGGCCTCGCCCGCCGATACGCCGGGAAGATAAATGGAAAATTGCTGCTGCGACTTGCTGTTCAACCCGATCAAGTCGAAGCGGCGCTGCTGGCCGATGACGAAGAGTTTTTTTCCGTCGAGGCTTGGCGTAGGGTCGCTGAACATGAGAGGGCCGACTGTGAGTTGAGTCGGCTCCGCTGCAGCCTTGCGAAAGAGCGACGTTTTTTCACGACGAGCCCAGATGTTCCGGGCATGGTCGTGAGTGGAGGTAAAGAGGAAGTAATCGCCGTTGGGCGTCCAGGTTCCACCAAATTCCTGCGCTGGTTTGTTCCAGTTCGGCAGCACGGCATGTAAATTATGTCCGTCGGCCGTAACCTCCCACAGGGAGGAGGTGTGCTGGTTCGTGTCCTGGATGGTGAAACGCAAGCGGCCCCCGTCGGGAGAAAACCGGAGCGCAAAGGGAACACCGGAAACTTTGATAAGCTCTCGCGAATCGCTTCCGTCAGGGCTGCACGTGTACAAAGTTGAATTCCTGGCGTAAACAATGTGCTGGCTGTCGGGCGCCCATGTGGCGGCGTGGGCGAGAATGTCGCCCACCTGGCGAAGCGATCCGCCGGGAACCTGCAACACCCAAACCGGCCACTCTGTCTCCGAACCCTCGGCGATGCCTTTCACCAGCAATTCAGAACGGACAGGCAAGAAATCATAGATGTCGGCGCTCGACAGAGAGATTGGCACAGAAGCTGTCTCTCCACCGGAGGTCGAGACTTGCCTCAGGACCGAATGGCCGCTGAGATATTCGGAAAAGTACAGGCGGGTACCGTCAGTAACCAGTGAACGCTTCGAAACGCCGTCGTTTGTAATCTGCATTGAAGAAATCACAAGCGGCGGGGAGTCTGGCGATCGAAGTCCGAAGATAGCCACAACCAATAACGCGAGCACAACGACAGCCGCGGCGAGCCACTTGCCGAGAGTTGACTTTGGTTGAGGCTCAACCGTGCTGTGCGCGAAGGCGAACAGCGCACGAAGTCGTTCTTTCGAATCGGGTACAGGGGTTGCGGCCCTGCCGGCGCTGGTTTGCGCGGACTCTATTTCGCGGCGTAGGCGCTGCAAATCCACGCGCATCTCAGCGGCACTTTGATAACGCTGCGCGGGATCTTTTTCGAGAGCTTTCTTCACGATGCGTTCAAGTTCCGCAGGTGTTGCGGGCTTGAAGTGCAGAGGCCATTCCGGGACGCTATGCAGAAGGGAGTCGAAAAATGCGGCCGAAGTGTGTCCCTGGAAAGGGAGGGCGCCGGTAGACATTTCGTAGAGCACGACGCCGAAAGAAAAAAGATCGGTGCGGGGATCGAGGGGCTTGCCCAGGGCTTGCTCGGGAGACATGTACGGGACGGTACCAAGAGCGGCGCCGGGACGCGTAAGATCTTCCGGCGAATGCGTGGGGCCGCCGAAAGTATGGCCATTGATAGCTTCGTCGGTGGTCAGCTTGGCCAGGCCGAAGTCGAGAATCTTGGCATTGCCGCGCTTGGTGACAAAAATGTTGGTGGGATTGATATCGCGGTGGATGATGCCATGGCTGTGAGCAGCGTCGAGCGCGTCGGCGATCTCGATTCCAAGCGATAAAAGAATTCCTATATCGAGCGACCGTCCCGCGATGCGGTGCTTGAGGGGCAGTCCATCGAGAAACTCCATGGCGATGAAGGCTTCGCCGGCCTGCCCGCCGATATCGTGAATGGTGCAAATATTAGGGTGGTTCAGCGCGGACGCCGCTTGAGCTTCGACTTGAAAGCGAGCGAGAGCTTGTGGGTCGCGGGCAAGCGTTTCGGGCAGGAACTTGAGAGCGACGAATCGATGAAGCCGAGTGTCTTCGGCTTTGTAGACTACACCCATTCCACCGCCGCCGAGCTTCTCGATGATGCGGTAGTGCGAGATGGTTTGCCCGATCACTGGAGAAGAAATCGTACGTGCCGGAAACGGGCAAGTCAATGGAAGGGGACTGTAGTGAGCTGGCAGCGTTGGTGTAGACGCCATCGAGCTTCACTCGATCGTAGCTCCTTCGAATCCGCTCTGGGCGGGCGAGGGCGGCTGTCTCCACAGGAACTCCGAGGGATGAGCAGTGAGTGCATTGCGAATGTTTCCGCTACAATCGTTGCCGCCATGTTGCGCACGGAACTTTCCGCTGACCCCGAAGATGTCTTTGTGCACGATGCGATTCTGAGATCGTGCCGGCAGCACTCCAAGAAAACCGCGCTGGTGGATCCGTCGAGTGGCCGGCGGATCACTTATGGCGAATACGGGGAAACTGTGGAAGCCGTGGCGCGGGGGCTGGTTGCGGCTGGTCTACAGCCGGGAGAAGTGGTCGCTATTTTTCTGTGTAATTCGTGGGAGTTTTGTGCGACGTATCATGCGGCAACGCTCGCTGGAGGAATTCCGACACTGCTAAACCCGACATACCGCGAAAGGGAAGTGCGATACCAGTTGGAGAACTCGGGCGCGGTGATTCTGATTACTGATGGACCGAACATGAATGGGATCAACCTTGCGGGGTTACCGAACCTGCGAAGGGTGTTTTGCACGCGAGAGCAGGGAAGCGGCGGTGAGCCATTTACCAACTTGTTGAAACTCGTTGGTTCGACGTTGCCGCAAGCCGATCAAGGATCGAAGA
>CAYOVU010000192.1:0-7106 GCA_964407505.1 uncultured Acidobacteriaceae bacterium | reverse complement strand
CGGCGTTACCGTGTACAGCGTGTACGGAGGCAAGGATGCGGCGCGGCGTCCCTCGCTCGATGTGCTCAAGCAGCTCGACGCCGTGGTGTTCGACATTCAGGATGCCGGCGCGCCATTTTTTACCTACGAAACTACGCTGGGATATTTTCTCGAAGCAGCGGCGCAGGCTGGTATCGAGTTGATCGTGCTGGACCGGCCCGATCCGGTGACGGGATCGTTCGTGCAGGGTCCGGTCGCGGATGCGGGACACGAGAGCTTCACAAATTACTGGGCCGTCCCCGTGCGCCACGGAATGACCATGGGCGAACTGGCGAAGATGTTCAACACAGAACGCAATATCAACGCAAAGCTCACCGTCGTTCCCATGGAAGGATGGCAGCGCGGCGACTGGTTCGATTCTACCGGGCTGACGTGGATCAGTCCGTCGCCGAATTTACGCAGCGTGACCGAAGCGGCGCTTTATCCCGGAGTCGCGCTGATTGAAGGCACGAATGTTTCAGTAGGTCGCGGCACCGACACACCATTCGAACTGGTGGGCGCGCCGTGGATAAAGGGAAGGGAACTGGCGGCGTATTTGAATGCGCGCGGCATTGCAGGAGTGAGATTTGTGCCTGTAACCTTCACCCCTGCTTCTGCAATTTATAACGGAAAGAAATGTGATGGGGTGAATGTAGTTTTGACGGAGCGCAACGCGCTCGATGCTCCGGAGTTGGGGATCGAACTAGCCGCGGCCCTAAGAAAGTTGTATCCGGCAGACTACAAGATCGACCGCCTGCCCGAGTTGCTGGTAAATCAGGCTGCCTATGACGCGCTGCTGGCCGGTCACGATCCGCGCCGCATCGCGCAGGATTGGCAAGAAGACTTGGAGAAATTCGAGTTAGTCCGCAAGAAGTATTTGATCTATTAGCGAACTAAGCTTGTCAAAGTCAGCCCCAAACACGCCTTAAGGCGTAATCTCGAAAACAGTGCCAGCTGACGCTTGTCCTCCGCTCGACGTCGTGCCATACAGATTACCCGAAGAATCTAAAACAATTCCGCCCACCGGGACAGCTCCGTCCTGCTCACCGATGCCAGAAGAGAAAGAATGCAGAATGGTCTCGGTCCAACCTCCTCCCGATGCCGGCGACAATTCGTACACGATGCCAGACTGAGATTGCCCACCTGAACGGGTCACGCCATAAAGGTTTCCCAAACCGTCGAGAGTGAGTGTGCCCGCAGGATATGCGCCCTGACTTTGGTTGGGTGGGAAGCGCAGTAACACAGTTTCGCTCCATGTAGAGCCGGGTGAAAGCTCGAAGACAGTGCCACAGCATGTAGCATGATTGGTGCCGCCGCCTGAGGTGGCCCCGTAGAGATTGCCGAAGGAATCGAAAATCAAGTTCGCGGCGGGCTCGCGACCGTCACCGTTTGAGTTGGTAAAGGCATAGAGCAGCTGCTCCGTCCATGCACCGGACGCAGGCGAGAGCTCGAAGACGACTCCGCACCCTTTCGTGCATGTGGCTAGATCGCCTCCAAATTGCGTCGTGCCATAAAGATTCCCGCTCTGATCAAAAACCAGGCCTGCACCTGGGTTTGCACCATCGGTAGCGCCACCAACAAAGTTGTAGAGGACGCTCTCAGTCCAACCGGAGGATTGCGTTAATTCAAAAATTATTCCGCATTTGAGGGAGCCGCAGGCCGAACCTTTGCCTCCGTATTCGGTGGTGCCGTAAAGATTCCCTTGGCCATCAAGGACCAACCCACCGTAGGGCTGGCCTCCGTCAGCGCCGCCCGTGAAGGTATGAATTTGCGTCGCTGTCCACTTACCGCCGGCGGGAGACAGTTCGAAGACTGTTCCGTGACCTGATGCGCCATCGTAGGCGGTTTCGGCAAAGAGATTGCCATGAGAGTCGAAAACCAGAGGAGAGGGCGAGGCTCCCTGAATGGAGTCGATTCCGTGCTTAAAGCTATAAAGAATCTGGTCAGCCCACGTTCCACCACTCGACGGCGTTAATTCGAAAACTGTACCGTAGCCGTAAGCGCCTCCGGTCGAGGTCGTGCCATAGAAGTTACCAGCGGAGTCGGCGATCAAATTAGTTTGAGGGTTGCTACCGTCGGTGTTGGGGAATTTTGTCAGAATAGTTTCGACTACCTTGCCGTCGGAAGGAATCAGTTGGAGCACGCTGGCGTTTCCGCCGCCTATGCTAGAGGCAACATAGATCTGTCCAGAATTACCGAGGGTTACACCAAAGTCTGGGTTCCCCCCATCGCTTCCGCCTGTATAGTTCCAGAGCGTCGTCTTCGTCCACGTTCCGCCAGAGGGAGTGAGTTCGTAGACCGTGCCGTAGTCCGCGGTACCGCCGCCCTCGGTTGTGCCGTACAAGTTGCCATTGGTATCAAACGACAAGATGCCGTAAGGATTCTGACCGTCATTTCCGCCCTGAAAGCTATACAGAACTTTCTCAGTCCACGTCCCACCGGTTCCACGAACTAGTTCGAAGACCGCGCCGCAAGGTCCGCCGCTGCATCCCGTGCCAGTGCCACCGTTAACGGTCTCGCCGTAAAGATTGCCGGATGCGTCAAAGATGACACCACCGCTGGGATACTGGGCATCCGGCGCAGGTTTGAATCCGTACAGCTCGGTTTCCGTCCAGCTTCCGCCGGAAGAAGGACTGAGTTCGAAAACCTCGCCGTTATTAACACCAATCCGTGTAGCAGTTCCGTAGAGATTTCCGTCGGCATCGATCACGAGGTTGCCGTTGAGAGTGCTGGTTGAAGTGAACTGATAAATGACCGTCGCGGTCCACTGATCTTTCGGGCCCGGCGAAAGCTTATAGATCGTCTTGCCGGTCTGAGTAGTAGTTCCGTAGAGATTACCGGATTGATCGAATACCCAGCCACCATTGGGCGTTTGATTTTCCGTGGGGAAGGCATGCAGCACCGTCTCAGTCCAGGCCCCACCCGAAACTGGCTTGAGGCGGAATACGCCGCCGAACCCTTTGCCGCCGGCCCCAGCCGCCCCGTAAAGATTACCAGCGGCATCGAAGACCAACGAACCGTAGGGATCACGAAGGTCGTTGCCGCCGCTGAAGCTGTAAAGCACGGTTTCAGCCCAGCCTCCGTGAGAGTTTGGCGTCAGCTCAAACACCGTGCCAAGGCCGGAGAAACCGCCCCAGGCGGTTGTGCCATACAGATTACCGGCGGCATCCGCAATCAATCCCCCAGACGGCTGCAGGCCATGCAAGTTCGGACGGAAAGTATAGCTGATGTTTTCCGTTGCAGCCGCTGAAGCCAGTGAGGTTAGGGTAGATAGAACAATGATTGCGCGAAGACAAAAGGAAAGCCTGCGGGTCATGGAAAACTCCTGGGAACGGCGGTGATGCCTGCGAAGTAGGAGTACTGCGCTGGAAGGAGATTATACAACGGTTCGCTGCGACCAACAGATGAGTTCTAGGCCCCTTTTTCCGCGCCTGGTCCTTCAGGGAGTCTAAAGTTAGCAAGCTGGATTCAATCGCACACCGCACCGATACTGTCCGCATCCTAACGCCTGATAACATGTATGCGACGATTCACGCTCCAATTTTCAACCGGCTTTTCGGAGGTTGCGATGCGCATATTCTGGATCGTGTTGTTGGCCTCGACATTCACCGTCGGACAAACCGCCGAGACGCCGCATACGGATAATGCGGCGGCAAGTTCCGCGCCGCAGGCTGCAACGGCGCCCGCAGCTGTGGCTTCCGACCCCAACGCGTTCACCATTCCTGCGGGGGCTAAGATTCCGCTGTCGCTCAAGCAGGCAATCTCCACCAAAAACGCCCGCGAAGGCGATGCGGTCTATGCGGAAACGGCATTTCCATTCGTTATCGACAACCGCGTAATCGTCCCAGCAGGTTCCTACATTCAGGGAACCATCTCACACGTCGAGCGCGGCGGAAGGTTGAAGGGGCGTGCGGAAATTCTGATGCACTTTACCTCGATGATTTATCCCAGCGGATATACCGTGATGCTGCCGGGTTCGGTCGAGAACACGCCGGGCGCGGATAACAAATCGGTGAAGGACGAAGAAGGCACGATTCAGCAGGATAAAGATACTGGCAAGAAGATTGAAGACGCGGCCAAAGGCGGAGTCTACGGTGGTATGGGCGGCGCACTGGCCGGTGGCCTCGCTGGCGGCCTCAATGGCGCTCGCATTGGAGCCGGAGCCGGCGCGGCCGCGGGGATCGGGTGGGCGCTCCTGAAGCGCGGAAACGATGTGAGGCTGGACGTTGGAACCTCGATCGAAATGGAAATTCAGCGTTCGATCACGGTGGACGTGAGCCGCATCTCAGTCGCGAAGGCAAACCCTTAGGCGATTGCTTCGAAGGGTGCGACTTCAGCCGCACCGTACCCCGGGTTCTCCCTACTTCAAATTAAAAAGCGCATTTACGTGCGCAGTCACCGTCACGTCCTGCGGCGTGAATTCCTCCGTCGGGGCGGGTGCCGCATTGGCCGTCGCTGCCATGGCGCGAGCCATGCGCGGAACCGGCACACGCTGATTTTCGAAAGTATCGACCGACGCGTACGAGAGGTCGCCTACGGTCCGTCCGCTGGCGCGCGCAAGGCTGTCGGCTGAGCTTCGGGCCCGGCGATAGGCGTCCTCCACAGCCTTGTTTTTCGCTTCGTCGATATTTTCCAGCGAGTAGTTCAGCGTCTGACTCTCGCTGACGTTGGCGTCCGCGAGTCGCTGCGTGATCGGTCCTATCTTCGAAAACTCCTTCAGCTTGAGAGTGACGTTGGTCGTGACCCGGTAGGCAATCACTTTCTGCCTGCGATCTTTCCAGTCATACATCGGCTGAATCGAGAAGAATCCAATATTGGCCGCCTTAGGTTCGATACCATTTGCGCGCAAAACTTCTCGCACCTGCTCGGCAGCTTTCGATGCATGCTGGTAGGCGGCTTGTGCGGTTTCGTCCTGCGCGGAAATATTGAACTGGATGAGTGCCGTGTCCGGAGCCGATTCGAATTTTCCGTCGGCACCCACGTATACCGAGTTGGGCTGCGCGGTAACGCTGGGATGCTCCTGCGCCCGGCACATACCGGCAAGTAGCAAAGCGACGACGAAACAAACTGTGGATTTCATGAACGCCTCCTTGCACAATCATCGAACTAGAGGTCAGTTTCAATTGTAAGTCGAGGGAAAAAGCTGCCACCAGTAAGAACGCACCAAGGTCCTTAATATTGCAACCCTGTGAGAACACTTTAATTGTGCTTAAGAGTAAAGATAACGGTCCGGCGGTTGGGGCTACAGATTGCTACGAAGCACTCTTTGCGCTAACGGAGTAGCTGAAAGGGCCTTGGGCGTTGATCTGGCGGCGGAGGTCTTCGAAGATGTCGTCGGGCATCTTCAAGAAAACATCAACCACCTCGGGATCGAACTGACGGCCGGTCCACGCCTTGATCTCTTTGCGGGCCTCTTCCAGAGTTCTCGCCGGACGATAGGGGCGATTCGAAATAATCGCATCAAGAGTATCGGCAACGGAAAAGATGCGCGCCCCAAGCGGAATTTCGTTACCGCGGAGACCGCGAGGATAGCCGGATCCGTCGAAGTGCTCCTGGTGCGAATAAACAATTTCGCAGGCTTCGGCGAGGAACGGGATCTTCTTGAGCATCTGGTATCCGTGAAAGCAATGCTCGCGCATGATCTCTCTTTCCTTATCGTCGAGCTTTCCTGGTTTGAGCAAAATGTTATCCGGGATCGCCATCTTGCCGATGTCATGCAGGAAAGCGCCGCGAGCGATCACATCGATCTGCTCGCGGGGAACGCCCATCGCTTTTGCGATCGCCATGGTGAAAGCGGTGACTCGTCTGGAGTGTCCCTCCGTCTCGGCGTCTTTCAGGTCGAGCGCGTCGCCCAGGGCCTGCAGAGTAATGTCATAAGAGCGCTCTAACTCCGTCATCGCGTTCTGCAGTTGAGCAGTTCGATCTTTCACCAGAGACTCTAAATTGGTTTGGTACTCGCGGTTTTCCAGCTTGAGACGTCGATGCTCAAGCGCCCGGGCCACAGACTTGAGCAATTGCTCGCGCTCGAACGGTTTAAGCAGGTAGTCGTAGGCGCCGTTGCTGATAGCGGCGAGCGCGACCGAAATATCATGCACCGCCGTGACCATCACGACCGGCATATCGGGAAATTTCTCTTTGGAACGCTCCAGCAATCCGATGCCGTCCAGGTCGGCCATCATCAGGTCGGAAAGCATGAGCTCGAATTGTTCGCCTGAGTTGAGCAGCGCCAGCGCTTCCATGCCGGAACCCGCGTGCTTGCAGGTATAACCGGCAGCCGCGAGTATGGCGGAGACGATCTCGCGAATCGCCTCTTCGTCGTCTACTACGAGTATTCGGTCGGGCATAGGTGTCTCAAGACACTATCGGCGATTTTACTCTCGCTGTGAGATACCGAAAGTAACCATCCGGGTCCGGAAACAGGACATGAATCAGGGCAAAGCATGGTATTCAGTGGTGAGGCACGGTCACGTCCGTACTGCGCGCCTAACAATTCACTAAGATGACCGCCAACCTCTGGTCCCTTTGGAGCACCACCGCACGCCCCGCCCTCGCTGGGCTGAAGCCGGGGGAGTGGGCGCTGCTTCTTTTGCTGGCAACCTCCGTAGTGGTGCTCTGCGCCTTCCGCCAACGCTATCTTCTATTATGGACGGCAGGGTGGGCGCTGCTGGCGAGTTCGCGCCTGATCGCGGCACACGGCAGCGCATTGCGGATTTCAGAGCGCTATACTCCCGTGGCCGAGCAAGCTTCCTTTTTGATCGCTATCGGCCTATTAGCGGGGGCGGTCTTTATTTACACCCGGGGAAAGAATCTTCTTGGGCCTCTCGCCGCCGTCACAGTCGGCCTGGCGGGCTTTGCCACGGCCCGGGCGTTGCTCTGGTCTGACGTTCCAGGCCTGCGTGCTCTTCTTGAAGTCACTTACCGGATCATTCTTCTTAGCGCGGCCATTGCTCTCGTCCGCGCCCGCCGTGGCCGTTGGGAGCTTGGCGCATGGCTCTTGGCATTGTCTTTGCCGCTACAGCACGTGACTTGGCATCCCTTTACCGATCAAATCCCGTCCGCAGTATTTCCAGTCCTTGATGCGCTGCTGG
>CAYOVU010000191.1:0-37036 GCA_964407505.1 uncultured Acidobacteriaceae bacterium | reverse complement strand
CGCTCCATGCGATAGGCCGTGAATGAAGAGCGAGGAGGGTTGGCGCAGCAACGCAGGAGCACGCCGGCAGTATCGTGCCCCGGCATTCCGATATCAATTAAGCCGCAATGCAGATTTGGATATTCGAACGGTATCGTCCGGCAGGGCCCCAGCAGAATTGCTTTGTCAGGGTTGGGCAGGTCGTTTTGCATCACGTCCGCCAAGCCATTGCTCACAACCCAGATATTCTTTTGTTCCGAAGTACTTTCTTCACCGGCGGCCTGAGCTAAGCAAAATAGACTATGGAAGGCGCGATGGATAGAAGCATCTTCTGGTGTAACAGCATAATCGGTCAAACTCCAGAAGTGTACGAAATTGCCTGGGCCGGAACCCGGTAACGCGGCAAATAGTTTCCTGTAGTGGCCGGCATTAGCCGGGTCAATGCGAAATTCCTGCGATCCCAATCGCTGAAAGGCGCTGGACTCCGGTCCAGCAAGCGCAACAATAACATCGTTATGTGTTTTTCTTAGTTCCTCTACGAAATCCGATTCCAGCTTGCCGCCAGAACTGAACACCAGCCACGGAGATGCCGGTTCTGGCTGCGCCACGAAGGGTTTCAACGCCACCGTTTGCTTCCAAGATGGCATGTAAAACCAATCCGCGATGTCGCGCTTTTTGGAGAGGAGAACAGGCTGCGCTGCACCAGAGCTCATGGGCTCGACAAAATAGCGCTGTCGCTCGAAGGGATAAGTGGGCAACGAAATACGGCGAGCTTCTGCCGCGCTATATTGGCGGCGCCAATCCACTTGGACACCAGTTGTCCAAAGCCTGCCAAGACTCTCCAGTAGCAGCCGATTTTCGAGATCGTGAGGTTTGTGCCGGGTGAGGGAAGACACCGCAATGGCCGCAGGTTTGTCCTGGCGGCATTGCTTTACAAACGACGAGAGCGAGCTGCCCGGCCCAACCTCCAGGAAAATGCGTTCCGCTGAGGCAGTCAATTCTAGGAGGCCGTCCGCGAAGCGCACGGTGTTCCGCAGGTGTTGTGCCCAGCTCTCCGGGTTTGTGGCGATTTCGTCGGTGGCCCAACCTCCGGTTAAGTTGGAGATGTACGGAATCTTCGGCTTCTCCAGTTTTACAGTTGCCATCTCGCTCTGGAATTGTTCCAGGATCGGGCCCATCATCGGGGAATGGAATGCATGCGAGGTCGCGAGCCGCTGATAGGAAATATTCTCTTTGATCAGGGAAGTCTCTAGTACCGTCATTTCCGTGACTTCGCCAGAAACGACACAGCTCAAAGGCGTATTGATGGCAGCCACTGCTTTGGTTCCGTTAAGCAGGGGTTCGAGTTGTTTCGCTGGGCAGGAAATCGCCAGCATCGCTCCGGGCCCTGTTTGTTGCATCAACCGTCCCCGCTTCGCAATTATCGTTAGCGCATCCTCCAGAGACATGACACCGGACAAACAGGCGGCCACATATTCTCCAATGCTGTGTCCAATCATCGCATCGGGAGTGATGCCCCAATGCATCCAGACCTTGGCCAATGCGTATTCGGTCATGAACAGCGCGGGCTGAGTGATGTGCGTTTGGGCAAACTGTAGAGCATCAGACTCCGTAAAGGGCCGGTCGGGATAAAGAATCGGCGTCAAATCTATACCTGAGCGCGTTCGCAGTAACTCCGCGCATTGATCGGCATGCGCGCGGAAAATGCGGTCCGTGCGATAAAGCTCCGCGCCCATCCCTGGATATTGCGCGCCCTGCCCCGGAAACATAAACACGACTGGTCGATCTCGCATTTCGGCTCGTCCGTTGACGAGTCCTTCGCCATTCGGCTGCCTAAGCCGTTCGACCGTCTCCGTGACGGTATCGCAAACCATGGCGCGTCGATAGGGAAACGCTTTTCTACCCACCTGGAGCGAATGTGCGACATCAGATAGTCGAAGGTTAGGACACGCCTGAAGATGGTCCGCAATTCTCGTTGTCGTGGATTCCAGTGCGGCCTGGGTCCTTGCGGAAAAAATCAGCAGATGATGCTTGCGATCAGATGTCGCCTGGTCGAGGTCGGGCGCTTCTTCCAAAACCAGATGAACATTCGTTCCGCCCATGCCTAAGGAGCTGACACCCGCGCGCCTGGGGGTGCCCTCAGAAGTCCATTCACTGAGCCGGCCATTGACGTAGAAAGGACTGGTTTCAAAACCGGCCTTGGGATTGGGAGTTTCGAAATTCAAGCTGGGCGGCAGGGTCTTATGTTCCAACGCCAATACTGCTTTGATTAAACCGGCGATTCCAGCCGCCGCGTCCAGGTGGCCGATATTCGTTTTCAGTGAACCGATGGCGCAGCGCGTCTTCCGTCCGGTGCCAGAACGAAAAGCCTTCGACAAGGCGGTCAGTTCGATAGGGTCACCCAGCAGCGTTCCGGTGCCATGCGTTTCCACATAAGTAATGGTTTCGGAAGGCACGCGCGCGACAGCCAGAGCAGAACGAACTGCATCCGCTTGCGAATCGACACTGGGAGCCGTATAGCCGACTTTATTGGAGCCATCGTTATTAACCGCTGAGCCTCGAATGATAGCTTGAATGGCGTCGCCATCTTCGATCGCCTCGAAAAGTCGCTTCAGCACTACGACACCCACCCCATGCCCCGCTACGGTGCCATTTGCCTTAGCGTCAAATGCCCGGCAGTGTCCGTCCCGAGAGAGGGTCCCGCCCTCTTGATACAGATAGCCGTACTTGAGAGGAATCCCAATCGAGACGCCACCGGCCAATGCGATATCGCATTCGTAAGTCAGCAGACTACGGCACGCCATATGAACCGCAACCAGAGAGCTGGAGCAGGCACTTTGTACACATACGCTTGGACCTCGCAGGTTCAATTTGTAGGAAACCCGCATGGCCACGTGGTCTTTGTCGTTGCCGGTGAGAAGCTGCAAGATGTCAGAGGAATTCAGGATTTCGGGATTGAACCACAGATTCCTCATGTAGGTGCTCATGGTCGAGCTGGCGTAAACTCCGATCATTCCAGGATCGTCCGATGCGTAGCCCGCGTCCTCAAGCGCCTCCCATGCGCACTCGAGAAAGACGCGGTGCTGTGGATCGATCACCCGTGCTTCGTGAGGAGTAAAACCAAAAAACTGGGCGTCGAAAAGATCGGCGTCTTCCAAAACACCCAGGGCCTTCACATAATTGGGTCGACGCAAAAGCTCTGGATCAACACCTGCGGATAAGAGTTCTTCGTCGGTAAAGAAGGAAATTGACTCTTTGCCCGCGCACAGGTTTCGCCAAAACTGCGTCAGATTTCCGGCCTCAGGAAACCGCCCAGACTTGCCAATGACGGCTATGCTGGCCGCATATTCTTCCTGGTGATCACTTAGCTTCATGGCGGGCCCCCTTTACAGCGGCGAAGGCTTGCAGCTGGCGACCAGCCCGTTCCACTGCCGCCAATTCAAGCGAAGCATCGTTCACGGGCTTTTCAAGAAATTGCGCCAGCGTGGCAACCGTGGGATACGTAAAAAGATCTACTACCGTTATTTCTCGATCGTTGAATCGGGTAGAGAGCCGAGAATGGATCGAGGCGACCAGGAGCGAATGACCGCCAAGATCGAAGAAGTTATCGTCAACCCCAAAATCGGCAATTTGCAATACTTCCCGCCAAACTTCGGCAATATAACGTTCTGCTTCCGTGCGGGGCGGTCGACGGTTTTCCACATCAGCCGACCTTATGCTTTCCACTTTGGGCAGACGTTTCCGGTCCACCTTTCCGCTTGGTGTCAAGGGCAATTCTCTTAGCTCTACTACGGCACCCGGCACCATAGCCTCCGGTAGTTTCTGCCGGATATGCCTCTTAAGGTCGAATGCGTTAACCACCTCCCCCACGCGTGGCACTACATAAGCAATAAGCCGCTGTTCGTTCTCTAGCCCCACCCTTTCTTGCCCCACCACCACTGCTGCTTGTTGCACCGCCGGATGGGTTTGAATGATCTCTTCGACCTCCCCCGGCTCGACCCGATGCCCGCCAATCTTCACCTGATCATCTACTCTTCCTAGAAACTCTAGGTTGCCGTCCGGCAGATGTCGTGCCATATCTCCTGTCCGGTACAGTCGCTCTCCTGCCTTGATGCTGAAGGGGTTGGGAATAAACCGTTCAGCAGTTAATTCCGCTTGTCCCAAATATCCCCGCGCCAATCCCATCCCACCGATATAGAGTTCTCCCGGCACTCCGATTGGTGTGGGCTCCATACGTTCGTCCAACACATAGATTTGCGCGTTGGCAATCGGTTTTCCTATGGGTACTCTCTGTCTGCCAGGGGTTTCTTCACAAGCCCAGAACGTCGCGTCGACCGCCGCTTCTGTAGGCCCGTAAAGATTGTGCAGTTCGCTGCTCATTTTGCCGAGGAATCTGGACTGCAGCTCCAGGGATAGAACTTCTCCGCTGCAAATCACCCGCCTTACACTTGCACATCTTTCTGCACTGTTTGATTCCAGGAACATTCGCAACGCTGATGGTACGAAGTGCAAGGTGGTGATCTTTCTCTCTTCAACGACCTCCCCCACGTACTCCGCGTCTAGATGCCCTCCAGGTTTGGCCATCACCAGCTCTGCCCCAACTATCAGCGGCCACAGAAATTCCCACAATGAGATGTCGAAGCAGATTGGTGTTTTCTGCAGAACACGGTCCTCTTCCTTCAGCTGGTATCTCTCTTGCATCCACAACAGACGATTCAGGAGTCCGCCGTGGGTGTTCATCGACCCCTTGGGCCCTCCCGTCGAGCCAGAGGTGTAAAGCACATATGCCAGATTGTCCGTATCGACTCGGACGTGGAGGTCGTCTCGATCTTCCTCGCTGATTTTTGACCACTCCGCATCCAGCTTCACTAGCCGGCCACTGTGAGGAGGAAGCTCCTTGACCAATCTTTCCTGTGTCAGTGTTACTGGGGCTTTTGAGTCCGCTACCATATAGAGCAACCGCTCCATCGGATATGCCGGATCCAAGGGCATATAGACGCCACCAGCCTTCAAAATGCCCAGGAGCCCTTTTACCATCTCGAGGCTGCGCTCCATGCACATGCCGACCGGCGTCTCGGGACCCACTCCCAGGCGACGCAGGTAACGTGCTATCTGGTTGGCTTGCGCGTTCAATTCAGAATAAGTGAGACGGCCCTCCTCGCTGGTGACGGCCACCGCGTTGGGCGTTTGTTGGGCCTGCTCTTCAATGAGATCCGTGAGGCTGCTCTCCAACGGATAATTGGTTTCGGTCCGATTCCATTCGTCCAGCATTTGCTGACGCTCGGTCGCCGTCAGCAAAGGCAGCGCAGCGATGGACTGTTCCGGATCGGCCACGATGCTACCCATTAAGGTCTTGAACTGTTCGATCCAGCGTGTGATCGTCGCCGCTTCAAACAGATCAGTGCTGTACTCCATGGAGCACAACATTCCACCACTCATTTCCGCCATGTAAACCGTGAGATCACACAGGGCGGCGACGGTGTGGACATCAAATCTTTGCAGCTTTGCCGGACCCAATTCCAGCGTGGAGTATGGTGCATTCTGGAGTGTGAACATAACTTGAACCAGCGGGGACCGGCTCAAATCCCGCTCCGGCGTCAGGACCTCTACCAACTTTTCAAAAGGCACGTCTTGATGGTTGTACGCTTCCAGCGTGGATTTCTTGACCCGTTGTAACAACGTGGTGAAACTTGGTTCTCCAGAGAGATCAGTTCTTAGCACCAGAGTATTAACAAAGAAACCGATCATATTTTCGGTTTCGGTCCTGCGGCGTCCGGCGATCCCCGAGCCGGTGGCTATGCCGTGTTGTCTGCTGTAGCGTGACATCAACGTCTGAAGCGCCGCCAGCAGCATCATGAACAGCGTGGTCTCCTGTTGCAGGCACAGCTGTTTCAACTTCAGCGTCAGGTCAGCGGACACGGTGAACTCTATCGTGTCCCCTCGTTGGCTCTGTAGCGACGGCCGGGGATGGTCAGTCGGCAGGTCCAACACAGAGAGTTCTGCCAATTCTTTTTTCCAATAATCGAGTTGCTGCCCCAGCAGATCCCCGCTGATCCATTGCCGCTGCCAGACACTGTAATCGGCGTATTGGATGGGCAATTCCGCCAAGGGTGAGGACTCGCCCTCGCTAAATGCTTTGTAGAGCGCCGAAACCTCGCCCACCAATATCCCCAACGACCAACCATCGGAGACGACATGGTGCATGGTTACCACCAACACATGATCCTGTTCGTCCAGCTTGAGCAGACATGCCCGGACGAGCGGCCCACGCTGGAGGTCAAATGGTTTTTGTACCTCCTCGGATGCTCGTTTCCGCGCCACTGCTTCCCGTTCCTCCTCCGGCTGAGAGTTCAGATCGACGATGGGAAGCGGAAGGGCCATCGTACTTTCGATGATTTGTCTCGGCTCCCCATCCACAACTTCAATGCGGGTGCGCAGAGATTCATGCCGCGACACGATCTCTTGTAGGACCTGCTCCAACACCTTCAGATCCAAAGGACCCAGTATTCGGACGGATGCCGGAATGTTGTAGGCCGACCTGCCGGGCGCCAGACGGTCTATGAACCACACCCGCTGCTGCGTGTACGACAAAGGAATTGGCTGGTCGCGGGGAACGCGCGCAATGGCCGGAATCTTATCGGTCCGCTCCAACTGCTCAACAGCCGTCGCCAATTCCTGAACTGTGGGATGCCGGAACAACTGATCGACGGAGAGATGCACACCGAAATCTTCCGCCCGTGCCGTCATCCTGAGGCCGATCAGCGAATCGCCGCCCAGCTCAAAGAAGTCATCGCGAATCCCGATGGGTGAGACCCCCAGTACTTCCGTCCATATGCGGATCAGCATTGTTTCTGTTGGGTTCGTTGGCGGCTCAATCGGACGGTCGAGATTAGGGCGGGCATAGCTGTGCCCAACCGCAGCCGTTTCTTCTTCGGCGGTATCGACCTTCTTCGGCCTGGTCGCAGCCAAGTCTCGCGTAGAGATGATCGCTTGCGGACCGGGTCTGGTGCGCAGTAGGCGACGCAGCACCTCAACGGCTTCATCCGGCCTGATTGCGCCACAGACCGCGCCACTGGCGGCTGATGAGACGTCGCGATCTGCTTCCACCCAGGTGTCCCAGTTGATCGACATCGTGAAATAAGGACTTACCAAGAAATTGCGACGAGCGAGAGAATCGAGAAAGGCATTGGCTGCCGCATAGTCCGCTTGTTCCCGTTCGCCAATCACTGAGATTAAAGAGGAGCAGAACACCATGAAGTCCAGATCCTCTCCTCCAAATACTTCTTCAAGCACCAGTGCCCCCTGGATCTTGGGCATGAGGATTGTGGCTACATCGTTGCGTGTCTTTGACGCAAGGGGTCCTCTCTTGGAAAAGCCCGCGGCATGAATCACACCATTGACTTTTCCCCATACCCCCTGCACCTGATTGCGGAGCTCATTCATCTGAACTTGGTTTGCAACGTCCGCACTTGAAATAAGAACTTTGGCTCCGCCCTGCTCCCATGCCCGAATTCGACTTATCTGCTTGACTGCGGGGTCGCCGGTGTGGGTTTCGGGCCAGATGTCCCAGTGCTCTCGTCGCGGGAATGAACGTTGGTCCAAAAGTACAATGGACGCACGGGCCTCAGTTGCCAGCCATTCCGCAAATTGGAAACCTATATCGTTCAACCCGCCCGTGATCAGGTAGACTCCACCTTCACGAACCAGTTCCGTCCCATCTGCTTCGAGGTGAACCTGGTCAAAGGTCTGGATCCAGCGGCGTACCCCGCGGTAACTCACAACCGGCTGCTGCTCTTTTGATTCCAACTCGGCGACCAGTTGATCGACTAAAGAATCCTCCGTCCTCGAGTTTTCGGCTGGGACTTCAATATCAACGCTCTTGCAGGCAAAATGAGGCAGCTCACATGCGATCGTCTTGCACAAACCGAGAAGAGTCGCTTTGCCGGGCGATAGATCTTCGTGGCCGGTAATCTCGTGCAAACCACTGGAAACTACCACGCATTGAATCGGGCCCATGCCTTGTTCTGCGGTCGCTGCCTGCACCAGGTGCAGCGGACTATAGAGCGCAATGTCCACGTCTTGTTCCACCGAATCGCTGTGACCGATGTTCCAGAGGTGAAGGATTTTTTCGGGAAGCTGCCCTTGTTCTCCAAGGACGGTAAAGAGGGCATCGTAATCGGCTCGTGCGGTTGGGCGGATCGCGTAAGTCTGATGATCGACCCTGGTAAATTCCTCTCCAGCGACCACAGTCACGACGTCATAGCACTTTCGACCGAGCTTCAGAGCGAGCTTCTCTTCGAATTGCGAGTTGCCGCCAAAAATTAAGACAGTCGCACTCTCCGAAACGTCGGCTTTCGAGCCTGACGAAATTCGTGCGGTTTCCTTCCAGCAGGGCAGATACAACCAATCATCAAGCTTTTTTCTGGAGGTGTCCGGATGCGAAGGACGCGAACCCGCCGCTTCAACCCAAAAACGCTGGCGCTCGAAAGGATAGGTGGGTAGGGGAAGTCTTCGGCGTTTCTCGCCCGACGCAAATGCGTTCCAATCGACACTTGCGCCGTGAAGCCAGAGATGGCCAAGCACCGTAAGCACATGTTTTACATCCGATTCTTCGGTTTGAGAATCAGGCAGCGTCGTCAGCATCAGGGGCAGAGCTGGCTTGGGTAGGGTCTGGCGAATTGCGGTGGTATTGGTATGCCCTGGGCCAACTTCCAGGGTCAACCGGTCACTTCCATCACACAAGTTCCGAATTCCTTTGGCGAATTGAACCGTTCCGCGAAGTTGCTTGCCCCAGTATTCGGGATCAGTTACCTGTTCCTCGGTGATCCACTCTCCGGTAAGGTTCGAGAGGTAACGCATTCGCGGAGCATTGAGCCGAACTTTTTCGACTTCGCCAACAAACTGTTCGATGATTGGATCCATCATGGCTGAATGGAAGGCGTGAGACGATTGCAGGCGACGATGCGCAACCTGCTGCCGGGCCAATTCTTTTTCGGCCAGTTCCAATGCATCGAATGGACCCGACAATACGCAAGAGGCCGACCCATTGATCGCAGCCAAATCAAGTCCCATCTTCAAGTAGCGTTGAACTTCCTTCTCTGAGGCTGCTATGGCAAGCATCCCGCCGCGCGCACAACTTTGCATCAAGCGGCAACGAACGGTAACCAGGTTCAGAGCATCTTCGAGAGAAAGTACTCCCGCAAGACATGCGGCTACGTATTCGCCCACGCTGTGCCCGAGCATTCTCTCCGGCAGAAGGCCCCACGACATCCACATCCTGGCCAGAGCGTATTCAACGACAAAGAGCGCAGGTTGGGTAGTTCGGGTTTCCCGCAATTCCGCTTCTGCCCATTCATGTTTTTCCAAAGTGGGATAGAGCACGCTACGCAGGTCGAGTTGCAAATTAGGCTGGAGCAGTTCCGAACACTCGTCCACCAGTTCACGGAAGAGTGGCTCGTGGGCATAGAGCTGTTTGCCCATGTTGACGTACTGTGACCCCTGTCCGGGAAACAGAAACGCTACTGGCCAGCCCGCGCGGGAAACAACTGAGGCTGCCAAGGACCTAACTTGCCGGTCCTTCAGTGTTGCGGCGGCATCCGCGTTAATTTCTGCCACCACAAAAGAACGGTGGTTAAAAGATGCACGACCCACTTGGAGGGTGTGCGCGACGTCCGGCAGACTGACGGAATCATTCGCAACTAAATATGCGCCCAGGTTATCGGCTGCAGCTTCCAGAGCCGTTGCTGTTTTCGCGGACAACAATATCAACTGCCAGGGACGGCACGTAGAGATGGAATCGTCTGACGGAGCCTCTTCCAGAATGACATGCGCGTTGGTGCCGCCAATGCCAAACGAACTTACGCCAGCGCGCCGGGGCCCGTTTTCTCTCTTCCACTCTGCAAGTTTCGTATTCACATAAAACGGGCTATGAAGAAAGTCGATTTTTGGATTGGGCCGCTCGAAGTGGAGAGTCGGAGGTATCAATTTGTGTTCAAGAGCCAGAACAGTCTTGATCAAACCGGCAACTCCCGCGGCAGCATCCGCATGGCCGATGTTGGATTTAACCGAACCGATCGCACAATAGGTGTTTTTCTCTGTGCCTGCTCGGTAAGCTTGCGAGAGGGCAGACACTTCAACTGGATCCCCCAGGGATGTTGCCGTTCCGTGCGCTTCCAGATAAGTGATCGTTTCGGGGCTTACGCTCGATTCGAGCAGAGCCTGCCGGATTACGTCTGATTGGCCGGTAATGCTGGGAGCGGTGAAACCAACTTTGTTCCCACCGTCATTGTTAATGGCAGAGCCTTTGATCACGGCACGAATGTGATCCCCATCGGCCAGCGCTTCTTCCAACCTCTTTATGACGACAATTCCCGCGCCGTTGCCCTTCACCGTGCCCTGGGCACGCTCATCAAACGTGCGGCAGTGACCGTCGGGAGAGACGATTCCACCTTCCTGAAAAATATCGCCGATGTTCTGTGGAGATCGAACCGTGATTCCGCCCGCCATGGCGATGTCGCACTCATGATTCATCAAAGACCGGCACGCCATGTGAACCGCGACTAGAGAGGTCGAACATGCAGTCTGTAAAGTGACACTGGGACCGGTTAGATCAAGTTTGTACGACACGCGCGTTGCGAGAAAGTCACTGGCATTGGCAAACAAAACAGGGGCAGATTCCTTGGAGTACAGAGGGTTGTCGCCCTTCAACAAATTCAAGAAATATGTACTCGCTCCGCTACCTGCATAAAGCCCGATCTTGCCGGGATAACTCTTGGGCGTGTATCCCGCGTTCTCCAGCGCTTCCCATGCGCATTCCAGAAAAATACGCTGCTGCGGATCGATGAGCTCCGCTTCACGAGCGCTAATGTCAAAGAATCTGTTGTCAAAAAGGTCGGCATTGGTCAGGATAGAGCCGCGTTTTATGTAATTGGGAGAAGAGAGGAGTTCCTCCGCAATGCCGGCAGCCCGCAGCTCTTCATCGGAGAAGTCGATGATCGACTCAACCCCCGCCTGGAGGTTGTGCCAGAATTCTTCAATATTATTGGCGCCGGGAAATCTGGCGGCCATACCTACGATTGCGAAGCCGGTGGCACCGCTTCTCGGCTTTTCCGCTTCCAACGTTTTATACGATTGGGCTGGTTCCCCTAGCTCAGGCCCGGCCTTTTCAGCTTCCAGACGTTTTGCCAGTGAGCGGATTGTCGGATACTGGAGCAGTTCGACGATTTGCAGAGTTATGCCAAAAGCGCTTTGCAGAGCACCATGGACTTCGGGAATAATTAATGAGTTGCCCCCCACATCAAAAAAATTGTCCTCGACCCCGACTTCCTCAATTTTTAAAACCTTCTTCCAAATGGCGGCGATGATCGTCTCTGTCTCGCCATATGGCAATTTCGCCTGGTCAGAGGACTCGGCCATGGGTTCGACAATGGGCAATGCTTGGCGGTCCAGTGTTCCGTCAGCGCAAAGGGGAATCTTCTCCAGCAGAACCAGTTCTGACGGCACCATATACTCGGGTAGTGTTCGTTTCAGCTCTGCCCGCAGGCTCTCGCGCCATTTCTGCTCCCATGCTTCACCCCTTTCTACGGTTGCCACCGGGATGATGTGAGCAACCAGCCTCCCGTCTGTTGCCTGCACCGTCACCACGGCATCGTCTACATCGACCTGCTGCTGGAGCACGGCTTCAATCTCACCGAGCTCGATCCGACGTCCGCGAATCCTTATCTGTCGGTCCAACCTTCCCAGGAGATCCAGTGTTCCGTCCGCCCGGTAGCGCACCATGTCTCCGGTTCGGTACAACCTATCTCCGCCCGCTGCGCTAAACGGATTTGGTATGAAACGGCTGGCTGTTAGATCGGCTTTGTTCACATATCCGCGCGCCAGCCCCGCTCCTGAAAGATATAGTTCCCCCGCCACGCCAACAGGGACGGGTTCCATTTCCTGATCCAGTACATAGGTCTGCGTGTTCATTACTGGTTTGCCAAGTAGGACGGCGCCATCCTCTCGACAACGCGGCAAAAGCACCTGAGTGCAATAGCCGGCGTACTCCGCTTGTCCGCAACAATTGAAGACCCGCTCTACACGGGTGCCCTCATAGAACTTGTGCGCCAGTCCCGCAGACGCCGCCTCGCGACACAGGTTAATGGTTCGCACTGACTGTGGCAGTGCCTTCATTCGCACGAGTTCCCGCAGCGCCGACGGCGGCATTTGGATTAACTTCACCTTGCCGGAATCTGCTACATCCGCCAGATCAAACGGATCCTCCACGATGAAGACCGTGCCCCCGCTGCACAGTGGTGCGAATATTTCGAACAGAGATTCCCTTACGTCGACTAGAGTTGACGCGAGGACGCCAGACAGGTCTTCCTCCGAAAATGTTGTTTGTGCCCAGTGCAACATCTCGACCGTACTACTGTGTTGAATGGCCACACCTCTCGGAGTTCCATCCGGCTCCGAGGTGCAGATAACGCAGGCCAGGTTTTCCGAAGCTGCTCGCCTCACATTCTCACAGCTGTGCCGGCTGATCTCGTCCCATTCGTCGTCGAGTACGACGACAGTGCCTGCATACTGCGGCACCTGAGAAAGTAATGCCCGCTGGGTTAGTAGCACCTGAGGTTTCACATCTCGTGAAAAAAGGTCAAACCAGTCCGACGGTGCTCTTGGGTCCAACGGTACATAAGCGCCTCCTGCTTTCAGCACTCCCAGCAGTGCAACCAGCATATCCAGGCTCCGACCGACGCACGTCGCCACTGGCACTTCTGGAGCGACGCCGACCTTCGCCAGGTAATTTGCTAACTGGTTGCTTCTCTGGCTTAGTTCGCCATAGGTCAACAACTGCCCGCGATATTGGGCTGCGTGTGCTTGTGGCGTCCGCGCTGCCTGTTCCTCAAACAGTTCGTGGATGCAGCGCGACGGGACAACTGCCGCCGTCTCATTCCGGTGATACAGCAATTGGCGGCGCTCCTCCGGCGCGAGCAACGGTAATGTAGAAACGCACTGCTTCGAGTCGCGGACCATCCCCTGCAAGACCTGGTTGTAGTGCCGCAGCATTTGGCTGATGGTTTCCCTCTCAAACAGGTCTGTGCTGTACTCGACGAGTCCGTGCAGACCGTGCCGATCCTCCTCGATGATCAGAGCCAAGTCGAACTTCGATCCGGTGGGGGCCGAGGGAAGCATGGTTATCTCGACACCTGGAAGCTGCATCGCCCCCACCGGGGTGTTCTGCAATACTATGGCGACCTGAAACAGCGGATTGTGGCTCGCGTCGCGGTGCCGCTCCAAGTCGTCCACCAACTTTTCCAAGGGAACGGTCGCGTGCGCATACACACCCAAACACATCTCTCGTGTTCGGCGTAAGACCTCGTCGACTGAAGGATTGCCGCTCAGATCGGTGCGCAACACTATCGTGTTTACAAAGAACCCGATGAGCGCCGGCAATTGAGGGTGGGCTCGGTTGGCGATAAACGAACCCACTGCAATGTCTTCCTGCCTGCTGTAGCGCGCCAAAAGAATCTGGAATCCCGCCAGCAGGGTCATGAAGAGCGTCACTCCATGTTCCCGGCTTAATTGCTTCAGCCCTGGCATTATCTCGGCCGGAAGATTCCATTCCTCGTTGGCTCCACGAAAACTCTGCACAGCAGGCCGCGCATGGTCCGTGGGTAATTCCAACACCGAAATCCCATTCAATTGCTCCTTCCAGTATTCCAACCCTTCTGTCAGCCTTCCGATTTCCAACATCTCACGTTGCCAGGCCGCGTAATCCGAATACTGGATCTCCAAATCTGCAAGCGGCGACGGTTTTCCCTTGCTGTACGTCTCATATAAAGCCGATAACTCGTTGACCACCACGCCCACCGACCATCCATCGAAAACGATGTGGTGAATTGTCACCAGCAAAATGTGCTCTTGCTCGCCAATTCTCAGGAATCGAACCCGGAACAATTCTCCTTCCGCCAACACAAATGGACGAGTGGCTTCTTCTGTCAGCTCACGATTTACTCGCTGCTCTGCCGCCACTCCGGAGATCGGATCGCGCAGATCGAGTTCGTGCAACTCAAATCTCGCGTTCTCGCAAATCACCAATTCGGGTTTTGCTCCTACCTGCACGAACTTGGCGCGCAAAATCTCATGTCGCCGCACGATTTCCTGGAAGCTGAGGCGCATCGCCTCTTTATTCAAATCGCCTTTCAGTCGTACCGCTGCGGGCAGGCTATAAGCGACTCCACTGGAGCTATACCGATCAAGAAACCAAAGGCGTTCCTGCTGTGAAGAGAGCGGCAAGGCCTCCAATCCGGTTCTGTGGACAATGGGCTGGGTGGTATCCGGCTGTATCTGCGTTGTGAGGCCGGCCATGTGTGCCGACAAATCCGCGAGAACCGGAAATTCAAAGACCGCACGCAACTCAATTTCGCGATCAAATACCTCCCGCAACCGCGAAAGCATCCGGGTAGCCAGTAAGGAGTGTCCTCCCAACGCAAAGAAGTTGTCCTCCGCGCCCACCCGCTCAATCGCCAATAATTCCGACCAGATTTGCGCAACCAACTCCTCCACCGGTGTGCGCGGTTCGACATGACTGGCTCCTTCACCACGGTGCACATTGAGCGTTGCCAGCGCGCGGCGGTCAATCTTTCCATTCGGGGTCAGAGGGAATTCATCTAATAAGACAAAATCGGACGGCACCATGAATTCCGGGAGCCGCTTCCTCAGTGCCGCCTTCAACTGCGCTGCTGTGGTTCCTGCTTCTGTGACCACATAGGCCACCAGTCGTTTCTCCCCAGCGTTATCCAGCGCAAGCGACACTGCCTGCTTGACTCCGGCTGTCTCTTCCAGTGCTGCGTCAATTTCCGTCAGCTCGATTCGGTAGCCGCGCACCTTTACTTGGTGGTCCACACGTCCCTGGAAGTCCAGATTCCCGTCCTCTCGATAGCACGCTAAATCTCCGGTGCGATAGAGCCGCGCGCCACCAATAGCGCTAAACGGGTTGGGCACAAATTTTTCCGCTGTCAACTCTGGCCGATCTAAGTAGCCGCGCGCTAGACCCGCTCCCCCTAGGTACAACTCTCCCACTACTCCTATCGGCAATGGTGCCATCCACTTATCCAGCACATAGATCTGCGTGTTGGCGATTGGTTTGCCTATCGGCACTGCGGTTTTGCTTGGAGTTTTCTCTAACCATGCGTATGTCGAGTATGTCGTGTCCTCCGATGGTCCGTACAAATTGCATACTCGCTCAACATTCCCGGCTTTATAGACGTCGTCTACTAATCCCCACGTCAGCGCCTCTCCGGCTAAATTGACGATTCGAACCGACTCAGGCAGAGCGTTGATCCGCACCAATTCCCGCATTGCCGAGGGTACAGTGTTGACCAACTTCACTTTCCGGGCTTCAGTCATACTCGCCAGTTCCAAAGCGTTCGTCACCACGAACGCCGTACCGCCACAACTGAGTGGCCCAAAGATTTCAAAAACCGACAGATCGAAGCAAATTGAAGTTGATGCCAGCACCCCGCCAAGATCTTCCGCTGCAAACGCTTCCCGGGCCCAATGCAGAAACACCACTGCACTGCCGTGTGTAATGGCTACTCCCTTCGGTTTGCCGGTAGATCCCGAGGTATAAATCACATAAGCGAGATTCTCTGGCGTGGTCGTTCGCTGGAGATCTTCTCTACTCTCCCGCCCGATCTCCTCACTCTCCACATCCAACAGGACCGTCTGCCCAGCAAATCCGTTTAACTTCTCCGACAGTGCCTTCTGCGCGACCACCACCACAGCTTTCGCGTCCTCCAGCGTGTATCTCAGCCGCTCTTCCGGATAGCTTCCATCCAGCGGTACATACACACCTCCCGCTTTGAGGATGGCTAACAACCCCACCACCATCTCCCATCCACGCTCGACGCAGATTCCTACTCGCACTTCCGGTGCCACCCCGAGTCGCCGCAAGTAGTGACCCAATTGGTTGGCACGCCGATTCAACTCCGCATACGTGAGTTGCTCGTCCGCGCTGACGATTGCTACCGCTTCAGGCGTTTTCCGCACCTGTTCCTCAAATAACTCGGCCAGACATTTCTCCTGCTCATACTCCGCCCCAGTGCGGTTCCATTCCACCAGCAGCTGTTGTTTTTCCGCTTCACTTAGTATTTCAATCTCGTTGATCCGGCTATCCACAGACGCTACGATTTGTTCCAACAGAGTTCGATAGTGCTGCAGCATTCGCTTCATGCGCGCCGCATCGAATAATTCAATTCGGTACTCTAGTGACAACTCCAACTCACCCTCTTCCTCGCGTGCGGACAAAGTCAGATCAAACTTTGCCGTACCTGTTTCCAAAACGCTTGCGTTTGCTTCAAGGCCATTCCACGAGACCTTCGGCAATGGCGCGTTCTGGAGGACGAACATGACTTGGAAAAGAGGAGTACGGCTGAGCTCGCGGGCTGGATGTAACGCTTCGACTAAACGCTCAAAGGGAATATCCTGGTGCGCATAAGCCTGCAGTGAGACCTCGCGTATCTGCTGCAACAACCTGGATACCGAAGCATCTTCTGCGAAGGCAGTGCGTAACACCAGCGTATTTACGAAGAAACCAATAAGTGGCTCGAGTTCCTGCCTGTTACGGTTGGCAATCGGCGAACCAACCGAAATGTCCGTGCAACCGGTATAGCGAAACAAGAGAATCTTAAAACCGGCCAACAAGGTCATAAATAGCGTTACCCCTTGTTGATCGCTCAGAGACTTCAGTTTCGCGACCAGAGGCTGGGGTAAGCACGACATCTCCACGGCTCCGGCCAGGGTCGGTTTGGCTGGGTAGGGCCGGTCAGTGGGCAAAGCGAGCGCTTCGAGCCCCGATAACTGTTGTTTCCAGTATGCTAGTTGCCTTTCCAGGACCTCCCCTTGCAACCATTCTCGTTGCCACTCCGAAAAATCCGCATACTGTATCGGCAAAGGTTGCAAGGGCGAAGCCGCGCCTCTACTAAAAGCGTCATACAGCACGTTGAATTCACGAAGTATGATTCCCAACGACCAACCGTCGGAAACAATGTGATGTAGAACCACCAGCAAGACATGCTCGTGACTGCCGATGCGGAACAACGACGCCCGAATCAACGGGCCATGGCTGAGATCAAACGCTTGCCGCGCCTGCTGGCGAAGGACTTGAGGCAGCTCATCTTCACCGGCCTCAACCACCGGAATCGCCAGGTCGATTTCAGGGGCAATACTCTGTATGGTTCTATCGTCGGCTTCGGGAAAGCTGGTGCGCAGAACTTCATGACGGGTTACGATTTCCCGCAGGCTGGCTTTAACCGCTTCAATGTTGACTGCTCCCCGCAGTCGCAGGGCTACAGGCACGTTGTACAAGCTTGCTTCCGTCTCATAGCGTGACAGAAACCACAAGCGCTCCTGGGCAAAAGACAATTGCAAACGTTGCCCCCGCGGAAGAGGCCGCAGAGGAGGAGCCGCTGTCTTAGCCGCCCTATCCACTTGGAGGGCCAGCCCGGTGACCGTGGGATTCTCCAAAAAGCTGCGGAGCGGCACCTCCACCCCAAACACCTGCCGGATACGCGACATCACTTGGGTCGCAAGCAGTGAATGCCCACCCAAGTCGTAGAAATTATCGTTTCGCCCTGCCCGCTCGATTTTCAACATCTCGGCCCATATCCCGGCCACCGTGGTTTCCATCGTTCCCTGCGGCGCCTCGTAAACGTGGGCCGCGTAAGCATCGGCCTCCGGCGCCGGCAGCGCCTTCCGGTCCAGCTTCCCGTTCGGCGTCAAAGGCAGACGATCCAAACAAACGTACGCCGCCGGCACCATGTACTCCGGCAAAAGCGTCTTCAGATGATTCTTCAGGGAAGCGATGAACTGGGCGGGGCTAAAGTATGTTGGCGCCCGGACCGGGTGGGGTGAGATGCCTGCTCCTTCGGCTCGGGGAACGTTTTTGGTCTGGCGAGCATAGATGTTGTAGAGGTTCGTGGTTTGTAACAACTCATCTTGCTCGATGTGCAGCTCATACCCATGAGCTTTGAGCATCCGTTTGACTACTCCAAGACGCCCATCAGAATCATGAACCTCCAACACAATTTGTCGGATCTTCTCCCAGTCATGGTCTTCGATGCCTTCCAGAACATCCAGCTCACTCTTCTCAACGTCGATCTTGAGAAGATCGATCTGCTCGATCTTCTCCTCGGCAATGACTGAGGAAAGAGTGCGAAGTTGGCACTCCACTCGCTCCCCGCTAAGGCGCTCCGCAAGCAGTCTGTCCAGATCCTCATCCGACAAGTCTTTCGACTCGGATTGTGACTTCAGAAAGGATTTGACAGTTGAGCTTTCCTCTTTTAGATCGGCATATCGGCCTGAAAGTACGGAGTCGTGCCGATACCAGGTAAACGTGACCGTTCCGGACCCTCCCGCTAAGCCGCAATTGAAGGCTCTAGGGTTCCCGACATAAAGCTCCATGTTGATTCGGAGGTCATCGAAAACAGCCGGGATCGGCTCAAATGCGTAGACAGTGGCCGCCGGAGCGAGCTGGGCCACGAACAAACTGAACATTCCGATATTTGCCCCGATGTCGAATACGCAGGCGTTGGCCTCGAGAGTAATCCCATGTCGCAAGTAACCCTCGCCCTCGAAGATTTCGCGATACAGAAAGTCGGTCTCGCTCTTATTCTGAAACTTGACCAGCATGCCGTTGGGCAGCTCGTACAGCTTGCTTTCGGTCAGATCGCCGGCCTTCTTGAGGCGCGCCATCTTTCTCAAGGGGCGCGCCTGTACCTCATCGGGCACAATGTACGCAACCAACCGCTTGTCTCCGGCAGTGGCTCCCCGCACCTCCACCACCGTTTCCTTCACCCCCTCAAACTTCGCCAAGCAGGCCTCGATCTCCCCCAACTCGATCCGGAACCCTCGCAGCTTGACTTGGTGGTCGAACCGCCCCAGATATTCCAGATTTCCATCGCGGCGCCAGCGTCCCCGGTCCCCGGTCTGGTACATCCGCGCTCCGCCTTCTGCGCTCAACGGGTTGGCAATAAAGCGCCCCGCCGTAAGATCAGGTCGATTCCAATACCCACGCGCCAGCCCCACCCCGGCAATGTAGATCTCTCCTTCCACCCCCACGGGCACCGGCTCATATTCCGCATCCAGCACATACATCTGTGTGTTGGCGATAGGCTTGCCGATGGCTACGCCGCCCGCTAAATCTTCCCGCCGGCAGGGCCAGTACGTTACATCGATGGCCGCCTCGGTCGGACCGTAGAGATTGTGCAACTCGGCTGGAATTTGTTCCACGCACTTCCGCGCCAGCTCTGCGCTTAACGCCTCTCCGCTGCAGATGATCCGCCGCAGTTTTCCGCACCTCTTCGCCTCACCCGATTCCAGAAACGCCTGCAACATCGACGGAACAAAATGCAGCGTTGTCACTCCCTGTTGCTCGATTGTTTGTCCCAGATATTCCGGGTCCTGATGTCTTCCCGGCTCGGCCATCACCAATCTGGCGCCTACCATTAACGGCCAGAAGAATTCCCACACCGATACATCGAAACTGAAAGGTGTTTTTTGGAGAACTCGATCGTCGCTCGTCAACTGGTATTTCTCTTGCATCCACTGCAACCGATTCTGCAGGCCCCGGTGCGTATTCATGGCCCCCTTCGGTTTTCCCGTCGATCCTGAGGTGTAGATGACGTAGGCCAGGTTTTCGTCCTCCAGCCCTACTCCAACATCCGCCACTCTCTCGCGCTCTATTTCAGCCTGCTGGTCCTCCGCACAGATCAGCCGCACCCCAAGATTCGCGAACTGTTCAATCTGCCGCTTCTGCACGATCACTACCGGAGCCTGTGCATCCTGCGCCATGTATTGCAACCGCTCTGCCGGATACCCGGGGTCCAACGGAATATAGGCGCCTCCAGCCTTGAGTACACCCAGCAGGAAGACTACGAGTTCTACCGACCTGTCCAGGCACACTCCCACCCGCACATCCGGTCCTACCCCAAGTTTTCTCAGGTAGTGTGCGACCTGGTTCGACCTCTGCTCCAACTGCTGATAGCTCAGCTCGATTGCTCCGAAGGCAACCGCGATTCTGTCAGGCGTGGACATCGCTTGTCGCGAAATTTCGTCATGCACGCACTGCTGGCAGTCATAATTCAGTTGGGTGTGGTTGAACTCCTCTACAATTTGCCTTCGCTGCTCAGTCGACAACATCGCGAACCGGCTGACGTGGCAATCGGGATGCTGCGCAACCGCTTGCAGCAGAACCTTGAAGTTCTCAGACCAGCGCACGACGGTCGAGTGGTCAAATAAATCGCTGCTGTACTCCCAGGCTCCAACGATCCCGTCCGGTCCCTCGCCGACCGTTAGCGTTAGGTCAAACTGCGCCGTTTGCTGTTCAACGACGACATGCTCCAACTGTAAGCCGCCCAAGGTTACCTGTGCCTGCGGTTGCCCTAAGGCAAAACGCACGAAATCTTCCGAACGGCTCCCGTACGTCTGCTGAAAGGCAAACGCGCTCTGAAAGATGGGGGGCACGGCCGGATCGCGAGTAATCCCAAGTTGCTCAACCATTAACGAGAAGGGATACAACTCATGCGCAAAGGCTTTCGAAACCCGGTTGCGAACCTGCGATAGGAATTCAGTGAATGTTTGCCGCTGCTGAAAATCCGCTCGCAAGGGCACGGCGTTCACAAAGTACCCCGCGGTGTTCGCAAATTCTGCTCTTGATCTGCCCGCAATCGGGCAGCCAACAATAACTTGTTTCTGAGAGGTGAGGCGATAGAGCAAAACCTGGAACGCTGCCAGAAGTGTCGTGAAGAGCGTGGCTTGTTGCTCTTCTCCCAGCCTCTTCAATGCTTCGGTTAGCCTGGCATCGAGGCTAAAGGGAAAGGAAGCGCCACGAAATGTCTGCACTGGCGGACGGATGTGGTCTGCGGGCAGGCTGAGAGGCGGCAGTTCTCCTGCCAGCTCGTTTTTCCAATAGTCCCGCAGTCTTTCTCCGGCAGGACCAGAAAGCTTCTCCCGCTGCCATTCCACAAAATCCGCGTAACTGTATTCCAACGGAACAAGGTGTGTTTCGACTTTATTCGCATAGGCTTGATACAGTTTTCCAATTTCATCCAGCAGCAACGTAAGAGACCAGTAATCCGCAACCATGTGATGCACTGCAACGTGCAGCAGGTATTCTTTTTCCGACCGGGCATATAGGACAGTCCGAAACAATGGACCTAGCGTCAGAGAAAAAGGCCGCTGGCTCTGTTGGACAAGACCTTTCTCCAGTTCTACCTGGCTCCAATCGCGGGCGTCAAAATATTCAAAGCTGACCTCTGCCTTCTCTGCAACCTGCTGAACCGGTTCTCCTGCCGTCTCCACCACAATCGTGCGAAGGCACGGATGGCGGTCGACCAATGCCTGAAATGCTAGACGCAGTGCATCGACATCCAGGTTGGTTGCAATCCTAATCACTCGCGAGAGGTTGTAGCCGGCGCTGTCCGGCGCCGTCTGATGCACAAACCACAAAGCGCGCTGCCCGTACGAAAGCGGGTAGCTCGCAGGCCGCCCCGTTGCCCGCCGGCTCACGCGCGTTTGTAGGGTACCCGTGGCGCGTTGGACGACGTCCGCGATGGCCGAATCGGCAAAGAACTCCGAAACCTCTACCTCGACTTCAAACTCAGTGTGAAGCTTGTGCGCGAATTCAATCGCGTCCAGTGAATCCAGACCATAGGCTGTAAATGGTTGTTGCAGGTCGACGCGTTCCTGATCGATTCCTTTGATGCGCGCGATTTCTGCGACCAACCATGGAGCTAGCTCGCTCAGCGTGGGCCGCTGCCGCTTACCGCTAGTAGAGCCCTGCGAAGTCGCTTCAGGCGATTCTCGCTCCGGCCACTCCCTGAGGACAGCGAGGTCCTTCCTTAGGAATGCATCCTTACATGCGTGACGCTGGATCTTACCGCTGGACGTCTTGGGAATGGTGCCTTTTCGTATCAGCACAACCCCGTACGGTTGCTGTTCATGCTGGGCAACGATATTCCGGGAGATGAGTTTTATGAGTGCGTCCAGATTATCGTTATCCCTATCCTTACAAATCGCCGTTTCTTGACCTTTGGTAACGGCAACTTCTTGCACGACGACGAGTCGTTCTTCACCTTCTATCTCTACCGAGAAAGCCGCCCCGCTACCGGGCTGTAAGACCGGGTGACTTTGCTCGACCGTAAGTTCTATATCTTGCGGATAGTAATTCTGACCGCGAATGATCAATAAGTCCTTCAACCTTCCGGTTATAAATAGGTGCCCGTTAGACAGAAATCCCAGATCGCCCGTTCGAAGAAATGGACCTTCCGCGGTTCCGGGGATTTGCGCATTGAATGTCTCTTCAGTTTCTTTCGGCTTACGCCAGTACCCCTGCGCGACGCTGGGACCTTTTATCCATATCTCACCTACCTGACCGTTGAAACACGGTTGCAGTGAATCCGGCGAAAGGATTCGCACTTCTTGCTGCGCCGGAGGACGGCCACAGGAAACCAACATCTTCTCTCCTTGACGAGATGTCTTTGCCCCATTAGTCGGACCACCGTTGGCGCCATGATGCACGGCAGTTACTCCGTTCGGTTCAAGACCCCCGCTCACGAAGAGGGTGCCTTCAGCCAGGCCATAACATGGAACGAAAGCCTCGCGCCGAAAACCGCAGTCGGCAAACTGCGCGGCAAATCGGTTGAGCGTTTCAAGCCGCACTGGTTCCGCGCCGTTGAAAGCAACACGCCATGAACTCAGGTCGAGTCCACTTCGGTCCTCGGGGCGGATTTTGCGCATGCACAGCTCATAGGCAAAGTTAGGCCCTCCGCTGGTCGTGGCCTGATAACGGGCAATGGCTTGCAGCCAGCGCAGTGGTCGCTGCAGGAAGGCGACCGGCGACATCAAGATGCAGGGCACCCCTGCGAACAGCGGCTGCAGCACTGTCCCGATCAACCCCATATCGTGATAAAGCGGTAGCCATCCCACGATTGTGCTTCCGGGCCCTGTTCCGAAAGCCTTCTGAATCATTTCCTCGTTATGCAGAATGTTGGCGTGACTTACCATCACCCCTTTGGGATTTGCGGTTGAGCCGGATGTGTACTGTAAGAAAGCGGTGTCTGTGCCACTTAGTGCCGACGGGATCCAGAGGTCGCCACGATTAGGCAGAGCGTTTGTGTCAATCCACTTCACATGCTCACCGACCGAAGCTGTCACCAAGTCACGGATTGCCGGGGAGCCAGATCCGGCGGTCAAAACCACCGAGGGCTGGGCATCCGCCACAACCGACTCGACTCGTGCATTTCCTTTCTTGTTCAAACGGGGTGCATAAATAGGAACCGCTGTCACGCCAGCGCACAGACAACCGAAGAAGGCAATAATGAAGTCCAACTCCGAAGAATCCAACAGCAAAGCCCGCTGACCTACGGCTGAAATCGTTTGCAACTCGGCAGCAATCTGCCGCGCACGCCGGTCAAGCTCGCCATAGGTAAGGCTAGCTCTCTCTTCTTCCCCGTCGGCCAGGAACCGATAAGCAATCTGGTTCGGCTGGGTGGCCGCCCTGAACCGCAGCAGATCAATGATGGTGACGGTTGCGCTTGCCTTTTCGTTCGATGTAGCAGTCGCTTCTCTCAACTTCCACCTCCAGTTCCCCATTGATACTGGCAGTGTTAACTCAGGAAGAGATTCCTGATATTCATTGCGCCGTAAAGACTGCGCGGTCAATCTCGATTGCAATTAATTGATCGGAAAGGAGACTCCAGACGTAGCGAGGATAATTGATGAACGAGATATTTGTGATCAAAGACCAGGAAAGGTTTGGATTTAGGTAAGCTACCGCCACAGAAGCAACTAAATGCCTCTTGACACTATGCGCCTGGGCCGACACCACTGTTTTAGACTATACCCGCTGCACAACCAACTTACGGTATGAATAATCCCTCGACGAAACGTACAGGATGGATGTAGAAGGCAACCCGCGGAGGTTTCCGCTCAAAAAGACTGATTGCTGGAATACACGGATGTCGTCCGAGGAGATTGTGCGCGAGAGTTGGGCACCTATGTTAGTATTTCGTAGGTAAATTCGACATAACAAGATGTGAGATAGGGCGGTTGTGAATACAACGATCAGCCAATAATTTAAAGGAGTTACGCTCAATAGAGTTCGTAATCTGTAACGGGAAGACAGTTAGCGTTCGGATTTTGGAGTGTTGACTTATGGAGTATCGCTAAATAGCTCAGAGGATATCGGAACACATTGTGGGACGGTTGCTTCTGAGGCGGGAAATCACTCTACGAAGGTGATCGAGTTTTTATTCTCTTGTCCCGGCGTTAAGCGGACTTATTTCGCAAGTTTCTACCCGACCCTCAGTTAGGAAACCTTGATCATCGAAGCTCCTGTCTGAACTAAAATGAGCGCCGATTTGTCGTGGTATGCAATTCGAACAAAGCCCCGCCAAGAAGAACGTGCGGTGAAGAACTTGGTTTCTTGGGGCGTCAAAACATTGGCCCCACTGCTGGAGGGGAGTAATCGTCAGCGCTATTCGCACTTGTTTCCAGGGTATATATTTGCCCGCTTCGAAGCCCTCAAGATGCTACACAATATTCATTTCACTCGAGGGGTTGCCTATGTTGTAAAATTCGGCACAATGCTGGCTCCAATCAGCGATGAATTGATTGCAGAGATTTATGCCCGCATGGACAAGAAATGCGTCATACGCTATACGAATGCGCTGAACCCCGGCGACAACGTTGTGATCCAATCCGGCCTTTTGCGTAACTTTGTGGGAGTATTCGAGAGGGACGTGCCCGCAGCAGAGCGCGTGCAAATACTTCTCCTCTGCGTGGCCTACAGTGCCCATGTGGAAGTCCCTCGACTAGATGTTGCCAAAGCTGTCTGTTGATGCGCCCGCAGGTTCCTCCTGGCCTACAAAAAGGGGATTACTTAGTTAAAGGGTCTCCCGTCGGGTCCATTGAACTTCACGAACGATAGTTGCGCACGGCAAGGCCGGCCTTTAGTTCCACCGTCAACATTCTCATACGGTGGATCCGCTCGATAACACACCGGTTTACGCCAATTGTGGCATTTGTAGGGTTCGCTTTTGGGCACCCCAATTGCCACAGCAGTACCGCTCGTCGAGGTAATCAGTTTGCTCTTGAATGTTCGAGCTCACTACCAAAAATATGTGGCTATGATCCGGGGCGGACCGGCATTTCCGTTGATCACTTCGTTGCTCCGAAACGACTTTCGGGGACACTCCGGCTGCTAACGCGATTGTGGCCGCCGAGTGGCGCAAATCATAGAGCCTGAGGCGCGGCAGCCCAGCGAGGTCGAGCATTGATCTGAAGTGCTTGGCGAGATGATCGGCATTGATTGGCTGTCCCGACGGCGTTCTGAAGACCAAGTCATGGCCCTCCGGACACAAATCGTGCGTACTCGCTTTCCTCTGCAGATCACGAAGAAGAGCAACAATCCAACGCTGTAATTTGATGGGCCGACGGCTTCGCGAACGTTTTGTATCGCAGAAGCACCACCTACCATTTAGTCTCCGAATGCTCCGGACAACGCTGACTGTTTGCCGTACCCAGTCGATGTCCTGCCACTTCAACCCGAGATACTCACTTGGCCGCATCCCAGTTGTGAGTGCGACCGCAAGCACTGGGCCGAGCGGAGTTGCCAGAACAGCCTTAAGAAATATCTGCGCTTGCTCGAACCGTCAGCGAGCGCATTTCGTCCCTAGGCTGCTGCGGGGTTTTGACTCCACCGGCTGGATTCTCAAGCAGCAGACTCCACTGCAAGGCTTGCCGCATCGCAGAGTTTAGTACCACGTGTGTGTAGCGAACGGTCCGACTCGATAGTCCTCGTTCAATCATCTGCTGATAAGTGGTTTGGATGTCTAGTGGGCGCATTGCGGCAAGTACTCTCTCGCCTAGGTGAGGTCGGATATAGCGCCGCAGCATGCCTTCATAGTCCTAGCATGTCTTCTCTCGAACTCTAGGTTTCACCGCCGTCTGAATCCATCGATCAAGATACTCATTGAGTGTGACCTTGCTCCCTCCAAATAGCGGCCTAGGTCGCGTTCGCGCAACTTCTTCGTCAAGTATGCTTGCACTTCCCTCATGGAACCGTAGATTGTTCGGTTGTGGTAGTTGCGTTTCTTGGTTTCGTGATCTCGGCCTAGATAGACTCGAATAAGCCATCTGCGGTCGCCACGTGCGATGATTTGGCCAACTTTGCGAGCCATAGAGTTTCCTCGTTGGCTCGCAACAGAGGCACACAACTGACGCACTCCTGTTGCATCAAAGCACGGATATTCAGGTTGTTTTGAATAAAAGCTGCCTGATCGGTCGTAAGTCAGAATGGGAGTTGAGCACTCTCACTCTTGGCAAGATCAAAAGTCTGGCCCACCGCCCATTCTCTTGGGATTTTAAATAACAGCTAGATCAGAACGCAGCCTTCGCCCGAAAGATCCTAGTCTGCCATGTATAGCAATCGCTAGCCGGTTCCGTGCAGTTACTTGTCCCAGTCTGACTAGTGTTGAAATACTCGCCGACGCCATAGAAAGTTAAATCGTCGGTTGGGTCGATCACTGTTGCGGCATACTCTCCCCAGTGGAAAGTACTCTCCTCGTCTCCAGTTCCGGCGACGATCAGGTTGAGCTGTCCGAAGTTGGAAATCCCCAACGGCAACAAATCGAAATACACTGCGGGATTGGGCTGCACCCGGCAAGTGGAACAGTAGGCGCCAGAAACCGTGTAAGTCATTCCCAGATTGCCGTATTTATCGAGCGCCGCGCTCGGCATGAAATAAAACAGGGTGTGGTTGGGATCGGCGAGGTCGGCAGGGCCAACTTCGCCGCCGCTACTACTATTGATGAGCGGAAACGCATTCCCGTTGGAAACGCCAAGAATGTAATAGCGTATTCCGGTGCTCTGGTTCGCGGCGCTTTCCATTACGACATGCGAGGCGGTCAGAAACTCAAGGTCGATTCCGGCGACGCTGAAGTTATTGTAAGTCAGGCGATTCGCCATGCGGTCGCCGAGCGAATCGACGCATGGAGTGTTGAAGTCGCCGCACGAAGGCGAGCCATAAGCTCCAATCGTCACCGGATTCGTGCTGGGCTCCGGCACGCATACGGTATTGGTCTCCGTGCCGCTGCCCGACGTGTCGTAGCAGCCCGGCGTGTAGGGATTCACCGGAATAAACTTTGGACCGGCAAGCCCGCTCGTGCCCCAGATGAACAATGCAAGCTGGTTCGATGTGCATGGCGTAATGGCGCTGGTACAAACTGTCTGCCCGTTGCCCCCTTGCTGCGCGTTGCTGGGATTGACGATCCCGAGAAAATATTCCGGCTCGCCACTGGGAGGTTCACTGGCGCTGTCGATATCGGCCACATCGAGCGAGTGGATCAACGTCGGCTGGTCGGCGACTGGAACCAAGTAGGTGTAACAGGTCATCGGGTTCGCTGCGTGCCCTAGCGCCATATCGGCCCGGTCTAATTGGCAAGCTTCGAAGCCGGCCTCGGTGAAGCCTTCGGTCGGATCCTCCAAATCAAAAGTAATGTAGAACCCGTTCGACCACGTCCCGATTCTCGGCCAGTCGGGAAAGTAATACGTAGTGCCCGCGGTGCAATTGTTGGAACTCGGCACGCACGGCAGCACCGTGTCCATCTTGAAGTCGTACGCGTACCAAACGGTCTGCGGGTTGGAAAGATCGCTGCTCGAACTCACCGCGATGCACATCGCATAGTGAACAATCCCTCCAACCAGGTAAGCCGAACGGCGACTAAGGATAAAGCGGTTATCCACGCGATCGTAGATCACTTGTACGTTTCCGGCCGCGAGCTGGCACTCGGGTTGTGTTGCAGCAGGCCAAAAAGCGACGGCATTCTGCGGCACCGCGGTCGTCCCTCCGGAGTTTGTAAAGATTGGCTGCCCGCTCACTTTGTCAAACGCCTGCAGGTAGCGAGAATTCATCCATTGCAGCACCTGCGCATTCTCGCCCGTTGCGCTTTCTCCCACGGCGATGTTGGTATCGAGGTTAAGCACGTTATCGTAAAACTGATAAGCGGTGCCGATGTTCTGCTGCGCATCGATGCCTTCAATTTGATCATTCACCCACGCGCTCGCCCGGCACGAGGCCGACGTGCACGCCGGAAAATTCGCCGCCGTATTTTCCGACGTCTGAGGAGCAGAGTACGGGCCGGCAATCACGCCCGGCTGGCAATCGCCGGAGCCGCAGCTCTGGGCAAACAAGCGGAGACCCGCGAGCAGAAAAGCGGCGATCAGCATTTTGAAGAAGTTTGTCACGCTGGGGACCCTCATATTTCCTCCGGTCCTTACGAAGCCGAGGCGGTACTCGAGCGTCCGCGGATGTAATGTATTGTGTGTAGGCGCGGAAACATATCATCGAAGGCAGAGAACGGCGGGACCTGCCGAAGGCTTTTACGAATTCAGGACGGCGACGCCCGATTGGCAACGGGTGTCTCGCCTAAGTCTCGCTGGTAGAGCCTCGACGGTGAGACTTGTCAGAATTGTTCTGTCCTACGCTCAACGAAAGATGAGCACTCTTTGTTTACGAATCACGAATACAGCGACGGCATAATCCTCCTTTAGAGTTTAATGCCGAAGGACCTGAAGCATTACTGCGGACACCAGTATCTTCACTTTCTGACTTGCGGTTGCGGCGCCAGCTTTGCCTGGCAATGGCGCGGGCGCCCAGAGCGCTTCGACACGCTGTGGAACTCCTGGATGGGCAATTGACAGGTTGAATAGGAGCGATTCGCCCTCCCGTTGACGACTGTCGAGATGCCGAAGTCAAGTCGGATTCGGTAGGGGTTCCGGCTTGAGACAGGATCAAAGTGTGGACAAAAGAGTAGAGCTCCGGACTTCACCGCATCATCGGTTTCTGATCGCATTGCATTCGCCTACCGCTTTTTTTGAAAACCGGACTGCGCAGGTGCCCTCCGGAGAGAAGGCGGGGCGATGCCGCGCCGACGAGAAGTCCGTTCTCTGAGGGGCTTTAACACGTTAACGTTTGCCTTAACGTCAACTTCGAACGTCGAATTCTCGTGAATTCCCCTTAGACTCTCTGGTCAAGATCGATTTGCCGCAGAAATTAGAGCGCTCTCCGCCGCATGGGCTCGCTGATTTTGCATGTTTAGTCGCTCCGTTGGCGCCATTATCCGTGAATGAACCCCAAATCACTTGCTACATAAGCCCTCCAACGGACAATGTCGCTTCTGGATCAGGAATACCCGGCGTAGCGGTGCAAGTTCAAGACACCAATAAGTTCGAGGCACCAGTAAACAAGGAGCGTCATGTTTCCCCCATACAGCAGCTTTCATTGTCCAATCCGTCCTCACAGCGTGAAATCGCACGGCTCACGACGCGGTGCCCATATCCTTGAGAGCGGAGGCGCGCGCCGGAATTTAGAGGGATATTGTACTCGCATCGGGCTAGCGGTTCGGATGCTCCTATTCTTGGTTGGGGCAATGGGCTTGATCGGGGCAAGCGCGCAGTCGACGCCGCCCGTCTCGAATCGGATCACCATCAATCTCTCGGAGGGAGTACCCAATTTTGTTGGGAATGCAGCTACGGCGGATCCGACTGCCGCCTTGCCACAAAGCAATTGGTGGTACGAGAACAATCAGGATTCCACGACGTTCGCAGCCCCCAGCTATGTCGAGGTCGCTGCTCCCACCTTCGGCACCGGGCCTTCTTGTGGTAGCACCCTTTCCACACCTAACTGGATTCAAGTGGGCATTCCCACCGACGCGAATATATGGCGCACATTTATCAATCAAGCCTCGGGAGGTGGCCAAGGATCTCTGTGTGGACAAAACAACTGGTACCGTCTGCACTTCAAGATTGACCCGAAGTATGCAAACAGCAAGATCATGGTCGAGTTCGAGGGTGCGCACACCGCCATTCAGATTTACATTAATGGCACACTCCTGCCCGGCATCAGTGCAGTCACGGCCAATGCGGAGGCGTCGCACGTAGTTGGTTTCATTCCTGTTATCGCCGACCTCACGCCTTACATTACAGCCGATGGTGCTACGGAAAATGTACTCGCGGTGAGCGTTTCCAGGGGCAATACGTGGTTTGAAGATCCCGCATTCTCCGAGGTCTTCCGCTTCGGTCAGGCCATGGCCGGATTGTTTCGGCCGGTCAAGATGTTCATTACAAATAAGGTGCACATCCCAGTAAACGTGTATTCCAATCAGAAAACCTGGGGCACTTATGTGGCCACGGTATCCGAGGTTCCTTCTAACACCAACACAGTGCAAGCCGCCTCGGCTGTTATTCAAGTTGAAACCAACGTTCTCAACGAGACTACGACTTCCCAGACAGTAACCCTGGCGACGCAGATTGAAGATGCGAACGGAAACGTAGTAGCTACCGGGACGCCCCTTACGCAGACAGTGGCTCCGATGACTCCTGGCAATTTCCCATCGACGCCGACTCCAATGTTCAGTCAACAGATCACGGTAAATAACCCGACACTATGGTATCCAAACAATTCCATATACGGTACGCCGTATATGTACACAGTCAACCACATCGTCAGCGTCAATGGCGTTGTGGTCGATGTCGCGCAGAGTCCGCTCGGCATCCGCACGATCACCTGGAATACGAATTACCCGATCTTCAACGGCTATCCGATGAATTTGTGGGGCGGCTCCGGGCGCTACGATTATCCGGGGTTGGGATCGTCCGTTCCGGAAGAACAGCAATGGCGCGACCTCTCGCTGTTGGCCGCGGAGGGCGGAAATATTTATCGTCCGGGCCACTCGACCTCCAGCGAGGAGTTCGTGAACGCGGCCGATGCCTACGGCATCATGATCGACCAGCCGAGCGGAGACAACGAAGAAGCTTTTTCTGCCCCAACGGCCGATATGGTGACGCTGAAAGAAGAGCTGCATCGCGACATGATCATTCGCGATCGCAGCCATCCGTCTATTCTCGACTGGGAGTCGAATAACGGCACCATGGAAGAATCTGTCGGCGAGGCTCTGCTGGCTATAAATTCCACGTGGGATCCTATCAATACCCACGTCGCCGCCGACCGTACGCCTGACCCCGTCAACGGTTATCTGCTGGGTTGCACTCTGGAAGGTTGCGAGGTCGGCGTCAAGACTGACTTCCCGAATAATCCGGCTTGGGGAGCGGAGTATTGGGGCACCGGTACGGCTCGAGGCCTGGCTTGGAATTTCGAGCTTGCCTTTGTTGCGCCTTTTTTAGACAACTGGCGATTGGGGAAGGCGGCGGATGCTATGGGAATGGCGCAGTGGTACCTTGCGGACACTCCCGGCGAAACAGGCCAATACATAGAAGCCGGCAACAGCACCACTGCTCCCGGAAACTCCAATGACGTTCGCTCGCTGGGCGCTTCCGCACTGGACCAGAACCGCTTTCCGAAATTGTTGTATTACGTCTACGAGGCCGCCTGGACGCCTTTCTCGATCAAGCCGGTCGTTCGCTTAGCGGGTCATTGGAACCTTTCCTCCGGGAATGTGCAGGTGAATGCCTTCAGCAATTGTCCATCGGTGGAATTGCTGGTCAACGGCATACAACAGGGCGCGATTGAGACGCCAAATCCCTGGAACTCGGACGACGAAGGGAATCAGACGGAAACCGCCACCCAGATACCCTTCCAGACCTCCTGGATTGTGCCGTGGGTTTCCGGCACGGTGACGGCGGAATGCCTGAATGCGTCCGGAGCTGTCGTAGCGACGGACAGCAGGACGACAGCGGGAGCCGAAAACAAGATCGTGCTCACTGTTGTTCCTGAGCTGACCAAGCCGAATGGCACGACCTTCCAAGTTACGGCAAATGGTTCGGATGCAGCTTTTGTTACGGCCACGATAGAAGACGCGAATGGAAATTGGGAGCCCCTTGCCTCCGACCTCGTCACATTTTCGGTGTCCGGTCCGGCCACTTATCAGGGCGGAACAGAACAATATGTGTCCACGAATACCAACGCATACTCCAACGCCAACTCTACCTATATAGGCGGTGTCCCTGACGCTTTCTATCATTCGCCGGGTGACCCTGAGTTGCAGGTTGAAGGCGGCTTGACCAGAATCGCTCTCCGCAGCCAGTTCACTGTTGGAACCGTAACGGTGACTGCCACGGCTCCGGGGCTGGCGAGCGGTTCGGTGTCGTTTCCGATTGTTGCGGTGCCAGATCCTCGTACGATCAACAATTGCGCCACGCTTCCTTCCGCGCCAACCGGGCTGGCGGCAACGGCCACTTCCTCCAGCGTCATCACCTTAACCTGGACGGCAGTGACTCCTCCGACTAACTGCACCATCAGTTTCTATAACGTCTATCGCAGCACCACCAGCGGGTTCACGCCGTCCTCGAGCAACGAGATAGCCAGCGGAATCACAAGCGCCAGCTACTCCGACACTGGCCTCCCGGATTTGACGACCTATTACTACGTGGTTGAAGCGGTTGACGGGGACGGCACATCGGCAGCCTCGGCGCAGGTTACTGCCACCACGCCGGTCACCCCGCCCTGCAGCGCGGTTCCCTCGTCACCAACCGGCCTGACGGCGACGGACTCTTCTTCCAGCGCCATCCGCCTGACCTGGACGGCGGTGACCCCGCCGGCCAACTGCACCATCAGTTCCTACAACGTCTACCGCAGCACCACCGGCGGGTTCACAGCGGGCTCGGGCAACCTGGTTGCGAGCGGCGTGACCACCGCGAGTTACACGAACACCGGCCTCGCATCTGAGACGACCTACTACTTCGTCGTCGAAGCGCTTGACTCGGACGGTACTTCGGCGGCCTCGGCGCAGGCAGCCGCTACCACGCCACCAGCCGATATCCTATCCATCAACGCCGGCGGTCCGGCGGTAAGCAACTCAGGCGGCGACAATTCCTTTGTTGCGGACGAAGACTTCAGCACCGGCGGAACCACCTACTCGGTCACCAACACAATCACCATACCCGCCAGCGTTGCGACCATCGCTGCTCCCGCGGCAGTCTACCAGGATGCGCGGCAAGGAACTGTGACTTATACGATTCCCGGCCTGACCGCTGGAACCAGTTACACCGTACGCCTGCACTTTGCCGAGCTTTATTTCTCGGCAGCCGGCGACCGTGAATTCAATGTTTCCATCAACGGAACAACGGTGCTGACTAACTTCGACATCTACGCAACAGCCGGGGCGAACAACACGGCTGTGGTTGAGCAATACATCACAACCGCCAACAGCAGTGGCGATATCGTGATCGCCTTCACCAATGGCGCGGTCAATCAACCCTCGATCAATGGCATTGAAATACTCGGCAATTCCGCTATTTGCTCCGCGGTTCCCTCTGCGCCAACCGGGTTGACCGCGACGGCCTCTTCCTCCAGCATCATTGGTTTGGCCTGGAATGTGGTAACCCCGCCGGCCAACTGCAGCATCAGCTCCTACAACGTCTACAGCAGCACCTCGAGCGGCTTCACTCCTTCTTCGAGCAACCTGATCGCAAGTGGGGTGACCGGCACCACCTACTCCAACACCGGTCTCGCGGCTTCAACGACCTACTACTACAAGGTAGAAGCAGTCGACTCATACGGCACGTCGGCGGCTTCGGTGCAAGCGAGCGCTACCACGTCGGCCGCGTCGACGTGCGATTCGGTTCCCCCTACGGGGCCGACTAATCTGACGGCGACGGCGTCTTCCTCCAGCATCATCAACTTGAGTTGGACTGCGGCTCCCGCGAATCCTCCGTGCACCATCACTTCTTACAGCGTGTACGGCAGCACCACCAGCGGGTTCACTCCGTCATCAAGCAATCTCGTCGCCAGCGGAGTCACTGGAACGACTTACACAAACACCGGCCTCGCGGCCTCCACGACGTACTACTACGTCGTGGAAGCGCTTGACTCGTTTGGCGCATCGGCGGCGTCGGCGCAAGCCAGCGCGACCACGCTGACGGCGTCCTCCGGAACGTCAATCGTATCCATCAACGCCGGCGGTCCGGCGGTGAGCAACTCGGGTGGCGGCGACAATTCCTTTGTTGCAGACGAAGACTACAGCACCGGCGGAACCACCTACTCGGTCACCAACACAATCACCATACCCGCCAGCGTTGCGACCATCGCTGCTCCCGCAGCCGTCTACCAGGATGCGCGGCAAGGAACCGTGACTTATACCATTCCTGGCTTGGCCGCTGGAACCAGTTACACAGTGCGCCTGCACTTTGCCGAGTTGTATTTCTCGGCCGCGGGGGATCGTGTGTTTAATGTGGCCATCAACGGAACCACGGTGCTGAGCAATTTCGATATCTACGCGACGGCCAAAGCGAACTACACGGCGGTGGTTGAGCAGTTCACCGCAACCGCCAACAGCAGTGGCGACATCGTGATCGCCTTCACCAACGGCACCATTGATCAACCTATGATCAATGGCGTCGAGGTGCTGGGCTCATCCACGAACTGCAGCACGGTTCCTGCAGCGCCAATCGGACTGACGGCGACTGCGACCTCCTCCAGCAGCATAGGATTGAGTTGGACGGCCGTAACTCCACCGGCGAACTGCAGCATTAGCGGCTACTCGGTCTACGGCAGCACGACCAGCGGGTTCACCCCATCGTCGAGTAACTTGATCGCCAGCGGAGTGACCGACACGAGTTACACCAACACCGGTCTGGCTGCGTCGACCACTTACTACTACAAGATCGAAGCGGTGGACGCGGACGGATCGTCGGCCGCTTCGACCCAGGCCAGCGCGACCACGCAAGCGGCTGGTGGCAGCTCAGAAGTTGTTGCCATCGCGTGCGGCGGTCCAGCAGAGAGCAACTCTGGCGGCGGAGATTACTCCTTCATCGCGGATGAAGATTTCAGCGGCGGCGGAGATAATAGTCCGGTCACGGCCACCATCAATTTGACCCAACCCGGCGTCAATGCGGCGCCGATGGGGGTGTATCAGCACGGGCGAGCCGGAGTCTTCACCTACACCATTCCGGGCCTGACGGCAGGCACATCGTACACCGTCTTGCTGCATTTCGCCGAGACTTACTTCACGGCAGCGGGTGATCGCGAATTCAACGTGGCCATCAACGGCACAACCGTACTCACCAACCTGGATATTTATCGCACAGTGGGCAAGGACGCAGCGCTGCTGGAGACGTTTAATACGACGGCCAACAGCAGCGGGCAAATCGTGATCGCCTTCAGCCTAGGCGCGGCCAATCAGCCGGTCGTCAGCGGCATTGAAATTCGATAAGACGGCCGCGGCTGGATCGCGCCACAGTTGTAATCGCGCCAACACAACTCGATGCGCAGCAAGAACAGGAGAATGTTATGTCAAACAACAATTCAATCATCTGGACAAAGACTATTCTTCGAACATTTCTTAATCTGGCAATAGTTCTCGCTTTTTACATTGCTGGCGTGAAAAGTGTGGTTGCTCAGGAGGTTGTTGCCGTTGCGGCCGGTGGTCCGGCGGAAAGCAACTCCGGCGGCGGCGATTACTCCTTTGTCGCGGATGAAGATTTCAGTGGCGGAGGAGACAATGCCGTTACCTCCGCCACCATTAACCTGACCCAACCCGGCACGAATGCCGCGCCCATGGCGGTGTATCAGCACGCACGAGCCGGGGTGTTCACTTACACCATCCCGGGTCTCACATCAGGCAGCCAATATTCCGTCCTGCTGCACTTTGCTGAGACCTACTTCACTGCCAAGGGAAACCGTGAATTCAACGTGGCTATCAATGGCACGACCGTGCTCACCAACCTGGACATCTACGGCACAGTCGGAGCCGACGCAGCTTTACTGGAGACCTTCACAGCCACCGCTAACAGTAGCGGCGACATCGTAATCGCCTTCAGCCTGGGCGCGGCCAACCAGCCAGTGGTCAGCGGCATTGAGATCAGGGATATATCCATCAGTTGTACCACCGTTCCTTCTGCGCCAACCGGGCTTACTGCAACCGCGTCCTCGTCCAGCGCCATCGCTCTGAGTTGGACGGCAGTTACGCCGCCGGCCAACTGCACCATCAGCTCCTATTCGGTCTACGGCAGTACAAGCAGCGGGTTCACACCATCGTCAAGTAACCTGATCGCCAACGGAGTGACCGGAACGACTTACACCAATACCGGCCTGACTGCATCGACTACTTACTACTACAAGGTCGAAGCCGTGGATGCGGAGGGCAGTTCCGCAGCCTCGGCGCAATCCAGCGCGGAGACTCAAGCTGTGTCCTGCACGACTGTTCCTTCTGCGCCGACAGGGTTGACGGCGACGGCGACATCGTCGAGCACCATCAATCTGAGTTGGACTGCGGTTACTCCTCCGGCTAACTGCACCATCAGTTCCTACAACGTTTACGAGAGCACCACCAACGGGTTCACTCCATCATCAAGTAACCTGATCGCCAGCGGGCTGACCAGTACCAGTTACTCCAGCACCGGCCTCACAGCTTCGACGATCTATTACTACTTAGTTGAAGCCCTAGACTCGGATGGCAGCTCGGCCCCGTCGGCGCAGGAGCCGGCCACCACGCAGGCGGCGGCGTCCGGCACGGAGATCATGGCCATTGCCGCCGGCGGTCCCGCGGAAAGTAACTCCGGCGGCGGCGATTACTCCTTTGTCGCGGATGAAGATTTCAGCGGCGGGGGAGACAATGCCGTTACCTCCGCTACCATCAACCTGACCCAGCCCGGCACGAATGCCGCGCCCATGGCAGTGTATCAGCACGCGCGTGTCGGGGTGTTCACCTACATCATCCCGGGTCTCACCTCCGGCAGCCAGTACTCTGTGCTGCTGCACTTCGCCGAGACCTACTTCACGGCCAAGGGAGACCGCGAATTCAACGTGGCCATCAATGGTACGACAGTGCTTACCAACCTGGACATCTACGGTACAGTCGGAGCCAATGCGGCGCTGCTCGAGACCTTCACGGCCACGGCTAACTCGAGCGGGCAAATCGTGATCGCCTTCAGCCTGGGCGCGGCCAACCAACCGGTGGTCAGCGGCATTGAGATCCGGAGCGGTTCCTCGGGCAGTTGCAGTGCGGTGCCTTCTGCACCGGCGGGACTGACGGCAACCGCGTCGTCGTCCAGCGCTATC
>CAYOVU010000190.1:0-2934 GCA_964407505.1 uncultured Acidobacteriaceae bacterium | reverse complement strand
AACCTTAGGAAATTCAAAACCTTAGGAAATTCAAAACCTTAGGAAATTCAAAACCTTAGGAAATTCAAAACCTTAGGAAATTCAAAACCTTAGGAAATTCAAAACCTTAGGAAATTCAAAACCTTAGGAAACCCAACATAGATGGCTTCTAGAGGAAAACATCGGACCGTGAAGCATACGAAAAGAAACCAGAAAGAAAAACAGTGGTGGGCTCAGCTTGGCTTACGCGCTGGGCCGGTTGCGCGTGAGATCCCTCGCCCCGCTGGAGAAAACGCGGGGGCTTCGGGATGACGCCGACGGGAGGAGTGCACGCTGCTTTTCAAACTGACCCACTACTATCGTGACGACTGACCACGAGTCACCACCACCGCTTTCTGCATTTCCTGTGCGCCCCTGTGGACAATCTGCCACCCCGCATTCCTAAGCCAACTCTCCCACTCGCAGAACTTGCGCCCTGTACGCGGCGTAGAGAGACATCGATGAAAAGTTTCTTGATTCGTATCGATCCGCAAATTCGCGCCAGCCATTTTCCTCAATTGCACCAAAAATACTGAATTGACCCCGCGCGGTTTCCCTCGTACATTCTCTCTCGCCCCTCTCGACAAGAACGAAAGCAAACTCGGTCGAAGACAGTAACCCGGCCGGAGATGCAATATCGGCCGGTCGGCAATAGCCGCCCATCCATCAAATATCACCGTTTCTCAATATCGATTTCAAACCCGGTTGGCGCCCATGAAAGCTACAAATCGCTGGATCACATACCGCACTCGCTTCCTCGTCAAAGCCAAGCAGCTCAACTCCAGTCTCACCTTCACCGACTCTCTCGGCCGTCAGCACTCCGGCCGCAAGGGAGACTATCTCGTCGAATCTGCTGACGGAGTTCTCCGCATCGCTCCGCGTCAGATTTTCGAAGACATCTATGTCCCCCTAATGGTCGGCGACGGAGAGAATCCCGAGACTGCGGAGAATTTCCCGTCGCTCACAGATTTGCCGCAGCCCCTTACCCTGCGGAAGCGAGTGGCTCCCGCTCTGCTGTCGATCCCTCCTCATCTCGCCCGCAAATCTCCCCAGCCCTGCCGCGACCGCAGCTCCCCCACCCCCGGCCTGCGCTCGTTCTGAATACTTTTGCGGACCGGGAGTCGAATTGCTGGTAACTGGGTACTGGCTACTGCTTTGTGAATGCACCATGAATTTGATTTGTGGAAAACCAATCCCTACACCCCGCATCAAGCCCGTCATTGCTGGAGATACAACCTATGGTGTTTCTCTCTTGACAGGCACAATAAGCGGGAGTAACTTTGCATTCCCATAGCCCTTTGAAACTGGTCTCGCGGGAACGGGGCGAGTTTCCAGAGAGGCAAGAAAAAGCGGCAAGGTTGGGATAGCGCTTGGCCAGAGGTGACCCGGCGCTACTCCTGTAAACGTTAGAAAACAATCAGCCAAGGCTGAATGGCGCGGTTTTTTCGAGAGCCGGAAGCCCGGTTGACAGTGCGGTGAATCGTTCCCCCGGATCCTCCCCCCGGGGGCCCGACTTAAACAGATTCAACCCTAAGAAGCAGCGCCCTTGGGTGGCGCAGCGCTTCAGCGCTGCGAATGGATGGTTTGCGGATATGGGGCTTCAGCCCCCGAGGTACCCGTTTTTCGAGGAAGCGAAGATGGAAGCCTTAGAGCGGCGAACAAATGAAACGTTGAGCCGCGAGAAGTGAACGTGCTAGGAAAACGAACCTGCAGTGAAACGAAGATGTGAAAGAAGTGAAGATGTCCTGGAATCCACCTGGAAGAGTGGCGCTTTAGCGCCGCGATAGATTCGCTGAAATTAACCGGGGCTTTAGCCCCAGGAGCCCAAGATGGAAGCCTTAACTCGCATGGTCGCCGATTCGCTGGCGCGGCACGGTTTCGACAACCCCGTCGACCCGCGCCGCCTGCAATGGTCGCGCTGGTTCCGTTGCGATTCCCCCCACAGCCTCCTGGTAGTCCCCAGCAAACCCGGCATCTTCGCCCTAGCGGAAGAGGTCATGGACTTGGGCTCCAGCAAAGCATCGGAAGCCGGCAATACCCATGTGGGGACGGACGCCTTCGTCCGTCCAGCCGAGCAAAGCTCGGCAGCTGTATCAAGCACCCCGACCCCTGATGGGAGCACGAATCGGGAAGGGCACGACTTTAGTCGTGCCGCTGAACTCCCCACTCGCCGCATGCTGGCCGTCCTCCAATTCTCTGAAGACGATGACATGGCCTTCACCCTCGATCGCATGTTCACTCGCGCCAATCCCATGCGCGCCCGCTTCGCCTCCGGCCACTGCTTCCTCCGCTTCGTTGTCATCGAAGACCAATCTCAGCGACGCAGCATCTGCGCCGCCCTCAATCAATGGATGCTCTCCTCCGCCGAAAAAGCGAGCGGCATCGGTACCGACTTCCAATCGTCGCTGGAACTAACGACAGCTCGTGTGGGTCGGACACCCCTGTCCGACAAGGCCGATACCATCACATCGTCGGCCCAGACGATGTCGTCGACAGGGTCGACGTTTGTACAACTAGTTTCCGAAGTCCCGCTCCCGCACGTCGATTCCGGAGCCAACAAGAATCTTCACTGTCCTCACCCCCTCCCCTCCGGCTTCTAGGGGATGGATTTATAGAGCCCCATTTGATGGATCGCCATCGGCATGGGGGAGCGCCGCACGTAGCCCCGTAGGGGCGGCAGATATTAGCCCAGGACGTAAGTCCTGGGTAAGCGGAAAAGTAAGGAAACCAAGTCCCGTAGGGACGGCAGAAAAGGAACTAGGAGAGCATAACGCCGCTAAGTCTCAGAAGGGTTCTTTAAAAGATAATGTCACATCTTGGAAGGTCCGATTCCCGCCTCCGCCGCCCGAATCGAGCCTTGTTGAATAGAATCTAACTATTAATGGAGAACGCAATGCCGGACGTTAAAACTACCGT
>CAYOVU010000189.1:0-10031 GCA_964407505.1 uncultured Acidobacteriaceae bacterium | reverse complement strand
GACGAATTCCCTTCCCGCCTCGAACTGCGGCTTCACCAGGACCACTATCTGCCTGCCTCGGCGTTCACCAGCAGATTGAGGGAACGCGGCATTCACAACCGGAGGAAGAACGAGTGTAGCGGAGATAAACGCAACATCCATTACGATGAGGTCCACGTTCTCGCCGATCACTTCTCTTGTCACATACCGGGCATTCGTTTTTTCCAGCAGGCGCACGCGAGAATCCTGACGCAATTTGAAATCCAACTGGCCGTATCCGGTGTCGATCGCAATGACCCAGCCAGCGCCGCGTTGTAGCAGGCAATCGGTAAATCCGCCGGTGGAAGCGCCGACATCGAGACAGGTTTTGTGCCCGACATCGATCGACCAGTGTTCGAGAGCGCGTTCGAGCTTAAGACCGCCGCGGCTAACGTACTTCAGATCTTCGCCGAGCAGGCGGACCTCTGCGTCCGCAATAACCTGTGCGCCGGCTTTTTCGAATTTCTGATCGTTGACCAGAACTTTCCCCGCGAGAATGAGAGCCTGTGCGCGCTCGCGTGAAGCCGCAAGTCCACGTTCGACCAGAAGTTTATCGAGTCTCAGTTTCAAGTTTGGCCCAGAACAAAATTTCTTACTGGCAAGCTGCGACTCTGCATTCGCACCACGAAAGTGCTAGCACCCGATGCGGTGCAAAATGCTGAACCATCTCGTGCTGAATCACTTACAAAGATACTGTCGTGCTTTTCCACAGAATTTTCCACCTCTGTGTTGAAAACTTTTTTGACGCGATGCTCCGAGGGCACATAAGCACAGAAAAGAAAAGCCGCCCGCGAAGGGCGGCACCAACTTTTCCATAACGCAAACTATCCGGCAACTTCTTCCAGAAGCTTCTCGTCGATATCGAAATTCGAGTGTACGTTCTGCACATCGTCCTGATCTTCGAGAGCTTCCATCAGCCGGATCATCGTGTTGGCAGCCTGCCCCTCCAGCTTGATGTAGTTCTGAGGAATCATGGCAACGCTGGACGACGCAGGCTCGATTCCAGCTTTCTTCACGGCTTCGAGCACAGCCTCATAAGCGGAGGGCTCGGTCAGGATCTCCCAATTCTCGCCATCGTCATTCAAATCTTCCCCGCCGGCTTCGAGGACGATGTTCATCAGGTCGTCCTCTTTCGCGGCGCTCTTGGGAATAACAATGTCGCCCTTCTTGTGGAACATCCACGAGACCGCACCGGCTTCGGCCATGTTGCCACCGTTCTTGCCGAAGCAATGTCGAATTTCACTTACCGTGCGATTCCGGTTGTCTGTGTTGATGTCGAGCAGAATCGCGACTCCACCCGGGCCGTAGCCCTCGAGCGAGAATTCTTCGTAAGTGGCTCCTGGCAATTCTCCAGTGCCGCGCTGAATTGCCCGCTTGATGTTGTCAGCCGGCATATTTTCAGCTTTGGCGGCAACGATAGCGCCACGCAGTCGAGGGTTCGAATCAGGATCGCCGCCGCCATTCTTCGCGGCAATGCTGATTTCCTTAATAAGACGAGTGAAAATCTTGCCGCGCTTGGCGTCGAGCGCGCCCTTCTTATGCTTGATTGTGGCCCATTTTGAATGGCCAGACATGACTAGACCTCGTATCTAATAATCTTGATTGATGCGGAATTCGCCCGAAGAAATCACAGACCACCTCGATAAATATGCAGGCGATCACAAATTATAACACGACGCCATTCTGCAGGTCGCCGCTATTTGTCAGATAATAAACAGCCAACGCGGTCGCGGCAAGCTCTTTGCCGCAAATCTATCTCTCTAATCTGTTACTTTCGGTATTGACGCCAAGACACAGCCGCCCTACCATGCCAACCGGGGTGTGTCTGTGCAGGACAGCGGCCAGGTCATAGGTCACTATCGGGTCATCGAGAAAATCGGCTCTGGAGCCATGGGCGAGGTTTTCCGGGCGCGTGATGAAAGACTAGGGCGGGATGTAGCCTTGAAGCTGATCCGGCCCTCCTCGAACGAAAACCCCGATCATCTTCGCCGCTTTGAACTGGAAGCCCGCGCCGCAGCATCGCTGAATCATCCCAACATCGTTGCGATCTACGACGTCGGATTCACTGACGGCATTCCCTACATCGTTTGCGAATTGCTGGAAGGCAAGACCTTGCGCAAACTGTTGTTGGAAGGTGCGCTTAGCGTTCGCATCGCAGTCGATTATGCACTGCAGATCTCCCAAGGACTCATCGCGGCGCACGATCGCCGCATCGTTCATCGCGATCTCAAACCGGAAAACCTGTTTGTGACCGTCGATGATCGCGTAAAGATTCTTGACTTCGGCGTCGCCAAGCTGCAACCCGTACCCGAAGAAACCGGACGCACTGTGGAGGAGTTGACCACCGTAACCAAGAGCGGCGCCGTTATCGGTACTGTCGCCTACATGTCGCCCGAGCAATTGCGCGGCAAGACCGTGGATCCCCGCAGCGATATCTTCAGCATGGGGGCGATTCTTTATGAAATGTTGACTAGCCACCGAGCTTTTCAGGGCGAGACCGAAGTCGACACAATGACCGCGGTGCTTCTCGAGGAGCCGCCTGAAATTGACCTTGAACAGGCCAACATCCCCGTATCATTCCAGCAAATCGTCCGCCACTGCCTGGAGAAGGATCCGCAAAATCGCTTTCAATCGGCGCGCGATCTGGCGTTTGCTTTGGATACTCTTTCCGATGCTGCGCCCATTCGGACAAAACGTACCGTCCCGGTTCGACCGAGAGCGCGCATTATTCCGTGGGCTGTTGCTGGAGTGTTCTTGGTCGTCACGCTGTTTCTGCTGGCCGACCTATGGCAGGGACGCAAGCAGTCTCCGGCTTACCATCGTCTGACGTTTGAGCAAGGGACCGTCTTCTCGGCCCGGTTTGCGCCGGATTTTCGCTCGATTGTGTACGGAGCCGCCTGGAATGGCAGGCCACAGCAGCTTTACTCGACCGTCGCCAATTCCCTGCTGCCCCAACCGCTCACTCTGGCGAATGCTACTCTGCTCGCCGTTTCGCCCAGCGGCGAATTGGTAGTCACGCTCTACGGCACTCGCGGATCGCATTTGCTGACGCAAGGCGGCACTCTCGCCCACGCTCCCCTTGCCGGGGGTTCTCCCCGCGAGATCCTCAATGATGTTTCCTCGGCGGATGGGGACGTGAACAAAGCACTGGCCGTGGTTCACCATACCGAGGGGCGCGATCAGATTGAGTATCCGATTGGTCATGTTTTGTACCAAGCCAAAGGAGACTCGATCAGCCACATCCGAATTTCTCCACAAGGCGACAGAATCGCATTCATGGATCATCCTATGCCGTGGGATGATGGCGGCTCGGTTGACATCGTCGACCTCCAAGGCCATGTCAGCGTACTATCACGCGACTGGGAATCCGAAGACGGAGTGGCGTGGAGTCCTGATGGCAAAGAAGTCTGGTTTACCTCCACCGAATCGGGCAATAACCGGCAATTGTTCGCGGTTGACATGAACGGGAAAAGGCGGACCATCCTTGACATCCCGGGTGGGATGACTTTACAGGATATAGCGCCGGATGGCCGAGTACTGGTCAGCCTCGACGCAGAACGTCTTGCCCTGGCTACCATGACGCGGGGGGTCGGAAAACCCGTGGATCTTTCCTGGCACGAATGGAATGTTGCCAAAGACATTTCGCCCGATGGACAGTCGGTCCTGTTCGAAGATGGCGGTGAAACTGCAGGGGCTCACTTTTCAGTTGCCATTCGCAAACTCGACGGTACACCGCCGGTAGAACTGTCTGAAGGAAGCGCGAGCAAACTTTCTCCGGACGGAAAATGGGTGATTTCAATCGTGCTAGGCAAGCCGGGAAAAGTGTCTCTGGTTCCCACTGGAGTCGGTCAGCCCCGAACCCTTTCGCTACCTCAGTTCGAAAAAATTCACAACGGGACTGGTCATTTTTTGGAGGACGGAAAACATTTCACCATCAATGCCAATGAACCCGGTCAGGCGGTACGAACTTATCTGGTGGATTTGGAAGGGAAAAACCCCATACCGATTACACCGGAAGGGACAACTGGGGACTTAATCTCACCTGACGGACAATATATTTTTCGAACTGATAACGGAACAGTCGCGCTCTACCCTACCGCCGAGGGAGGTACGCCCCGTTCCATCCCTAATCTCGAACCTGGTTTTTTTCCTGTCCAGTGGTCCGAGGACAATTCTTCCGTTTATGGGTATATTTCGGGCCACATTCCGACAAAGGTATACAAAGTCAACCTGGCAACTGGTAAGAAGACTCTCCTGCAAGAACTGCTGCCCGAAACAACCGCCGGGGCGGTTACGATAACCTCGGTGTGTATAACCCCCGATGGCTCGCGTTTTGCCTACAGCTACTATCAGGTTCTCTCCAACCTTTACATAATTTCAGGCTTGCGCTAGCGCAGCGGCCGTTAAGTGGCCTGTTTATTCTAGCGTCGAGCAGGCAGGTGAAATTGCCTCAGGGGCCGCGCCGCAGTCTGCGTCCGCCGCGCGGCTCTTTCCCTGTTGGGCTGGCTATCCATTGCGAGCAACGTCGTGTCTCTTACTTGTGCAGCCATCCATTCAAGGTAAAGCGACTGTCGGCGAAGACTCCCGATGGGCACTGAACCTGCGTAATCTCATGCAATACTGAGCACGGGAAGAACACGACTTGATTCTGCTGCGGAACGATTGTTTGGTAGCTGCCCGTCTTAGAGTTTCCACGCGAATCGTGGAGACGCAGTTCGCCGCCCGCAAACTGGCATGGCTCACGATGGAAAAAATAAACAAATGTAATGCGGCGGGATGAAATTGTTTCCTGCCCGTCATCGGTGTGAGGGCTGAAAAAATCCCCATCGTTGCTGGCCGTGATTTGAGCTTCTGTGTGCGCAACCGGGAACTCTTCGATTCCGAGACGATCGAGTACTTTTGGTAGCACACACCGAATTCGCTGGAGGATTATCTCCTGATATTTTCCTAACCCCATGAGCACGCGCGAACGGCGATGCTCGTAGTCGATCACTCCCCGGCTCCCATTGGGTGAAATTACCTTGCTGTTTTGGAATTCTGCCTCGTGCTGCAGCACATAGCAGATCAGTTCTTCGAGTTCTCGCGGAGCCAGGAACTCATCTAGGACAACCCATCGCGCACGCTCCACCCCAGGCATATCCGAAATAGCGATGCTGGTGCGCGGATTAACCTTGCCTTGTACTGCATCCTGTGTCATGCCGCTTCCCGGGGGCATGGGATTGACAGGCAAATCTTCGTCGGGGTGTACTGCTGGCGGTTGAGGAGACTTGGGACTAACAGGCAACTCCTTCTCAGGCGTCGGTCGTACTGGCTGCGGTGGGCCCGGTGGCCTGGGAGTTTTGTCTACCGCGAAGATAGGTATGGTGTCGTGACTCTTGGTCATAACACCGTTGCAGGCCAGTATCTGCTCCACAATGCTGGTACCCAGCAACGTGAAGGCGCGTTGAGCTACCGTTTCACCCACTGAACGCGCTATAGTCGCCGTCACGGCGGACTGAATTTCTGGATTGCTGCCGGGCACCGTTTTAGCATTTTGCAGGAGACTAATCAACAATTGCCGCTCCTGCGGGCTCAGGATTCGTTCATCCTGGATTAGCGTTTCGGAAAAAGAATCGAGGATCTGCTTCGCCGTCATGGGGCACACTCCTAGCCTTATCTACTCAAACCCTCTCGGGTTTCGGTTAGGCGAATCGGGAAGCAGCTTTCGCGAGACAGTACCATCAAGCTGAAGGATTTTCAAACAGAATTTTTTAGTCAATGTAAGTCGGCAAACTTTGCGCCGCGGACGGCGAGAGACTTTATCGGCTCGCCAGCGCACCCACCATCGAGTGGAAAACCTTCATTCCGTCGGTGCATCCGAGCTCAGGTTCAGCAGAGCGTTCGGGATGAGGCATCATTCCTACTACGTTTCCGCCCTCACTGCAGATACCCGCAATATTGTCCAGCGAACCGTTCGGATTTCCGGAAGCAGAAACTTCACCGGCAGGAGTCGCATAACGAAATACGATTCGATCGTTACGCTGCAATTCGCCTAGTGACTCAGGGTCACAGAAATAATTCCCTTCCATGTGTCCGATGGGAATCGTCAATACTTCTCCCTGCGAACAAGCGTTGGTGAAAGGAGTCGCGGCATTCTCTACCTGCACCTGCACCGGCTTGCAAACATATTTCAGTCCCGTGTTCCGCATGAGAGCTCCCGGCAATAGCCCGGACTCACAAAGGATTTGGAATCCATTGCAAATTCCCAACACCATACCGCCGCCCTCGGCGAATCGGCGCACCGATTCCATTACCGGAGAAAACTTCGCAATTGCCCCCGTCCTCAAGTAATCTCCGTACGCAAATCCTCCCGGGACAATAATGGCATCGCAGTTCTGCAGATCGTGCGATTCGTGCCACAAAAAAGTCACCGGCTGCTTCGCTACATGCTGGATGGTCCAGTAAGCATCGTGATCGCAGTTGGAACCGGGAAAGATGATGACTCCGAATTTCATCGCCTGTCCTTGAATTGTTAGGATTTAAAGTCAGTTTAACATGTTGCGTTTTGGCCAGTCCGCAACCGGCGCTCAGATTAGCTAATCTCTAGTGGGCCGCAACGTCCGAATTCGGCAATGGCAATGATGGATTCGATGGAGATGGATTGGCTAAAGGTGTTATCGATGGCGAAAGAGTCGGCGAAAGATCTTGTGGACCGTTTGCGGGCAGCTCAGGTGAGAGGGGATTGGCGCCTTGCCCAGGCGTTGCCAGATCTCCATTTGAGTTCTGAGGCGGAATCCCTTTGGCCTTCACAATCGCCCAATGCCATTCCTGGTCAGGAAACATAGCAAAGTTCAGCGAAGTGCGAAAGATCGCAGTCGTGGTTGGAGCAGCTGACCCCTTTACTTTTAACAGAAGCGTTACATCCGGCTGCTTCTGAGACGAGTCCTGTACCTGCCGCTCGGAATTGCCCGCTACAGCCGGAACAATTCGCGCCGTACCGAAATAGCGTCCCGCGCTCGTCTCCGGACGCCGAATAATCGTCAGGCCGATCATGACCTCGCGAAGCTCCCAAGAGGTTCCATTGTGAATCGCGATCTGCAACAAATCTCCGTCGATCGTAGCCGGGCCTTCCAGTTTGGCCAATTCGCTGCGCGGCAACTCGTCCACCTGAAGCGAGTCGGAGAGCAGCGAACTCGTCTTCGCACTAAACAATAGGCTGCATGTGACATCGGGTGAAGAAACCTTGAAATTCTTCCCGCCTGAATCAAACGAAAAGATCATCGACGAACCCGGCCTGTGATGACTCTCCGCGTCGTCCATCACCTTGAAAATGTTGTCGTTATCGATGACTGCTTCGGACGACTGGGGTTTCCGAAGACTTCGCGCAACGTCGCCTAGTGGCGTCTCATCCTCCTGGGCGCAAAGCTGCAGAGGCAGGGCCAGCAGCAGTAATCCTAAGAGTAGCAGGCTCGAATGGAAGCGAATTCGTAGATGTGTTCGCACTGGACAGTTGCAAAAACTTGCGATCCAGTCTGCGGCACGACAGTTCCCCCGGAATTGGAATCGCAATTGCGGCACCGATATTGATTACCACGGTGCGCGCAGTAGTTACTACTACGATTGTAGTGATAGCAAGAGAGAAAGAAGAGATAACTCAGGCAAACCTTGGGGCTAGTACTTCCGCGCAGAAGATGAGACCGGGCAAACCGAAACGATAGAAGCCGGCTTGAACGAAGATCGATTCCGAAGCATATCTGCAGAAAAGGCTAGGGCGCGCGCTGACGAAATGGTTGCGCAACGGGACGCGCGCCCTAAACTTTAGCTTAAAGCTTTACAACAGGCCAGAAGTTCGCAACCTGGTGACCGGATCGACCACGGGTTGCCGACGAAATACCCAGCGAGCCACCGCAAAGCCCAGCGCTGCGTAACACAGATGCATGAACCTCATAGTCACCCCCAAAACATCTGAATCGGCCATCACCTCAGGGGAGATCAGCATCACTATCGGCAACATATCAGTGCTAAGTCAGCTGTACAAGGCACATCCGTGCCACAGAAGTGGCACGGAAGTAATAGGAAGATTCGTGCATCCGCCCGCTTACAGAAACGCTCAACCTACTGTGTCAGCGAGCGTCAGTATCCTCTGTTTCTGCAGCTTTGCCTGCCGGTGGAACCCCCACTGGGGACAGACTGCCTTCCGCGGTCAGCTTTTGAAAGGCAGCCAAGTCTCGCCTTTGCAGGTCATCCCACTGGCTGAGCAGTTCCCCGCCCTGCCGCTTCAGCTTCTCGAATTCAAGTTGCTCCGCCTCTGTGGGAGCCGAGTCCGCGCTGCTGGCATCCATGGCAAGATATGCCAGCTTCGTATCAAACTGCGGAGGATAGGCAAGCGAGTCCTCGTTCGCGCTAATCGTCAGGTTTACCATTCGATCGCGCACCGCCACCAGCTTCTTCTCAAGATCATCCGCTGAAGTCGCAATGGCTTTCGTACTGGTATTCTGCGGCAGTCGTCGCTTAAGGCCGGCAATCTGCGAGCGCACATCCTGAATTTGGTTCACCGCGTCGTAAATCCGGTTCAGCTCTTCATGAACTCCCATCAGCAAAGTGAATTGCTGCTCGAGATTAGACTGGCTAACGTTCACCCGCGGATCCAGTTTGACTTCCAGCGGCGCCACTTGGCTTTCGTTGCCTACCGTCAGCCGCACCTGGTATTGGCCCGGCACAGCCACCGGTCCCTTCGCCCCGCCGATGTACTCCCACAGGTAGTATCCGGGGACACGATGGGCTTCTTCATAACGCAAATCCCAAACGAATCGATTGAGTCCAGCCTCGGGCTTGATCTCTTTCTCCGGTTTCTTGTCGTCCGGATCGAGCGGTTCATCGGGCATTTGCATTTCGGCGCTCGAATATTTGCGAACCACCTTCCCCGAGGCGTCCAATATTTCCAGTTTCGTTTCCGTGCCAGCCTTCGGCGCATCTTTCAAGTAGTAATAAATGCTTGCACCTGCCGGCGGATTTTGCCCTGTGCGCTTAGAAGCGTGTATTTCTCCTGCCGCTCCCGCTTGAATGCGATACGCTGTCGCCGGCGCATAGAGATAGACATCCTTCTTCGCAACATCATCGCTGAACTGTCGCAGCGGACTGATGTCATCCAGTATCCAAAATGATCTGCCGTGCGTCGCGACCACGAGATCATTGTTCTTCACCACCAGATCGTGCACCGGCGTAGTCGGCAAATTCAGTTTTATGGAGCGCCAATCCGTGCCGTCGTTGAAGGAAACGAAAACGCCATTTTCGGTTCCCGCATAGAGCAGTCCGCGTTTCTTTGGATCTTCGCGGACCGCACGGACGAAAGAACCCTCGGGAATCCCGTTGGTCAGTTTTGTCCACGTCTGGCCGTAGTCGCTGGTCTTGTAGATGTACGGGCGAAGATCGTCGTTCTGATGTCGATCCACGGCAACGTAAGCCGTGCCTGCGTCATGTGGCGAGGCATCAATCAAGCTGACGCGGCTCCATTCCGGCAAGTCCTTCGGCGTCACGTTGGCCCATGTCTGGCCTGCATCGCGCGTAATTTGGACGAGTCCGTCATCCGTGCCTACCCAGATCAAGCCCTTCGTAAGCGGCGACTCTGCGACCGCAAAAATCGTATCGTAATATTCGGTGCCGGTGTCGTCCAGGGTGATATCACCGCCGGAAGGCTGCTGCTTGCTTTTGTCGTTGCGCGTGAGGTCGGGGCTGATCGTCACCCAGTGAACGCCGCCGTCAGTAGTTTTGAATAGCCGTTCGCCCCCGTGATACAGCACGTTGGGATCATGGGGAGAAATCACCACCGGCGCCGTCCACTGAAAGCGATGCTCGAGTTTTGCAGCGCCGCCCCCGTCGGAAAGCTCAGGCTGCTCGGTGATGGCTTTCACCTGCCCGATGCGCTTGTCAAAGCGCGTGATGTTTCCCTGGTAGTCGGCCGCGTACACAATGTTTGGGTCAGGAGGATAAGGAGCGATGTACCCCGCTTCGCCTCCGCCCACGTCATACCAGTC
>CAYOVU010000188.1:0-37285 GCA_964407505.1 uncultured Acidobacteriaceae bacterium | reverse complement strand
TAACCGCCCCGCTTGCTGCTCCGGTGGCGCGGCTTGTCCTGGGTATTGCGCCGTTTACAGGTGCGCTAGGCTTTCTCACCCCCATGCTCATGGATCGTTTTTCGGGAGGGGAACCTTGCAAGGCAGGACGTGCATACGCCGCAAACGTAGCAGGTTGTATCTTCGGTCCACTGCTGGCTGGATTCGTACTGCTGCCGTTTCTTAGTGAACGGTGGGTGCTCGTTGTGTTGACTCTCCCCTGGTTCATCGTGGCGCTCCTTCCGATGCATCCCGTGACAAAGCCGGAATCTGTTTGGCGTTTGGCGAAATATGCCTCCTTTGGGTCTGCGGTTGTACTAATTGCTGTGGGCAAAGGTTATGTGGATGAGTATCGTCAGGGCAAAGTGCTACGCGATCAAACGGCGACTGTAATCGCGACCGGCGTAGGAATGGATAAAGAACTGATCGTCAACGGCTATAACATGACCAACCTAACGCCGATCACGAAAGTGATGGCGCATTTCCCGCTAGCCTTTCTGGGCCAACCGCCACGAGATGCTCTCGTAATTTGTTTTGGCATGGGTACGACATTCCGGTCATTGCGTTCATGGGGCATTCCGGCGACGGCAGTAGAACTGGTGCCTAGTGTCCCGCGCTTGTTCAGCTATTATCACGGCGATGGCGAGAAGATTCTCCATTCGCATTTGTCCCGGGTTGTAATCGACGATGGTCGCCGCTATCTCGAACGGACGGGGCAACAATATGACGTCATCACAATTGATCCTCCACCTCCTTTGCAAGCGGCAGCTTCGAGCCTGCTCTATTCCGAAGAGTTTTATCAGGTCGCGCGAAGGCGATTACGCCCAGGAGGGATTTTGCAGCAGTGGTTGCCTGCGACCCCGGAAGATGATGCGGTTGATGTCGCAGCGGTCACGCGTTCGCTACGCAATTCATTTCCTTATGTCCGCGCGTTTCGTGATGATATTGGGATCCACTATTTGTGTAGTGACCGCGCCATTCCGAGTCGCACTCCTACAGAATTATTGCAGCGAATACCCAGCGCAGCGGTGATCGACCTGACCGAGTGGAATATAAAGCCCGGTGAGGTAGCGACGGATGCCGCGGTGCGCATGCTCGGCGATCTTATTAGGGGGGAGTTATCTGTATATGAGTTGATCGCTTGTTCTCCCGAAACTCCCGCACTTACTGATGATCGCGCGATCAATGAGTACTATCTTCTGCGCACGTGGAAATCGGCCTTAACTTGGCACGATACAAAATGTGTCATGTGATTGACAGGCCCCCTAACTGTGCAGCGAACATCCGGGCTTTTTATCACTGGAGCCATCGCAATAAGGTCTCGTTAATGATTAGCGCTTCGCTTATCGAGCGAGGCTGGCCACGGACGAAAAGCCTCTAACGAAGACGGTCGAGTTTAAGCACCTGTGGTAACATTTGCGCATAAAAATCCAGTCGGGAGGATGACGTAAATGCGAAGGGATCTGACGCTGGTTTTTCTTGTCATGAGCTACTTTACAGTCGTCGCACACGCACAGTGTCCCAATGATAGTCGGTCCGATGAGCATGGAGGGATCATCGTCACCAACTTCATTGTCACCGGGACGAGTACCATCGGTACAGTCGAGATCGCGCGACTTACGGGAGACGTCGTGGGTTCCTGTTTTGACGATGACCGTGATGAGATGGAAGAGCGGCTTCGTGCGAAGTTTCAGGATAGTGGGTATTTTGCCGTTGAAATAAAGAGCCTGGGTTTCAAGCCCGGAGATCCTCTGGAAATTCCGAAGCCAGTGATAGTGGAAGCCGAAGTGGCGGAGGGTCCGAGGTACAAGGTTGGGGAGATCACGTTTCTGGAAAATCGTACGTTCAGCTCGAACAGGCTGCGCGATGCATTCCCGTTGAAAAAGGGTGCTGTGTTCGAGCGGCGCAAAGTCGCCAGCGGGCTTAAGGACCTGACTAAGCTCTACGCTTCCAGCGGCTTTCTCGACTCCACCTATACCCCCGACGCGGTGCCTTCCTCAAACGGAACCGTAAATCTTCAAGTAACGGTGAACGAAGGACCACAGTACCACATGGGAAAGCTTGAAATTCTGGCAGATAAAAACGAAGACTTAGAGGCAAGACTTGGGGCTCAGTGGAAAATGGCCGAGGGATCGATCTACGATTCTACATACATCAGAAAATTTGTCGAAAAGAATCAAAGCCTGCTGCCAAAGGGAGATGTGCGAGAACTATTGAACTGTCCCAAGGCTCTGGTTGATGTGTCGATAATAGTCGATCCTCGAGAAAGCACGTCGGGGGCGCCAGTGAAAAGAATTCCTTGCGAGTCTCACGACAACCAATCGAAGTGATCCTAATGCTTGAGGCAGAACGTAAGCTCTTCGTTTAGGCCCAAAACGCTACTCTCCGGAAGGTCACGTCGCTAATCCCCGGCAGCGGCGCGCACTATATTGCATGACAAGAGTCGAAAGGGACAAATCCGAAGCTCGCTATCGGTCTCTGGAGAAAAAAGATCCGAGGCATTTGTGGCTTCGTCAGATGAGCGAACGAAACCGCTCGCCTGACTTAATAGTGACATCTCCGGGTGCTGCAGGCAGAAAAGTTGCTGATCGTAGATGCGGTCCTTTACATCCTCGGGCATACTTGCTTGTTGCGAAAGGTCTGTGAGCCATTGACCACAAATCCGGATCGGCTCTACCGGCGGATTAATATACCTCAGGAGACCGTTTGGAATCATGTCATCTGTATCGATGGCAGAGATATGATAAATTCTCCAAGTCCGTTGCGCGTGAGCGGAAACTGGCGGATTGAGCATCACCTGAGTGTACAGAAGAATTGCTTTTCTTTTATCGCCTTCCGGAATGGGCGTCGGTAAAAAGAAGATCATGCGGCCCCGGCAAATCGCCCGCTTCAGTTACGACAAGTTCGAGATCTAGTCAATTCGTCCAGATGCTTAGGGAGTCTCCGAATGCAATGCTCCGACTACCAAAGGTCGGAGCATTGCAGTGGTTATTGCGGGTAACTTATAGTCAGAGCGTCCACACCGTTGGCGCGCGACGAACTCAGGCCGCGACCGGTGGAATCGTAAGTGTGTGACTCCAGCACCTTGCCGTTAGTATCGTTCACGCTGGTGATATTGTTAAAGGCATCGTAGGTGAAGGTCACAAAGGTGTTGTCTGCTTGGGTCACCTCAGTTAGGTCCAGATCACCTGACAACGGAGACTGCGCATATGTGTAGGTCAAGTTGATGCCACTGCCAGAGTCAGAAGTCACGCTCGTCACATATAGCGAAGGAGAGGTACTCGACCCATAGCTAAAGTAAAGGTGACGCCCAACAGGGTCAGTAACTGAGGCCAAGGTGGTATACACTACCTGACCGCTAAGGATTTCAGTGTTGTAGGTTAATAAGGTCGTGTTGCCGTTGCGGTCAATGATGTTAACGAGTCGTCCATTATTGTTTTGGTATTGACCTTTGCTGTTTAGAAATAAGGGGTTAACGATAAAGACTCTTTGCTCACCATTCTGAAAGGTCACCGTCCATGAGGTTGTGCTTTGTTCCGTCAATGTGGCGGCTTGAACGTTCCCTGGCGCAATCAGGTGAAAAGCTGGGGGAGTTCCGTAATACGCAAACGACCAGACGCTCCCGTCGGCGCGTGTGTACTTCATAGTTCCATCGCCGCCAATGCCGATTCCCTCCTCGTAAGTCGAGATCCAGCCGGGGCCGAACATAATCCCTCCCGCCGACGAGGTGCTGTTCCACGTCCGTGTCAGAGTAAGGCCATTGCCCAGCCCTGGGAGTCGAACATCCGTCTGCTGAATGTAAGTATTCCCATTGGTCAAGCTGATCGGACCACCGGCTGAGTTACATGTTGGGCATCCGCCAACCGGCGGCGCCGGCGGAGCACATGTCCAACCGACGGAGTGGCATTCTCCGCTCCAGCCGCCCCAAACCCCGTAAACACCCTCCCATGAGGCACTGCAAGTTGGCCCAGCCCCTCCGTACTGCGCCTGCATCTGTACCATATCTTGATTTACGCCACTCCCTTCGGGCCAATAGACTGGCTCCGAACCGGTGCCTGCGCCTGTTGAGACCCACCATGTCTTGTATTGTGTGCACGCGCCTTGCGCCCAGGTAGATGCTGGCAAACTTCCAATGAGCACGAGTAAAGCGAATATTTTTGTCGTCACGCCTCTACCTCTCATATCGTCACCGTCGCACTGAATAATGGGGCTGTGATCGATTCCAAGATTCCGTTCTATTCCAATTCTTGCTACTTCCCTGCGGAGCCCACTTCTCGAAACGCGCGAGAAGTGGCGCACCCGCTTTTACTTCTCTGTTCTCGCTTGGCGAGCCACGTTACACTCACCGCAGTAGATGTTGGCCACCTGCCCGGCGTCGGTCAGCGTGTTGCCGTCTGCGTCGTAGGCAACTGTGAGCGCACGTGTCATAGCTGAATCCAAGCGCATCGTAGCAGTACGACGAGATGGCGAGCTTCAGCCATTGCCGACCTTTCGATAGAAACAATCGCCATGCGGATTCAGGACTATGACGGACGGTTTTCCAAATTCGACAGGCAATGTTTCGTGAATTGACACACCGATGGCCTTGTCTGGGGGTTGCTTTGTCAGGAAGTTCTTACGTGCATCAAAATTGATACTGTTGCTGGGAAGATAGGACCAGCGCTGATCCGTGGAATCGTAGCGCTGTCCGTAAATGGAAAGGAAGTGCTGTTCTAGGCTGCCGTCCGCATGCAAAATGAGGATGTCTGATTTGATCCCATAGTCGCTGCAATCGTGCCCGAGCGCCAGCTCCCAGCGCCCCTCAAGCAGTCCGTTAGCTTCAGAAGCCGAAGGAGTGCGTGAGCAACCGGCCGTCAGGAGCAGAGCAAACATAAGCGGCACTGACGGGCCTATCAGTTTCCGCAGCATGGTGTTTTCTCCGTCCAGTGATACCAAAACTCCTTTACTCCTAACGGCCCCCCGTACCAGTCGTTCCATAACGAACTGGGATTGCCCCACGGCTTTCCGTTGACAATCATGTCCCATAGCGAGGGATTGTTCCGGTTCGCTGTCGGGTTTCTACTTCCCGAGGCCGCACCCCAATCGTTATAGGCATCAACCTGAGTCTCGCCGTCTCCTAGGTTGGTCATGTAGGCGCAGAATCCACCCACGGTCTGGCCAGTGAGGTTCCAAGTCGTCAGAACCTGCTTCGGCCCGAAGGCACCGCAGTACAATCCGCTCGCACAGTGATTTTTTTGGAATTTATTCTGAATATCGGCCATTGCGCCTGAGTTGGAAAGCTCGGCGGTTACTGCGTCGTTGCTGTGGTAGGTGTTGCAGTACTTTTCTCCCCACGAATAACACCATAGATCCGTTGCTGTTCCCCACGCACCCTGCGGCGACAAACCCGTTGGATCGTTCAGGAGAAGCGGGTTATTCTGAACATACTTGTAGAAATTCAAGCCACCCTGAAACCCGCTCTGATCTTCCGAAATAAATCGACCAATGACCGGGGCATAGTAGCGTGCCCTATACTCGTAGATTCCCGTCTCTGGATCGAACTCGCGCCCGGTGTACTGCAAATAGTTTCGCGCCGTTCCCGTGGAGGCAGTCAGATTTCCAAATGAATCGTAGGTGTACGTATTCGCGATTGTGCCCGCAGACCCGCTCAATGATGTAATGGACCCAAGCCCATCGCCTTCATAGTAATCAGCGGTGCTGCCTCGCAACTCGGCTAGCGGCTCGTCGATGTTCTGTGTCTGCGTATAGTTGGCGATCTCAGCCCCAGACCCGTTCACGGTTTCGATTAGATTGGACCCGTCGTAGACAAAAACGCTCGTGAAGCTCGGCGAGATTTTCTCGATTCGCCTGCCGAAGGGGTCGTACTTGAAGGTCGTTGTCCCGCCGTTCGTTCCCGGCACGACGGCCTGTGTCAGGCGGTTCTCGAAGTCCCAGGAATAGGATTTGCCCGAGGGGTCGGAGAGGGTATTGCCGCTTGCGTCGTAGGTATAATTACCCGACGAATTCGACGTCAGCTCGTTCGACGAATTGTAGCTGTAGCTCGGCACTCCAGACGACGACAGTCTATTGCCGACCGCATCGTAAGAATAGCTCTCCGTTGTGCTGCCTCCTTGGGTTACCTGTAGCAGCTCGTAAATCGCATCATAGCCGTAATTCGATGTCGTCCCATTGAGATAATTGGTCTTGCTCGTCCGGTTGCCAGCGTAGTCATATCCGTAGCTGGCTCCATCGAGCGTCGTCGATCCAGCCTGATGCAGCACGCTCAGCAGGTGCGATAGGCCGTCATACGTGTAGTTGGTGGTGACGTTATTGGGCCGCGTTAGCTGCGTCTTCCGGCTCAGCGCATCGTAGCCGAAGCCGAACTGCCCCGTCAGCGAGCTAGTGAGAGTTGTCAGCCGGTTCAGCGTGTCGTAGCTGTAGGTGTTCGTGCTACCGTCGGGCGCAGTTAGCGAGGTGCGGTTCGACGCCGCGTCGTAGGTGTAACTGTTCTGGAAGTTATGCCCCGTCAGGAACGAATACTGCGTGGTCGTGCCGATCAGGCGTCCCATGTTGTCGTAGGCAAAAGCATAGGTGCCCGTAGGATCGCTCACCTGCTGGATCTTGCCGACCAGATCGTACACATAGTTCGCGACAGTCGAGTCCGGATAGGTCTTGCTGGTCAGCCGATACAGCGAGTCATACACGTATTGAATCGTGTTGCCCTTGCGGTCGGTCTTCGAGGTCAGATTGCCGAACGAGTCATAGCCATAGGTTTCGACGAGCGACGAGGGGAAGGTCGTCTGTGTCACTCGGCCAAGAGCGTCGTACGAGAAGTACGTTGTGTGATTATTGGCGTCGGTAATGCTGAGCAGATTGCTCTCTGTGTCGTAGTTGTATTGGGTAACGTTGTTGGCCGGGTCGGTGACGGAGAGCAGGCGGTCAGCGTCGTCGTAAACATAAGTGGTGGTCTTTCCGTTCTGATCGGTGGCCGTAATGCGCCGTCCGCGATAATCGTAGGTGAAGCTACCCGAGGTGCCATCCGGATACGTGATCCCGGTCAGGTGATTCATAACGTTAAAGGTGAAGGTGGTTGGATGCGCGCTGCCATTGATCGGGTCGATCACGCCGGTGCGGTTGCCGCGGGCGTCGTATGTGTAGCTGGTGGTGTTGTTCTGGGCATCGGTGATCGACTGAATCAGTCCGGTCGGATAGTACGTCAAGGTGGTGATGTGGCTTAGCGGATCTGTGATTTGGGTCAATTCGCCCAGCGTGTTGTAGGCGAATTGCGTGACGCTTGGCGATGTCTGGCCATTCGGTGCCGGCGAACTGACAGTGAGCAGATTGCCGTTGGCATCATAGGTATTCGTCGTCGTGTTGCCTAGCGGGTCGGTCATGGTCAACACTTCGCCGAAACTATTGTAAGTGTAACTCGTGGTTACTGCTGATCCATTGAGCTGGGCCGACCTCGACAGAATATTGTTATTGCCGTCGTAGGTGTAGGTGTTGGTGTTGCCATTGGCGTCGGTGGAGGTCAGCACGTTGCCGTAGCCGTCGTAGGTGTACTGCAAATTACCCCGCATCGAGCAACTCGAACAACCAGGTCCTTGCGCGCTGAGCGTTACCCATACGCCGCCGACCATGGTCGACGTGTAGGTCGTCTGGTAGCCATTCGAATTTGTTAATGCGGCAATGGTGTCGAAGGTGAAGTTGGGGCCTTGGGCAGTAATTCCGGCGACAGTGACAGTCACTGGGCCGGTTGTGGTCGTAGGCACGACAGCGATGATCTCGGTATCGCTCCAGCTGTTGACTGTCGCAAGCGCACCATTGAACGCCACGGTGTTGGTGCTCTGCGTCGAGCCGAAGCCACTGCCGTTAATGGTCACTGCTGCGCCAACTGCACCGCTGGTCGGCGAAATTGTAGTGATGGCGGGCGGGGCCTCGACCGTGAACTCGACTCCATTGCTGGTGACACCGTTCATTGTGAGTGTCACTGGCCCGCTGGTTGTACCCGGAACGGACACTTGGACGGCAGTGTCACTCCAAGATTGAACACCGGCGTCGGCCCCGTTGAACGAGACAACGCCGTCTTGGCTCGCACCAAAGCCGGAACCGTAGATCGTTACTGTCCCTCCGACTGGGCCGGACGGCGGCGAAATGCTGGTGATCACAGGGTTGTAGGCCGTGAACACGACACTGGCGTTGCTAGGAACGGAATTCACGACGACCGTCACTGGCCCGGTTGTCACCGTAATGGGGGCAACGGCAACGATTTGTGTGGCGCTCCAGCTTACGATCGACGCTGCCGATGCGCCGTCAAAACTCACCACGCTCGTCCCTTGCGTGGAACCAAAATTCGAGCCCGAGATCGCGACCTGCGTGCCCACTGGACCTGCCGCTGGCGACAGACTGGAAACACCAGGAGTCGGAAGTACCGTGAAATTGACGCCTGCGCTTGGTATTCCGCTGACCGTCACCACGACGTTCCCAGTCGTTGCTCCCGTCGGTACCATCGCCACAATCGAGGTCGCATTCCAACTCGTGATTGTCGTAGCCGTCGTCCCGTTGAACGTCATTGTGCTTGTGCCCTGCGTCGAGCCGAAGTTCGTCCCTGTAATAGTCACCGACGCACCCACTCCCGCCGATGCCGGCGACAGGCCCGTGATGCTTGGCGTCGCCAGTACAGTGAAGCTAACTCCGTTGCTTTGCACGCTGCCTACTGTAACGATCACATTGCCGTTCGTAGCTCCCACTGGGACCGGCACGATTATGCTGGCGTCGTTCCAACTCGTTGGAGTAGCCGTCACCCCGTTGAAGGTGACTGTGCTTGCGCCCTGGGTCGATTGGAAACCAAATCCTTGAATCATTGCCGATGAGCCGATCAGACCCGCGGCTGGTGACAGGAATTGGATTGTCGGCGCGCTGTAGGCCGTCGCTTGACCTTCAATGGTGTAGAAAGTGGATGGCGACGATTCATTCGCATACTCTGTCGCAATCCAGTCGGCAGAACGGATCGTACTCGATACGCGGACCTCGTCGATTGCGCCAACGAACTCTTCGCCTCCATATCCCGTGCCACCAATTTCCAGGATGTGGTTCGAGTCGAATAGCAACGGTGTGCCACTGAACGAACCTGACCCTATTGACGCCCCATCCGCGAAAATTTGATAGCCAGTGTCAGAAACCGCGTAAACAAAGTCATGCCAGGAGTTCACGGAGTACGAGAAACTCGCGTCCGCCGAAGTATTGAGCCAGCCACTGCCACTCCCAATGTCCGCGTGAACGAGTCCACCCGTCAATTTGGCGTCGAAACTTTCGTCTGAAGGTGATCGAGAACCGAAAAGACCCAAGGTGGCGCTGGTCGAACCTGGGCTAGCCCATTCTTCGATCGTGAAGGGACCTGCGAGCGAACCGATTGTAGGAATCGTAATAATAGAGGAACCATTGAAGCTTGCTCCGCCGTCGATCTGCCCGGCGGTCGCTGTGACTCCACTGATGGTTCCGTTCCTCCCGTTGCTGGTGGAATCATTTGCGGTTAGCGTTGTGCCATTCGGCAAATGCCAAACCCCAACGTAATTCGCATCCCATACCGCAGTCTTATTCGATTGATCTGATGTAATGGAACTGTTTCCATAGAACAGGTAAATTATCGTATCGGTGGTGTGCGAGAGCGTCGGGATACTAACCCAGAAATTTACCGTCCCTGTCACTGGATCATAGGTGCCGGTTTCATAATTCAGCGGGTTCCCGCCCTCTGGGTCCGAACTGAAGACGATGTCGTACCCGTTCGCACTCTGCACCAACCCACCGTTACTCACGTTCGCCAGATACGGATAGACTCCTGAAATCAGCACGGGAAAATTGACCTGGTCGGTGTTCGGGACATTCGCGTGGCCAAGCACGATGGTTTGCCGGTACTGATAACCGTTGCCGTAGTCGGCACATGCTCCAGCACACACGCCGAACGCAATGCTGTTGCTGGCCATTCGGTCCACCGTCACCACCACGTTGCCCGTCGTTGCTCCCGTCGGCACCGTTACAGTGATCGACGTCGCACTCCAGTTCGCAATGCTCGCTGCCGTCGTTCCGTTGAACGTCACTGTGCTCGTACCTTGCGTTGTGCCGAAATTTGCTCCCGTGATCGTGACTGACGCGCCAGTTGCTCCCGATGTTGGCGCCAGGCTTACAATGTTCGAAGCCACCGTAAACCAAGAACCATTGCTCACGACTCCGCTGACCACTACTACCACATTCCCAGTCGTTGCTCCTGTCGGCACCGTCGCCACAATCGAGGTCGCATTCCAACTCGTAATCGTCGTAGCTGTCGTCCCGTTGAACGTCACTGTGCTTGTGCCCTGCGTCAAGCCGAAGTTCGTCCCTGTAATCGTCACCGACGCGCCCACCCCGCCCGATGCCGGTGACAGACTCGTGATGTTTGGTGTCGGCAATATCGTGAAGCTGACTCCGTTGCTCGCCACCCCGCCTACGGTCACCACCACATTGCCTGTCGTCGCTCCGGCTGGTACCGGCACAACAATGCTAGCGTCATTCCAACTCGTCAGAGTCGCCGTCAGCCCGTTGAACGTTTACCGTGCTATTGCCTTGCGACGGTTGAAAACCAAAACCCTGAATCGATTGGCCCGAAGCTTCTACACAATCCTTGCAATTCTCTCGCCGCCAATGTACCGGCGCTTTCCGACTTCGCGGACGACAACTTCGTCGATTACCTGTACCGGTTGAGACAGGTCGCTCTTAGTGTGATAAAGGACTGTCCGCACTTTGTCATCAATTGATTCACTTGACTTCTCCTATTACGTCAAGATGCTGTGCAAGGGTTCTCTGGTTTCAGCCTCGCACGAGGTGCCGATCTAGAAATGTACCAGCATACATTCCAGAGAAAATTTTCTGAGTAGCGAAGGGAGAATACCAAGAATATCGTTCTTAGAGTTAGCGCGGTGCGCAAAAGACTTACGAACACTCTTCTTTTGTTAAGAACAAGGCCAACCGACAAAAGCAACGGCACTTAGCGTTACATCATTCGAAGGAGCCAACCCGTGAACAGGATGATCCCGTCAATTCGACGGGCTTTAGACAATAACTCTATCCTGCAAAACCTGGGCCTACCGACCGACTTTGCCGGAACTTGGCATGGAACGGACTTCAATCTCGTAGCTCGTCCCCTCTTTGGCTTTCCGGATGCCCAACCGCCGATCCCGGCCTCCAACCTATTCCTTGAGCTCAATCTGACCGATGAGATTCCAGAGGTCGTTCCCATCTCTTCATCAATCCCAAATCGAGGCACCTTTCAGGAGGATCTCGAGATCTTCGGCTTAACCTATCTACAAAAGATCAGCGACGCAACCACCAGAGGCGCGCTTCATATCGAGCCGCGTATCCGGGAGGCTTGTTCTCCCCCGAATCCGAGAGCTTATGCCATCGCTGGGACATGCTCGTCAAGACCACAACAGGCGGGCAACTGCTTTGCTTGACCCGAAATGTCACCGATCAGCGATCAGCGGGAGGGGTGTTGTCACTGTATGATTTACGGGCATCATGTCGGTTCCGGGCTTTCCGTAGCTCACAACGCCACGGACCCTAGTCGTGAGGGCGAAGCTCATGTTAGCTTGGTCGCCGTCGATCGGCAATTGGCAGCGCTTTGGCCAACCTCAGTTCGTCTTTATCGTCCGAGAACGGTTCTCTTTCAACAAGGAGATCGCGTTGAATACGTCTATCTCTTGATCCGCGGCACAATCAAATTTTCTTTTGTTTACGGTTCCGGGCATGAAGTTATCTCTCTCATGCGCTCTGATGCCTGCGCGCTCGGTGCAGATGCGGCGTTGTTGGGGGTGCCGTCCCTCGTCGCTGCAACCACACTTTGCCAATGTAAGATCCGCTCGATACCTGCCGAGCCTATCCGCAAGATGCTAAGGAATGATGCCGATCTTTCGTTCCATATGAGTCGTTTGATGGCTTTCGAGAGCCTAAATCATACGATGGCGATTATTAATTCTAGTTCGGGTAATGCGAGAGACCGCTTAATCAATTTTCTTAGACAACAGCAAGCCGGAGTTGGGAAGGCGTCGGATGCCGCTCCCGCCTCTGCAACGATCCTGAGGAAACATGAAATCGCAAAACTGCTTGCTATCACTCCTGAACATCTGAGTCGAATTGTTAAAAGGTTGGCCATGGAGGGGATCGTGGAGGACCATCACAAGACCATTGCATTACGCCGCCCCAACACAATTCCATGACCTAGTGGATCTGGTATGACCTATGAGTTCATCGACTTCTGAAGCGACCTTAGGCTGGCGACAACAGTTCGCGTCTCTGGGTACGATTTGGCCCTTGTTCAAAATGTTATGGGCCACGAGTCCTTATTTGTTCGTCGGAACGACAGGTTTACGCTTAGCACGCGCGGCTCTGCCGGTAATTCTGCTTTGGATTCCCAAACAGATTCTCGACGGCATCGTGGCGAGCTACCGCCATGGTGGCGATACTCATCGCGTCTGGCATCTATTACTACTTGAGTTCGCTTTGGGTCTGGTCGGCGAACTTCTGTCGCACGCAAACAACCTGTTTGATAGCCTCCTGGGAGAGCATTTTACGTGTTACGTAGCAACGCGACTGATGGAACATGCAGCAAGCCTCGATTTGGCTTCGTTCGAGGATCCGGTTTTCTACGACAAACTCGAACGAGTACGAAGCCAAGCTACAGGGCGTATGTTCTTGCTGACCTCCTTATTAAATGCCGCCCAGGAGTTGTGGATCCTGGTGAGCGTGTCTGTGGGCGTGATACTGTTCTCTCCCTGGTTGATTCTCCTGCTAATTACATCGACGATCCCAACGTTTATTGCTGAAGCACGCTATTCCAAATTGTCGTATTCCGTATTTTTTCAGCGAACTCCCGAGAGACGCGAATTGGAGTACGTGCGCCTTCTTGGATCGTGGGCCCAGAGTGCCAAAGAGGTTAAGATTTTCGGTTTGGGCCCTCACTTGACTGCGCGTTATCGCGCCGTCTCTGCCCGTATTTTCAAAGAAAACCGGGATCTTGCTGTGAAGCGAGGGGTCGGTGGCTGGAGCTTAGGAATCCTGTCGTCGCTCGGCTATTACTCCGGCTATATTATGATTCTCAGAAGCGTTTTGGCGGGAGCGATTTCTCTCGGTACCTTTACTTTCTTGACTGGCTCCTTAATGCGATCGCGTCTTAGCACGGAGAGGATTTTTTTCTACCTCAATGGCATCTCAGAACAGGCTGTGTTGCTTAACGACCTCTTTGATTTCTTCAAAATGGCCCCGTATATTCGCTCATCGCCGAATGCTCTGCCTGTTCCTTCTCCACTTAAGCTGGGCATCGAATTTCGAAACGTCAGCTTTGGCTATCCTGGCTGTGAGGCATTGGTTCTTCGAGATATTAATTTGCGAATAGGGCGATCTGAGAGAGTCGCCCTTATCGGAGAGAATGGATCAGGCAAGACAACGATCGTTAAACTGCTGATGCGTCTGTACGACCCTACGTCAGGGCAGATATTGTTAGATGGAGTGGATCTCCGCGATTACGATCTCTTTTCGCTCCGTGATGCCATCAGTACCATCTTCCAAGATTTCATGTGTTACGACCTCCCGATTCGCGACAACATCGGGTTTGGCGATCTTGCCTCAAGACTTGATGATTCCCGCCTCCGAAGGGCCGCGCAGTTGGCCGGCGCCGCAGAGTTGGTTATGAATTCTCCTCTAGGCTATGACCAAGTGCTCGGCCGTCGTTTCAAATACGGCATAGAATTGTCAGGAGGAGAGTGGCAAAAAATTGCTCTCTCCCGAATGCTAATGCGTGATGCAAAACTGTTCATTCTGGATGAGCCAACAGCTCGTTTGGATGTAAGGTCTGAACACGAGTTCTTTGAGCGTCTCGGAAGCTTATTAGAAGGGCGAATGGCGATTATGATTTCGCACAGGCTAGCAACCGTTCGCTCAGTAGACAAAATCGTAGTCCTTGAGAACGGGGCAATATTGGAGCAGGGGACCCACCAATCTCTACTCGCCGACGGCGGACGATATGCCTCCCTCTTTAACCTGGAGGCAGCTGCGTTTCAGGACGCCGCGTAAGCAGCAACTTGTCTAACGGCTAGCCGGAGCAACGAATAACGTAGGCAAAGCTGGTTGTCAGGCCGGAATCCGCACAACCTCCCGGCATAGATAATTTTCTACGTCATTGTGATGAAGATGATCGAGCGGTTCAATGCGTATCCATGCTCGGCTGTTTTGATGTTCGGCGCTTGTCTTCGAACCAAGCGTTTCAGTAAGATGCACGATCGAAAACGAAGATCGATCGACGAATTCGCGCATGTGGACGCAGTCGCTGTGCGGCAGGCCTCTTAACAGATCTAGTGGTATTCTCCCGCGATTGAGCTGCTCGACGCAGTAATTAAGGAGCAGGTGCGACTCATACAGTGTCGAAGCTCTGTCTATGAAGATGGAAGAGTAGCTCGCCATTTTTGGCAAGTAGTATCGGAGCAGATTAACGCAGGAAACTGGCCCTGATCTTATATCCGCAAACAAAACATTAATCTTCTGCTCATCTGGGCAGAAAAATGCACCAGGTTCTACATGTGTGTCCACGGGAACTAGATAATCACCGAGCTCAAATTTTGTAACGAGACGTCTCATGAATGACATTTGGGTCTCTTCTTCGTCCAGATAGCCGAGTGCTTGTTGACATGATCGGCGCAGTGCACCTTCCCGCCAGTATGATCCGTCATCAACAGTCCAGATCTTACCCTGCAGATTGTCTTTTAGCGCTTGTGCGGCAATAAGCGCTGTCGTCCCTGCCCCGGTTCCTAGTTCAACAACGACAGTGGACTGCTGCATACGCAAGACGGAGTAGAGGAAGAGTGCGAACTTCTCAGTCCCGTATTTTTCTGAAAGTGTGCGATTCCTTCCTATCTCGAAATCAAGATATTCAGAAATCCTCGAAAATGACATGTTTGCCCCTTGTCTGATATGAGGGTTGGCAAATATTATCTGCTGGATTCTTAACAGAGCCCTGAGTGTCTCTCAATCTGGAACGGGCTCGGTTGCGGCATCGACGACTATTACCTCGACTGGCGCTTTCTGTGACTTCAACTGCAAACCGAGTTGCTCCTGCAGAGCTGTGAACAGACCTGGATACGGTGCGTCTGCAGCAATGCCTTCCCCGCGATCCTGTGTCCAATCAAGGCGGAAGTCGTAGTCGCCCGTAAGTGCAGTTCGATTCAGGACCACACGGTTGTCCGTCTCTCGCATCTCTGCCAAATCTTCGGCGAGTGCATCCATCGATATCCCAATCGCAGTCATGTGGCCGTTGTGGGCGGAGAGACTGTGGCTGTGCTCTTTCGATTCACCACTACCTGCAGAATCATGGTTGTCCGTTTTCTTCAGAGCCAAGGACTTGATCGAGCGAAAAGTGGATTGGGCCAAAACGAGTTCGTAAACAGGAATGGAACGCACAACCCGACCCACCTTGAGCTGAAATCGATCCGCGAGGAGGGATCGTAACATTAGCTGGTTCTCTTTCGAGGCATCTTTGGGACTCATACCCCGGATCTTAGCAACTTCGGCATCATCGACTTTTGCCGTAATATCAAAACACTCAGTATCGATCCACTTTGGCCCCCCGACTACCTGCGAGTCGGATTTCAGGCCATAAGCTGCTCTGATAATTCGACGCAGGGTGTAAGCCCGGATGGACATCTGATCGATAGAGCTGTCCCAACCACGATTAGCCGTGTCAGGCTTACTCGGCTTGATAACCACAACCTCAAAACTGGGCTGATTCTGTGCTCTTATTGCTATCCCCGCCGTCCCGAATAGCAGCACGGTAAGAGCCAACGATCGAAGCAAGAACCCCACAGCTGTTTTGTGCCGACAATGCAAGGAGAGACAAACTCCAAAGAATGAACCTTCTTTTGCCAGTGACAATTCTTTCGCCGGGCAGACCTCGGCCCATAACCTCGTTTAGGCGACCGCTCGCGTAGTGACAGCGTCTCCCAATCTGGCTTGCAACGTTCCCGCGACCGCAACAACGTCGGAGCGGAGCTTCCCCAAATGAGGTTTGAGGAAATCGACAGGATTCTGTTGCTTAAACCCGGAGAGCGCTCGAGCCAACTCGCGATTTTGCTCGTTCTTTTCAAAGACGTCATCGCTCCCTGGAAGAGTCCAGAATTGGACAAGCCCGTACCACACAAAACACGCATGAATAAAGGAATGTAACGCCAAGTCACGCCCCGTCCAGAGCGAAGTCGCCGTGTGTTTTTCATCACCCTTTAATGGCATCACAAACTCACCACTGAATTCCAGCACGTACATAAGTTGGTGCATGGATTCATGCACTAAGACGGATGCGAGCACACCCGGCGGTGAATTCTCGATTCCCCGAAGTAAGACTCGGCCCGGAAACCGAGGTTGAGAAGTCGAACCGTATCCTTCAGCCACTTTGAGCGGGATTATTACCTTCACAAAATCCCGGATCAATTGTGCCGCAACGACGCTCGTTTTCGCGATCCGGCTAAATGCATCCTGTAGTCGGCTAGTTGTTTCCTGTATCTGCTCATTCGTGTAGTCCCCGAAGTCGCTAGGGGCAGGTCCAGGCCCGGACGTCTTCTTCGCGTTCTGCACATTCGGACTGAAGTAATCAATCGGCAGCTCATCGATCAAAATTGGAGCTTTTAGGACCTGAATATTACAATCGCATTGACCGTTATCATTCTTAGCCGATTCAACGTAGTATGCATCCCCAAGAGCAGTGCAATATCCGCCTTTGGCTGGCCCCAGACCGTACAGGACGGATTCTGCATTTAGAGAATTACATATGAGCATTATCGAAAGGCCAGGCTCGGACTTCATCAATGCAATACGACGATAGGTTTCAGGAGCCGTGAGAACTCGCAGTTTTCCTTGGGCCGGCAGCGCATCAAACGTTTCAGTTATACGTTGCGCTAAGACCGGTTCATAGGTGCGAACATGCTGCAAGAAACTGCACCAACGCCTTAGGGCGGTGCTCCGTTGCAATGTTTGCAAAATCGCAAACACTTCGTTAGAGTCCTCCCACGCAAACACTTGTGGCAACCGTTCCAGGACTTCCTGGTAAAGAGATGCGTTATATATGACCCAAGGCAAATCACAAATTGACAACTCAGCGGACCAATCTGTAACGGACCGCTGAGCTGTTTCAATAGTCGTGACACCGTCGGACGAGAGATTGCGCACCGTCGTAGCTTCTTCGTTGCCCATCGATCTCTCCACCAATCTTTTAATAAATTTCTTTTGGGAATTATTGTCGCATTCGAGGAAAATTTTCGCGTGCGTTGTCATCTACGTTGTCGTGATCATGATTTCCATATTGGTCGTGTTGGTGAGTGTTATCGTCTGGATTTATGCAGTAAACGCTAGGGCCAAGTTTGTCCTTAAAGATCTCATCGAGTTTGTTCATGTCCAGGTCGTGAATCATTGGGAGCCTTCCTTTCGTTACGTAGCCGATTAGGCCGTTTCAATAGGGCATTGTGGTTACTAAGATAGCGGTGTTTCAAGTAAGCATACCTTAACATTTGTCAAGGAAAACACGAGAAATATGGCCAGGAAACTCCTGGCTAGACAAGCGCAGGATTTCAGGGAGGGCGGCATTCTAAATATTGTGGTTTGACACGCCGACCAACAGGGCGGGATTCAAGAACGATCCGCGCCACAGACAATGCGCAAAGTTCTAGTTTGGTTGGAGGCGCCTTTGCAGTCTGAGGTTACCATTGGAGTTATTTTTTTGGTTCAGATGAACTTTTTGAGCCGCTGACACGGATAACAGTTGGAGTGATTAATTGGCAGACGACCTGGAACTCTGGAGAGAGATTTGCCGGGGAAACGAGGAGATTTTTGGCGCATTCTATCAAGAGAATGCGCCAAGATTGCAGGCGTTTCTACGGCAGATAGTGTGCAATCCTCAGGTGGCTGAAGACATCGCGCAAGAAGTATTCACGAAAATCTGGTGCCGTCCAAATGGATTTCAGCCGGAGCGAGGGACGTTGCGGGCCTATGCTTACGGGATCGGGCGCAAGATGGCTGTGGACTGGTGGCGGCGGCAGAATCCTGAGGATGCAGCTCCACAGATCGAGGTCGGCGCCGGCCGGACGGAGGCCATATCGATTATCGGTGATGCATTCGGACGACTCCCGTTGGACCAGAGAATCTTGTTGTGGTTGCGCGAGGTGGAGGGACAATCATACACCGAACTGGCACAGAATCTCGATGTTCCGGTCGGGACTGTGCGGTCAAGACTGTTTGCGGCGCGCGAAGCATTACGAAACATCTGGAAGAGTAAGCCTTGAGGCTCAGAGGAGGACGCATGAAATGCGATGAAGTGGCGGAGTATGTTTCTGCAGTTTGCGATGGACAGACCATTCCACGTGAGGCGGCAGAGCACGTTGGCCAATGCGAGTCGTGTCGCACCCGGTTGAGCGAATACGTGGAGCTCGGGGTTGAGCTGCGCCGCATTGCGAGCCTCGAATCAGTCGGACAGACCAAAGTAAATCGTTGGCAGCAAAACCCAAGAACTGTCGCAGGTTGGTGGAGAAGGGGATGGGAGACTATGCGAATACCACGGTTTGCCTTTGCGCTTTTGGTGGTCATGGTGGTTGTGCTGACTTGCAGCTTAGTTGTTCAGAATGTACGAGCTCATACGCGAGGGAGGGTGTTGATGTTGGTGGCTAAGCCGGCGCAGGGCCACACGCTGATATGCTCGCTTTCGGCAGGGGACAGAGGGATGTGCAAATTCGCGCAAATGGAGGGGGCTGAGAGCGGTCGCGGGCTCTACGAGTTACGCGCCATTGCGGATAATGGGGCGAGTTTTGAATTGGGTATTAGATCAGCTCGCATCTACCACCAACCCTCCAAAGACGAGGTCGACCAATTGCCTGAGACCACCTACACCTTTAGACCCGGCGAAACTCTTCATGTCGATGTACCGGGAGCGGGAGACTTGGCAATCAATGGGGAAGTATGGGATCACTATCCTTCGCCCGGAGAGTTGTGGGACCGTATGCAGTCTCTAGAAAATTGCCGGTGAATGTTCGTCGCCAAACACTGCCGCTTCTACCTGGTATGGCGACTCCAAGTTTGCGGGAGGCTAGCGTCATTACTGCACATGCGACAACCTAGGCGTGGCCGTCGAGTACAGTCGCAATTCTGCAATAGTCCGTAGCTCGGGCCTCATAGCTCTAGGCTATCTGTGCGCCCCCTGAGGCTGCTCCGGCTTCTTTCGTAACGGGTCGAGCTCTGCTATGGCGCGGCAACTCAATGAACCCTTGGCTCGCGGACTATGTCGAAAGGCTACAATCGTGAGGCGCAGCCGATCACTAAATAGAATGTCGCAACAGACTGTTAAAAACTTTCTGCTTGCCACGTGCATTTGCTTCTGTATGGTGCGTCCAGCGCCCGCTTCCGAATACCGGGGCCGAGTCACCTTCACCGACCGGCCTGTTCCCGGAGCTACGGTTAGGATGACGCAAGGAACCAAGAGCGTCAGTACAGTCTCTGACCTACGGGGCCTCTTTACCTTCGCAGACGTGCAAGATGGACCTGCGAAGGTGGAGGTCGAGATGCAGGGCTTCCAGACGATCGAAGCCGAAGTGACTATCACTCCGAATATTCCTGCGGCCCAGTGGGAATTGACGTTACTTCCACTTGACCAGATGATGGCGCGCACGAAACTGGCGCCTAACGAACCGCTTGCTGTTAGCTCCGCAGCGGCTCTGAAAAAGCCCGCATCAGCGGACTCTTCAAACGGCAACCTGCCAGAGATACCTAAACCCCAAGACGATTCGAGCCAGCAGCCCTCGGACGGTTTGCTCGTGAACGGTAGCGTCAACAACGCGGCGACTTCGAAATTCTCGCTCGACCAGGCCTTTGGCAACAGAAGGTCGAACAGCAAGAGCCTCTACACTGGCGGGTTTGCCGCTATTCTCGACAACTCTACCCTCGACGCGCGTCCTTACTCGCTTAGTGGATTCGAGACGCCCAAGGCTTCCTATAATCGCATCACTGGCATCTTTACGCTCGGAGGACCGATCAAGATCCCGCACCTGCTGCCGCACGGGCCCATTTTCTTTGTTGCCTACCAGTGGACGAGGGACCACATTGCTGAAGCGGAGTCTGGCCTCGTACCAACTGCGGCGGAACGTACGGGCAATCTCGCTGGTCTGCTCAACCCTCTCGGCCAACCAGTTACGATTTTCAATCCTTTAACGGGCCTGCCGTTTCCCGGCAATGTTGTGCCCGTCAGCCCACAGGCGCTGGCTCTGTTGCAGCTTTATCCATTGCCCAACATTGCTGGTGGTTCACTCTATAACTACCAAGTACCCGTTCTCAACAGCAGCCATCAGGATTCACTACAATCGCGGTTGGACAAGACACTGGGCCGCAAAGACGAGCTCTACGGAAACTTCAACTTCCAGAGCACAAGGGCAGGCAATGCCAACCTGTTTGGTTTCACTGATACGACCGATGCTCTTGGCATTAACGCAAACTTCAACTGGTCTCACCGTTTCAGCCAACGCTTCTTTCTATACGCAAGCTATCATTTCAGCCGGCTCCGGACGAACATCGTGCCTTATTTCGAAAATCGCCAGAACGTCTCAGGCGCGGCGGGAATCACTGGGAATAATCAGGACCCAGTCAACTGGGGACCGCCCACGCTGAACTTTTCGAGTGGGATCACTGCCTTAAGCGACGCGCTGAGCTCATTCAATCGCGCACGTACCGATGGCTTCTCGGGTTCAACCGCCATCTATCACGGCCGTCATAACATCACCATCGGTGGCGATTTTCGTAAGCAGCAGTTCAACGACTTCTTCCAGCAGAACCCTCGCGGCATTTTCACGTTTACCGGCGCAGCAACACAGGGCACCGCCAGTGGCGTTACAACTGGTGGCTCCGACCTTGCGGACTTCCTGATCGGAGTACCGGACACGAGTTCACTCGCCTTTGGCAACGCGGACAAATATCTTCGCGAACCTGTTTATGACACCTACGCAGCAGATGACTGGCGTATTTTGTCGACCCTCACGATCAATGCTGGCCTTCGTTGGGAGTACGGCGCGCCAATGACTGAACTCCTCGGACGCCTCGTCAATCTCGACGTGGCTCCGAACTTTACAGCCGTGGCTCCCGTCCTCGGTAGCGATCCCGTGGGTCCGCTCACTGGCATCCACTATCCGAGCTCTCTCATTCGTCCGGACAGACACGGATTTGAGCCACGAGTCGGCGTCTCGTGGCGTCCGATCCCGGCTTCGACCATCGTTGTCCGCGCCGGTTACGGCATATATCACGACACCTCCGTATATCAGACATCGGCTCTCAATCTTGCCCAGCAGTCGCCGCTTTCGACGAGTCTAAGCGTGCAGAACAGTTCCAGTTGCCCACTCACGCTGGCTTATGGCTTCACACCGTGCTCCTCGACGACTAGTAACACATTCGCGGTCGACCCCAATTTTCGCATCGGATATGCGCAGACCTGGCAACTGGTCGTCCAGCGCGACCTTCCCCACGCGCTTCAGCTAACAGCAACCTACCTTGGCATTAAAGGTACGCGAGGCGTTCAGCAGTTCCTGCCCAACACCTACCCGATTGGAGTAACCAATCCATGTCCTACCTGTCCGTTAGGGTTCGTCTATCAAACTTCGGGTGGCGACTCAACTCGCCAATCGGGTCAGATCCAACTGCGCCGTAGACTGGTCAATGGATTCACAGCGTCGCTCCTCTACACCTTTTCAAAGTCGATCGATGATGATGCTCTCCTTGGCGGGCTAGGGCACGTCACAGTGAGTGCGCAAGGTCAGAGTTCGAGTGATTCAACATCCGCCGGAGCGCCGACACTAAACGCCGCCTCGCCAACACCGGCCATCGCGCAGAATTGGCTGAATCTAAATGCCGAGCGCTCGCTCTCTAGCTTTGATCAACGTCACCTGCTCAGTATGCAAGTCCAATACACAAGCGGCGAAGGTCTTGGCGGTCGAACGCTGATGACCGGGTGGCCTGGCAGGCTTTTCAAAGAGTGGACTGTCCTTAGTAAGATTGTCGTTGGAACTGGCCTGCCCGAAACTCCTGTTTATTTACAAGCCGTGCCCGAAACAGGATTCACCGGCACGATCCGTCCAGACCCCACCGGCTCTCCTATTTACACGTCGGGAGCGGGTCCTCACCTCAACGTCGCAGCCTATGCCGCGCCGCTGCCCGGCCAATGGGGAACGGCAGGCAGAAACTCAATTACCGGCCCCAATCAGTTTAGCCTCAATAGCTCGCTTGCGCGGACGTTCCGTCCGAACACGCGCTTCTATCTGGATGCCCGCGTGGATGCGACCAACCTACTCAACCATGGCGTCTTCACCGGCTGGAACACGACCATTAACAGCACGCAATTCGGTCTTCCCGTTGCCGCCAACCCAATGCGCAGTCTCGAGATCTCGCTGCGCCTGAGGTTCTGAGATGAGAATGCTGCTGGTCATTATCGTTCTGCTAACTGCCCCTCGCGGAAATGCTCAGCAGGTCGGTCAAAACAAGTCTCCCAGCGAGTCGACGACGTACACCTTCACTGCTAAGTCGCAACTGGTCGTCGAAACGGTAGTAGTAAAGGATAAACAGGGCAAATTTATTGAAGGACTGACCGTCAAGGACTTCGCGGTCACTGAGGATGGCGCTCCTCAGAAAGTCACGTTCTGCGAGCACCAGGATCTAGCGGCCAATGCGTCGCCCTTACCAGTCGCAGCCCCAGGGAGCCAGGAGATCAAAATCTACAAACGACTCGCCCGCACTCAGATCTCGGCTGAGGCTCCGGATACTGAACGTTACAAGAATCGTCGCCTGCTGGCTCTTTATTTCGACATGTCTGCGATGCGCCCGGCCGATCAGCTCCGTGCGCTTTCCGCAGCTGAACAATTTCTCCGCACGCAAATGACAACCGTCGATCTGGTATCCATCCTCCGGTACCAGGGCGGTTCTGTCGACACCCTCCAAGACTTCACCGGCGATCGCAACAAGTTGCTTAGCATCCTCCAGACCCTCGTCGTTGGCGAGGGCCATGGATCGGCCGAGACGATTGACGATGCCAGTAGCGCGGATACAGGAGCTGCGTTTGGACAGGACGACAGCGAGTTTAACGTTTTCAACACGGATCGTCAGCTCTCCGCTCTGCAGACCGCAGCCAAAATGCTCGGCCAGCTGAACGAGAAGAAGTCCCTCATCTACTTCGCCAGCGGCCTCCGCCTCAACGGTGTCGACAACCAGGCCCAGCTTCATGCCACGGTCGACGCTGCTATTAAAGCTGGCGTCTCTTTTTGGCCGATTGATACCCGCGGCCTTGTCGCCGAGGCTCCGCTCGGCGATGCGACTCAAGGTTCGCCCGGCAATTCTGGCGTGTACACAGGCGCTGCCGCCCTGGCCAACACCACCAACTTTCAGCAGTCGCAAGACACTCTCTACGCCCTTGCAGGCGACACCGGAGGCAAAGCGCTCTTCGATAACAATGACCTGACACGTGGCATCGTCCAGGCCCAGCAGGCCATTTCTGACTACTACATCCTAGGCTACTACACCAGTAACACAGCCCAGAACGGCAGGTTCCGTCGCGTTAAAGTCTCCCTCACAAACGATTCCGGCGCGAACCTCACGTACCGTCAGGGCTACTACGCTGACAAGCAGTTCAGCCGTTTTACCGCTGTCGACAAAGAGCGCCAACTCGAAGACGCGCTGATGCTCGAAGACCCGATTACGGAACTTTCGATCGCGATGGAGATCGATTACTTCCAGCTGAACCGAGCCGAGTACTTCGTCCCCATCGTTGTTAAGATTCCTGGACGTGAATTGGCTCTTGCCAAGCGCTTCGGTGCCGAGCACACTCTCATCGACTTCGTCGGTGAAATCAAGGATCTCGTTGGGGGCAACACGGTCAGCAACGTCCGCGATAACGTCAACATCAAGCTCTCGGAGGCAACCGCAGCTGAGCTTGCTCGACGCCCCATCGAGTACGATACCGGCTTCACGCTCTTGCCCGGAAAGTACATGATCAAGTTTCTGGCGCGCGATGATGAGACTGGCAGAATCGGCACCTATCAAACGGTCTTCGTGATTCCGAACCTGAATAAGGAGGATAAGCGTGTTCCCATTAGTTCGGTCGTGCTGAGTGGTCAGCGCGTGGATCTAAAGCAGGCGCTTTATGACGTGGAGAAAGGCGCTCACCGGGAGAAGGAGTCAGCAGTTAACCCTCTCGTGCAGAACGGGCAGAAGCTCGTCCCCAGCGTGAACCGAGTGTTCAGTACGAATCACGAGATTTACGTCTACCTCCAAGCCTATAAACAACCCGTGCAAGGCGCCACGTCCTCAAGCCAACCTATCTTTGGCTTTGTTGGCCTCTATCTCGGCGACAACAAAGTTCTCGAAACTCCGCCCATTGCGGTCGCTTCTAATGCAACGAGTCGTCTTGGAATTGTCCCTCTCAGTTTCAGCGTTAACATTGATTACCTCGTTGCCGGAGATTACGACTGCCAGATCACTGTGCTCGACCCGGCAACACAGAAGGCAACTTTCTGGCGAGCTCCAATTTTGATTGTTCCTTAGCGACATTTCTAAGACGCTAGCCGACACAGTCTGACCTAAAGATCGTTGTCGACAAAAGAGCGGCCATAGTCGTTGGTTTCCAGCCAGTCGTATAAATGAATGTGGTACAGGTACGAGGCGACGACTTCCTCGCCGAGTTCGGGGGGCTCCCGCTCGCGGACTTCCTCGAATTCTTTAGTCTTTCTGAGCCAATCAGATCGCTGTTAGAATTAGCGCGTTCCGGACGCGACCTGCATCAGGGGGATCCAGAGTCTAGACAATCACACAGGGGGGGCACATGCCAAGCGAGCCACTTATCATCAGTTTTGCAGATACGACCGCCGCCGCCGGCAACCGCCTCACGGGTACTTTGGCCGAGGTGCTACGGGATACAGACCAGAACGTCGTTGTCGATCGCAAACGAGACAGACCCGACTCGATAATGATTTGGCATTTGTCGTTGAAGAGAAATCTGGCGGCTGGGCTGCGGAAGCTCAATTCCTCGATGTGAAAGGACTCCATTCAGCGGCATTCTAGATTGCGGTCTCCTTGGAACTGTGAACACAGTTTCAAGGAACGGCAGACGAATAGGTGCAGAACGGAGATGGACGAGATGGCCTGGCTTAGCAGCGACTGCTTGCGCCTTCGTGAACAAAGCCGTGTTCATCTTCCCGCTAGAGGCGATTGAGGGGAAACCAATCCAATGCCGCACAGAGACTTATTGGGACACCTTCAGGCCAGAAGCCCGCCTCTTAACCGGAACCAGAATCCGCACTTTTATTTCTTCAGGGGGCCCCTGATATGACAGGTATTCCATTCGTGTCGGCCCTATCTGGACATATCCATTAAGAGCAAGCCACGGAGTAATTGAGAGGCCATCTTGAGCTGCGTGGGCGACGGTCGAATCGACTGTTGCGACTTCGGATTGGTCGAGAATCATGAGCTTATATGGAAGAGTCGGAGCGTGAAGTGAGTTAAGGGTTCGTTTGAGCGCTTCTGCCGACGGAAAGTCCTGGCCGTCGGGAATTGGTTCTGACGCCGATGTTCCCGGGTCTCCAGGGGTGACTCGGATCCCGACCTGCCACTTCAATGCATCGCCTTGGGCAGCATCGGGATCAACGGGATAGATTCCAAAGAACTGACCCGAGATGCGGTAGGTTCTACGCGCATACTGCATCAGTTCATTGAACACGGTGGGATGCTGATCGTAGGAGCCAGACACGTCGCGGTATAAAATCACCGAACCGGGGGCAGCACGAACTTGAATGGCCGGCGCATTGCTTGCGCGAGCCTGTGCAATCTGCGGTATGAGGAGATCTCGGACGTAATGCCACGTCGGAGCGACGCTAAGAGCCTGTCGGGCATATTGATCGGCCTGATTCAGATCAGGTGCAGTTTGGTGAAGGGACGACCATGCAAGGCTCATCAACAACTCTGCTTTTCCCCACGTGGGCTCAACGGAAACGGACATCGGGTTCGGCTGGTCATCGATAGCCGCCAGGCCGCGACGATATGCGTCAGTCGCTGTCGCCTGGCTTCCACCCGCCGACGCGGGGCGGTTCCAAAGACTCCCACCCAAAACCCATAAGTACCTTGGGTTGTTTGGTACTGCTTGCTGAAGCCGCTTCATCAGATCGGCGTCTCGCGCAAGGTGCCGCTGAAGTTCGGTAGGCTCGTTGTGATGCAAGAATATCAAGGTGCCCTCGCAAGCAGCCTCACCAATCTCCGCCTCGACAGCAATGTGCTGGCTCCTTCCAGCGGCGACAAATTCCCGACTTGCCTGGCTGAGGTCCGCATCCAGATCGCCTTTGGAAGTTGAATCACTAAACCCGTTGAGGGCCCGTCGCCAAAGTGCGAAGCCCCGCCAGTAGTGAATCAGAGGCGCTGCGTTCTCATTTTGAAGGTAGGGAGTCAGTTGCTGATAGAGGTCGTTCAGGGCAGCCCTGTTGTCTTCAAAATCTGCCAGTTTGATTTGCGCCACAATTTCGTGGAGTCTTGACTGCTCTTCGACAAGTGAGATGATACTGCCTTTCACCGGCGGATTCTCAACGCGTAACGTACTTTGCACAAGGACATTAGATTGAGAGCTCGCGAGTTGATCCCCAGCGGATGTTGAGCCGACACACACCATCGTTAGAGCGATGATTGTGATTCGTAGCCATAATGTGAACATTTCGCAAACCTCTGTTTGCCTCAGACGATAAATCCCCAGTGCCACTGATGCGTGCGCGATTCGGCCAATCCCTGGGTGCACCCGGTGAACGGCGTTCAATGCGATCGAAAGCATTGCGATGCTAAGACATAACGTGACTCTGACGCATTCCGCCACCACAAGGCTTCGCGCGTTCAACTTTTTGCGAAGTAATCGACAATGAAACGAATTTTGTCCGCGACCTCCGGTTCTATACGCACGTCTGGCGGGATACCCACGCGATTGAATCCGCCCCTGGGCAATAGATCTGAGCTGGCAATGGTCGGAAAGCCGATCCACAATCGACACGGCTTGCAGTCCAATCTGCACCCTTCACTCTCGATGCTGCCACTCGCACTCTCTTCTTCAGCCGCTCGTACGCGCTGCGATCTATTGTCGGAAGCATCATTCGATAACCGATATAGTCCATCTCGATCTTTTTGACCATCGAGTCGAACTCCGCGTCGCAATCGCAGCTGCCTGACGACTTCACTCATTTCGTCAGGTGCATCACTGCGGCGCTTCGCCCCTCCTGAGCCCGAACTTCGTTCAAAATTATGAACTTGAGTGCCATCGAGACAAGAGAGATAAGGAAAATAAAGGTAGAGGCATTCGCCGTCCAGGCTGGCAAACTTTTCCATTTCATGTCTGATCTCCTCTTGGTGGGGCCGTCGTGCGACATTTCTGCGAAGCCGATGAATTTTGGAATCCGCCGCGTTAACATCTCCTAAGAGCGGAAATTACGCTTTATGCTGTTGTTTACACTCGACGGTTTAAATTACTTGACTCGACCACTATTTTAGCCTATAGATTTGTTCATGGAAGCCACTATGAAACCCGAACCGACAAGCCTTCAAGAGGCTGTTATCTACTTCTCCAACCCCGACAACTGCATTGATTATCTTGCTATCAGACGATGGCCAAACGGCAAGGTCATTTGTCCGACCTGCGGGTGCGAGACTGTGAAATTCAGCGAGAAGCGCCGTACTTGGACTTGTGCGAAGCATCATGCCAAGCGTGAGTTTTCCGTCAAGGTTGGAACCGTCATGGAGGACTCTGCGATCTCTCTGGACAAGTGGATGATGGCAACTTGGATGATTACCAACTGCAAGAACGGAATCAGTAGCTACGAGATCGCATCGGGCGTGAAGGTTACTCAGAAGTCAGCATGGTTTATGCTCCATCGGATTCGACTCGCCATGAAAGACGAATCGTTCGGCGCTCCTAAGTTTGGCAAAGATGGCGGCGAAGTTGAAACTGACGAAACCTTCATCGGTGGATCGTTCCGCAATATGCACAAGGGACGGAAGGCAGCATTGTTCGCCAAGCGCAGCGAGACCGTTGACTCGCAGGGGTTCAAGCATCTGGGCAAAACTGCCGTTCACGGAATGCTTGATCGCGACGAGCGCAAAGTACGAGCTACCGTTGTGCCAGACGTAAAGCGCGAGACTTTACAAACCGCGATTCTGAATCAGGTAGAGTTCGGCGCGAAACTATATAGCGACGACGCGGTCGCCTACAACGAACTGGCCAGCCTCTACGTTCATGACGTTGTGAATCACGCAGAGGAATATGTGAAGGGTCGCGTACACACCAACGGCCTTGAGAATTTCTGGTCGCTGTTGAAGCGCGGCCTTCGCGGAACCTACGTCGCTGTGGAACCTTTTCATTTGGAACGTTACGTTGACGAGCAAGTTTTCCGTTTCAATAATCGCAAAGAACTTGATGCCGCTGGCCGCTTCAGTCCAGCCGTATCGCAGATGGTCGGCAGACGACTCACGTTCGCCGAACTGACTGGCAAGGTGGGTTCCTCCACGATTCACTAAGCCTTGGAGTCGGAAACGCGGTCGGCGTGGAAAAATTGTCAATACAGGATAAGACCTCGGATAATACAACCTGGGGTGTATCCTAAGCCATTGACGCCGCATCTACCATTAAGTAGAGTGTTGAGCAAAATGGAGCACCCCGATGAATCCCCAGAGCGCAATTTCAGCAGTTCACGACGACGATCTTGTTCACTTTCTTGACGGCCTTGGCGTATTGGACGACGTGAGAGATGGGAAGGCAAAGTGCAAATTCTGCCGTCAGCCAGTAGATCTAGATAATCTAGCCGCCGTGTTCCCCGACAGTGGCGACATCAAATTCGTGTGCGACAGGCGTGGCTGCCTTGCTGATCTAGCTGAGCATCGCTCAGAATTGCGCGGCAAAGAACGTCCCACTGATCAGCGCTGCGAAGCATCCCTCTGAGTGTGATAAAGTGAGACCGCGTTAAGCAGTCCACACGCGGCCTCATTCATGCTTAACTCGGTCCTGACATTCCTCTTCGGCAGCGGCGTAACCATCGCCATCATCGTAACGGCAATCCTAACTAATCCAGAAAAGGCAGAAAAATGGTTTGCTCTCTTCTGGAAAGCCGTGATGCGTCTTCACTTGGGTTTACGTTTCGCGCATAAAAAATTCGTCCAGCACGACTTCCAAGGCAATGTAAACGAGTTCGTCAAGAAACACGCCAAAGAAATGCCTGGATTCCAGGTGAAAGGCGTCAAGCTCGAATGGGTGGAAGGCGATGTCAAGCGTCAGGCATTCCTTGAGGCCGACCGCGTAGTGGTCAGAGTAAAGCGGGACGATCCCCACCACGAAAACTTCGTTAAGGCCGTTTATCTGTTTGTCTCAACGGCTCTCCTCTATCGAGCAAAACGGTACATTTCTCCACCACAGGGTCGGGCCATTGACCTCTTTGTGACAGCGGAAATCTTCAGAGAGCAGCGGCCTGAAGTTGTTAATCATTTCTTGGAAGAATATCTCCATCCACAGATTGATGACGGCTCAATACGGGTTAATGACCTATTCGCACAATTTGACGTAATCTCCAAAGCTGGGTTTTTCTATCCCGTGTTCCTGCAAGAAATGGATTATCTTGGCCATAAAGTTTTCGGGAAAACAAGGAACCAAGACGTAGTAACCGAAGTCAACGATCTCATCGAGTTCTTGCATACTTTATCTTTGCGGCGCGTTGGAGACGAGGAAACAGATCTAGAGTTCGTAAAAGCATACTGCCGCTTCGCTGTTGTCATTGTCGGAAAATCAATCAAACTGAAGAAGGCCATCGCTCCAACGGCTCCCTACGTTAGGTTTATCCGTAACGGTCTAGAAAAGAATGTGGAGACGGTCTATTTGATTGGACACGCTGAAAACGAAAATCACATTCAGCAGATCTGTATGGAGTTGTCCGACAAGTACGATCTCGTCTCTGGAAAGAAAATGTTACGAATTCTCATTGTCGGAGAACAGAAGAGAAATCTTCACGCTTTTCTGGCAGTGCTGCGCGCCAAGGATCGCCAACTCTATGCTCTCCCTGAATGAAGAAAGCTACTTCGTCACTTTTTTCTTTTTTCGTTTGCGTCTCCATTCCTTGTCTCGTTTTTGGATTTCCTCACGCGATACGGAGAGCATTGTTCGCACAACGGCATCGAATTTCTGAGCCTCGGTTTTATTGTCCGTCATATAAGTTTGCTCATTTCTTTTCCCATTAGAAACACTACGTCAGTACACAACCCAAAAACAATTGTCGCCTCCTCGGTCGGTACATTGATATCAGGGTGATTGTATGCGTTCCTGTCCGACAACCTGATCTCATTAAGGCGATCAGTTATTTTCTTAGGGACGTTGTGATTTTCCATGTGCTGAATGTAGGCGTGCCAGTCTCTATTTTTAGGATACGGCCAAGGCGTTTTCATTAACAATTCCAGGTATTTAATCATCACGGCTTCAGTCCCTCGGCATATGTGGAAAGCGCAGGCGGTTGGAATCTCAAACGCTAGGCACCTTCCAGCCTGTTTAAGATCACTGAGCATCTGTTCTCCGAGAATCGCATGTAGATTTTCGGGAAACATATCTTCGGGACGTTCTACGAGAGCACGCGTGTCATAAATTGCCTTGCGCGTTACCGTGAATACGCACAGGTTCCTGTGCTCCCTCTCGAAGTTCTTCTCCATTTCTTCTTTGCCATTCAACAGTGCAGACACCTGAGCAGGCGTAATTTTTCTCACCCAATGGCCAATAGTCGCCTGTTTTGTTGCTTGAATATTAACTAGCAGAGAATTAGTGGAGATGCGCGTCTCCTTGAGCATCGGCATCAGTTCTTCTGTTTCCTTGAGAAACGCCAAAACCCACTCCTCGGTCAGCACTAGGTAGGCGTAGAGTTGACCCAACTCCATGCCAGCGCGTACCTGCGACCCTAGATTTTCAAGCGCTTCGCCAAAGCGGTAAAAGACATTTAGATTGGTTTCCTTCATGTCTCCATTTCCGAGCGGAGAGAACCATCCTCCCCAGTACTTAGGCAGCTTACCCGCTGAACACACCGGAATTTACCTATTCTTTCCCGGCATGAAACCAATTAACTTGTTGACTACTTGGCCATTTTCAGCCTACCGTAGTGGTCGAGTCAAGTAATTTAATGCCCGGTTTCGTGAGGATGCTCCATGGCGACCGCCTCAAGGCCTTTCATACTTTACTGATTCTTTTCCACCGTAGAATCTTCATGATTCCGCGGATAGACTGATTCGGTGAATGGGCGATATCGACCGGTGAATAGTGGATCGACGGCCGTGGAGACTGCGATGATGTATCTATGTCGACAGCCCTAAAGCGCTACGCGATGGTTTTGTGTCGAGCTCTGCCGTATTTTGCGCTCTGGGTACTGGTTGCAAAGACTTCAGCGGCGATAACCCTTCGCGAAGCGTTGATGTCGAGTGCGATTAGCGCTGCAACCGCGACCGTCTTGGGGATAGGAGTTTGGTACTCGTGTATGAAGCTGCCATGGCCGCTTCGTGCGAAGATGCACTTTTATGCATTGCAGTGCATTTTTTCGTTGGTTTACGCCCTTCTCTGGAATCTGTTGATCTGTTGCGTTGAGTCTCTTCGCGGCTGGACCAATCTATTTCCTCGGTACTGGACCTCTCGCGGACTCGGCTGGCAACTGCTGATAGGCGTCTTCATCTACGGCGCAGTTTCGGGGGTTTCCTATTCGGTGCAGATTAGAAATCGCCTCCGCGACAAGGAAGTGCAGGCCATGAAGGCAGAAGCACTCGCAGCCAATGCGAGAATGATTGCAATACGAGCACGGTTGAACCCCCATTTTCTCTTCAATGCATTGCACACACTTTCGGCTTTGGCGAAGTTCAAACCGACTTTAGCCGAGGGAGCATTCGAGCGGCTAGGAGATATGCTTCGATACGCGCTGCGAGAAGACCAGCGCCACGTTGTCGAGTTTTCTCAGGAGTACGATTTCACACAACAGTATCTGACATTCGAACAACTTCGATATGAAGATCGGCTGCACGTGCGGTACGACATCGATTCGGAATCATTTCAGTGTTTTGTGCCGCCATTCTCGATCCAGGCCCTGGCCGAAAACGCAGTTCGCCACGCGATCTCCACATGTCCTGAAGGCGGCTCCATTTCGATCGCTAGCACGTACTATGAAGGCCGGTTGACCGTCACGGTACGGGATGATGGTCCTGGCGAGGCTAGGGACGAGCGCGAATCTCACCAGCTCGGCCTTAGCTCGTTGAGAGAGCGGCTGAACAACCTCTTTGGGAGCGATGCCGTCCTGACGACAACCGCCCATTCGAACGGTTTCGAGGCTAGGTTCGAGATACCAAACCATGGGGACTACGATACGAGTCCCTTTAGCGGAGAAAATAATATAGAACATGCATAGTTCAGTTCTAATCGCGGATGACGAGCCACTAGCGAGACGTTCGTTGAGGACCCACTTGTCGCAACTGGGTTTGACAACGGAGATTCACGAAGCTTCGGATGGAAGAACCGCCATTGCAATGGCCAATAAACACAGGCCACGATTGCTATTCCTTGACATCGTTATGCCGGGAGCCACCGGACTACAAGTGCTTGAACGGCTTGAATATGAACCGCAGGTCGTGTTCACAACTGCTCACGATCAATACGCTGTGACTGCGTTTGAACTCGGCGCTCTGGACTACCTCCTTAAGCCATTCGGCAAGGACCGTCTCGTTCGGCTCTTGCGACGTATTGAGGCAATGGGCAATGATTCGTCGATTTCGGTCATGGAGCGCGCCCAGGAGTCGTTGTCTCGTCCCAATCTTTCGCGGGTATTTGTCCGTGACGGAAATCGCATAGTCCCGATTGCGCTGACAAGTTTGGAACGTATTCAAGGTGCGGATGATTATGTAACCGTACACACACTGAACAAGGAATATCTCCTAAGTGTTCGCCTGTCAGAACTGGAAACTCATCTTTCTACACTGAACTTTCTGCGTATCCATCGGTCGCACATTATCAATCTAGAATTGGTAGAGTCGATTGAACCATATGACACAAATCGAGTCACGGCTGTGATGAAGTCTGGCGCGCGTATCGTCGCGAGCCGTGCAGGCTCTCGACTGTTGCGCAATCTCGCTTACTGACGATTCGGTGGATGATTCGTCTATTCACCGGCTCATAGCGCTTGTTCACCGATTCCGGCGCTGTCGAACTGCCCTATTGCGCTAGTCTTCAACAGAAAACGAGAGAAGATTCTTCTCAGTTTTTCGACGAGGTACGAATGCTTGTCAAGGCCGGAATTGTGTTCGCAATCCTTTGCGCAGTCCTGTTTGTGTACTTGGTGTATATGGGCGCATTGCGGAGCGTTCGGATCGTTGAACGAGAAGAGGGACCGTTCCTATTCATCTATCGCGAAGTACAAGGCACGGGTCAAGGACAGATCGGAAAAGTCACCACAGAGTTGCACGCGGATCTCGAATCGGCCGGAGTCACAACGATGCGCCCATTCGATTTGTTTCAACCTCCAGACTCCGAGCTTCCGAATCAGATCGGATTTGTTATCCCGGAAAGCGATAGCGCAAAACTCGTCTCGCTGAAGGGTGCGACACAGAGAACGATACCGCGGCAACTCTATATGGCGACCGATTTCCCATTTCGAAACCGGCTTTCGTTCGTTGTTGGATACGTCAAGGTCAATCCTGCGCTTGCCGAGTACAGGGTGGAAAAGTCCTATCGCTCCGCATACGCAATCGCACGCAATGACGGTAATTTGATCACATACTTGCAACCCATTCGATCAAATGAGCGGATATTCTGACGAGGCCAGTATCAATGATGTGTGCGCCGTTCTTTCAGGGCGGTAAACACGCCTCTGCCCCTAGAAACACCGTCTGGAGCGGGTTTCAGAATCAAGTAATTTAAATTGTCTAGCTCTTCAAGAAACTTTACAGAACGGCACGGGTTCCAAGCTCATACAGCCGCCGATTGCCTGCAGACGCCATTCGAGTAACTACCACTATGGCGCGGCCTGCCAACAATTGAAACAGATTCGCGGTCCGGTTCCTGTCACCAAGTAACCTCGAGGCCTTAATTCTCTATGTCTAGCTGCTTTGCGAGTCGAATCCCACACTTATTCCTTCACAACAATGGTTCCGAACCTAAGCAACTCGCGGATCTCTTCGCGCCGAAAACATCCGACGCTGGAAGGTCTTGCGCTCCCCGATGACCCAGCGGCAACACCGTGGAACCACACGTCCTGATTTCAAGTCACGCTATCGCGTTACCGGCGCAGCCTCCGCTGTTGGCTTCGTCACCAAGGCCATAGGACATCTTGTCCCAGGGTTTGTTTTCGGAACATGGAACGCCATCGACATTCGCATCGACCTGCCGCATAGCCTGAACCCACTCTCGCCGGGCCAACACATAAGTCCTGAACTTGTCGAGGAGCTTCATGTATTTATCGACGGACGATGAGTCATTGATCTTGAAGAAGCCATCGACGAAGCGGTCTTCGATGGGGAAGGTGTCTGGCTTCAAATGATGCCAAAGCTTGTTGGCTCATACGAGCCAGTTGCTCTTTCCGTGGATGTGCTTCACGAACGGCGCGTAGAGCGTTTTTATTTCGGTTCGACTGGGGATTCAGACCAAGATCGGTTGAGCCGATTGGATCGTCTGTATCTACAGTGTACGATTGGCGAAGATGTCACGAGTAATGTCTGGTGCAAGCGAATGTGCAGCCTTGAAGCCAGCCGCGCCGCCGTAGTCTTTGCCGATGAACTCCACCTGTCGGAGAATATCTTGGTTCGTATAACCGAGACCACTATCGAACATCTGGCGGGCGCGGTCGTCCAAATCAGGATTCTTCACGTAGCCGTAGAGTCCGTGGTTGTAAATCCGGATGCCGCGTCCTGCGTCAGCAAGCGTGAATGTTTGGTACGTCACCTTCATCTGAAATGGTCCTCTACTTGAGCTGGCCCGGACAGACCAGGGAGTTGTTCGCCACGCACGTTTTGACACTGTGAAGTCTGCGCGTTGCGCTTAGTTCTTTTTCGCGAACGAAATATGGCTATTGTCTGTCGTTAGTTTGCTACAGTTCGAGTTAGCGTCCGGTCGAAGAATCTTGTTCGGCTCCGCGCTTTTTCCACGTTGGTGGAACTTCAAATTCCCGATCCAGTGGTCATTGCTCCCATCTGTGCGAGTAAACTGGTAATCGCCTTCAACCTGATCATCATCCCTGGTGGTTTTCAAATGTCCAATAGCATCGGCTTCGAAATGCCAAACGTGTTGTTCTTGTGTCCTGTCATTTGTTTCAAGCCACTCCCCGGAAACACAAGTAGGAAGCTCTTCACCATCGACTCGGGTTTTCTGCTCCACAACAGGTTTGGTTCGAATTGATTCTGAGGCGGAAATCGGGTTGAAGACGGTGTTGGACGAAGTGACAATGCCCCCCGACTTGGGACCGTCATAGGCTGAGTTAGTCAGGACGTACCCGCCGGGGTAGCGAACAAAAGTGTTGTTCTGATCTTGAAAGTCAAGTGACCCGCCCAACGATCCTTGGCCCTGCCACTGCCACATCCGATTTATGTTGTAAACCGCCTTACCGACGAATTCTTCCTTTGTGCCATCTGGAGCCAGGATCGTCACCTTTGCTGCAACCTCGAGGCCGGTTTTCGTTTCAATCACAACCTCACTGTTGCTGGACAGTTTGAAGCCCCTTTGAAACGCTCCAGAGACGGAGTACGTTACGAATTTCTCTGAAAGGTCGACAGAAGGTGATGCTATATCCGGTGGGTTGGCAGAATGCGATTCTGGTATGAACGGTGAAGTCTCTTGCGCGACATTGGGTTGCCAAGCGCGAGAGTAAGATCTCATTCCAACTGATATCGCAGCTGCTACAATGATGCTAAAAAACATCAATATCACGACCTTCGGACGTCTTCGTATCAGTTTTTTCCACACTCCCCCAAAGAAATCTGGTTTCGGGTTGCCCTCTGCGCGCTCGATGCAATCGTACATTGACGGTGTCAAATAGGCCAACGATACCGAGGAATCGGGGGTCTCGCGAATATTGAGAATTGTCTCCGCCATAAACCATCGCTCCATTCAAATACAAAGTCGGCGTGTCACTGTATCCAAGGCCTAGCAATCTGTTGCTATCAGAGTCAGCTACAATCTCAAATCGAGCGATGGTGAAATTATGGTTCTCAGTAGTTGCGTTCAACCGTGAGAGATTTGCGATTCCGTTTGTCTCCACGGAAAGTGGCGCCCAAGTAAGCCCAGACCAGTCGGATCGTGACGCCCGGCGAGTTGCCTTGTCTCCGTGTATGGCAGGGGAGACCAGCCAGTGTTGGACTAATCCGGCTGGTGCAAACAGTCGAGGTTTGGGCATATCCTCTGGCGTCGGATTGCTCATGCTGCAATAGCGAAAGTTCGCGAAAATCACTTGCCCAGTCGTATTGTCCCGCCCAGGCCTGACAAATAGTGCAATAGATCCGTGATCAGAGTCACCTTTGAGCTCGGGGATGCGCGGCGATTTCGCTCCATTGATAAAAACCTCTGCGCGGAGGCTGCGGACCGGATCGAAACGACGAGGGATCAACTCCCACTCTTGCAGATCGCGAACTCGGATGGAGTATGCGAAGGTTCAATAAATTTTCCCCGCGCGAGTCAAGCCGCTTTCGCCTCACCATCGGTTAGTGATCGTATTACGTTCGCGCATGCGGTTTTGTTGAAACCGGACTGCGGAAACGCCTACTGGAGAAAATATTAGTAATACCGGCCCACGGCCTCGACGATGACATTTTCTCTGGTCCAGTTTCAGCGCATGAATCGCGAAATTGCGGCCATTTACTGCAATTTCCAGAGTAATCCGTGCGGATTTCTCTGCACTCCAGACTGTATGGCGGAGAGGGAGGGATTCGAACCCTCGATACAGGTGTTAGCCCGTATAACGGTTTAGCAAACCGCCGCCTTCAGCCTCTCGGCCACCTCTCCGGCGTTTGCGGAATTATAGTTTACCACTGGCGGAGCTTTGCATCGGGTCCGTGATGCTGCGACTACATTCGCCACGAATTTCTTTTCTGTCAATCTGTCGCTTTGGCCGTTGCGTTATGCTGAAAAGTCCCTCACAAGAGATTGGGACTTTGTCTTTCGCATGGTCGATCCTCATTCCGAGCTTTCTCAATC